>JACKGH010000001.1:669768-1004653 GCA_020632075.1 Candidatus Nomurabacteria bacterium | reverse complement strand
GACGAGAGGTCCTTGATTCCCGCGGCAATCCTACCGTCGAAGTAATCATCACCCTCGAAAGCGGCACAGTTGCTTCTGCTATGGTGCCATCTGGTGCCTCGACTGGCGCTCACGAAGCAGTCGAACTACGCGACGGTGACAAAAGTCGCTACCTGGGCAAAGGCGTACAAAAGGCTGTTGAGCACGTAAATACCGTGTTGGCAGAAACGGTGATTGGCATGGATGCCAGCGAACAAGCTGCCATCGATCAAAAAATGATCAATGCTGACGGTACAGAAAATAAAGGACGACTCGGCGCCAACGCGATCCTTGGTGTGTCACTTGCCGTCGCTCGCGCGCATGCGCTCGATACTAACATCTCGCTCTACCAGCACATCAACACCCTCCTTGGCACCAAGCAAAAAGTTGCCCTTCCAGTGCCGATGTTCAATGTCCTCAATGGTGGAGTCCATAGCGATTCTGGCTTGTCGTGCCAAGAATTCATGCTCGTCCCACACGGCATCGCTGAGTACAAGGAGCAGCTTCGCGCTGGCGCAGAGATCTTCCATACTCTTAAAGGACTCCTCGCCAAAGCCGACCTTTCGACTAGCGTCGGCGACGAAGGTGGTTTTGCGCCGCGTGTAAAAGACCACGACGAAGCGTTTTCATACCTGCTCCAAGCCATTGAAGCTGCTGGCTACAAGCCAGGCATCGAAGTCTCCATTGCACTCGACACTGCCGCGAGTGAATTCTTCAACAAGGAAACTGGTCTCTACGACCTCAGTCCTGAAGGTCAGTCGCTGAAGGCCGAAGAGCTCGTTAAGCACTATGAATCATGGCAGGAAAAGTATCACGTGATCTCGATCGAAGACGGACTCCATGAAGATGACTGGGCTGAGTGGACCAAGATGGTCGAGGTGCTGCCGAAAGCAAAGCAATTCACCATCGCGTCACATCCTGCCAAGCTTGAGTCAGACCTGATGCTCGTTGGTGACGATCTGCTCGTGACCAACCCAAAGCGCCTAAAGCGCGCGATTGAAGAAAAGGCTTGTACTGCCATTTTGATCAAGGTTAATCAGATCGGCACCTTGAGCGAAACGCTTGAATGTATCCGCATGGCACAGGAGAATGGTATCCGCGTGATCGTCTCACACCGCTCGGGTGAGACGACCGATGACTTCATCGCTGATCTCGCCGTCGGTACGGGCGCTGAATGCATCAAGACTGGCTCCCTCTCTCGTGGTGAGCGACTCGCGAAGTACAATCGTCTGCTCGCGATTGGCGAAGAGTTGTAGAAATGGAAGTATGTAAAAGAGAAAACGCGGGGCCCTTCGGGGCCCGCGTTTTCTCTTTTAGAAGTCTATCTCAGCTTCCGAGTTTGCCTCTGGAGCAATCGCATTCACCCCAAGGTAATCCCGCAAGCGCTGGGTGAGAAAAAGTGACGCGCGTTCTTCTCCCATCGTCACAAAAACCTGCTTCGGTTGGTAGTCTTGGGTGCCGGCGTATACCAAGTCGATGAGTTGGTTACGGTCTGCGTGACCAGAGTATCCACGGATAGTTGCGATCTGCGCCTTCACACGCACCTGCATACCATCAATCCAAACTTGGTTGGCGCCATCTTGGAGTAAACGCCCAATACTCCCCACCGTCTGATACCCCACCAATAGCAATGTGGTATTGGGGTCACCCAAGAACTGCTTCTCATGCTCGCGAATACGACCACCATGGCTCATCCCTGAGCCGGCGATGATGATCTTCGGCCCGCCAAAGCGTGCGATCTCTGCAGACTCTTTCACTGTCTCGGTGAATGATAACCCCTCAAACGAGAAGATATCATCGCCGGCTTCGATCTGTTCTTGTACTTCGGGTCGAAAATGATCGGCAGCATGCTTGTACACGTCAGTGACCCGGATCGCCAGTGGTGAATCTAGATAGGTCTTGATCGGGTCGATCTCACCAGACTCCACCATGTTGTTTATCTCAAAGAGTATGCCTTGGGTGCGTTCTAGCGAAAATGCAGGAATGATGAGTGTTCCCTCTTTGCGAATCGTCTCTTGAATGTAGTGTTTGAGGATCGCCGTACGTTCTTCCACTTCTTCGTGCACCCGGTCACCATACACACTCTCCATCACCATGTAATCATATTTCTCAGGCACCTCGGGTCGATCCATCAGTGGCTGCGGCACATTGCCGACATCACCCGTGAACACGACTTTTTTACCAAACCGAGTGAACTGCACCATTGCAGAACCAAGGATATGTCCAGCATTGGTGAGTGTGGCGGTGACATCATCCTTTAACACAACCTCTTCGTGATAGTCAGCAGTTTTCCAGAGCAACAACGCTGTATCGATATCAGTCTGACTATAGATCGGCTGACGCTTATCTCTCTTCGCTTCGTACTCCATGATGTGAAGGGCATCATCAAACATGATCGTTGCCAGCTCCTTGGTCGGCAAAGTTGAATAGATCGCTCCTCGAAATCCCTCTCGTACCAACTTCGGGATACGTCCAATATGATCAGCGTGCGCGTGAGTCACAAAAAGTGCATCGACGTGCGTTGGGTCATAGACAAACGCTTCTGCGTTGCGCTCATCCGCAAACTTATCACCTTGTTCTAAACCACAGTCTACCAAGACCGCGAGCTTGCCTGTATCAAGCATGAAATTAGCGCCAGTCACACTGCCGACGCCACCATAAAAACCAATTGTCGCACTCATAGTTAGTTTATTGTATAGCGACGCAAAACCGCATATGCGAGTAATCCCCCACTAAAACCGATCACGATGTCTTGGACCGTATCGACCAGATAGGTCGCTGGTTGCCACAAACCTGCAGCCAACTCAAATGCCTCCCACGACAGCGTTACCACAAGGAGTGTGGCCAAAAGAAGCGGTAACGTCGGCTTAAAATGAAGCCGGGAAAAGGTCGACAACGAAAATAGTCCGAGCGCGATCAATGTGCCACCCCAGAAGTGCATCACCACATCAAACCACCAGTAGTACCAATAGAGAGATGCGAAGACCGCTGCAGCGTGTGCCGCCGCAAAAGCAGTCGCTAAGACCAAAAACAGAATTACGATACCGTGAACCATGTAAGTATAGTAACAAGAAATCGCTCATGCAGATAGGAAAAAACACCCTGGAGGGGGTGTCTTTTCCATGCAACCACGCGTATGCTCCTGATGCAAAACACCAGGTGGGCGCCTGCTCTGGTCAGATTATTCGAAATCTCTTACGAGTTCTCGGCACCGGCCACGACTTTGGGCAGCCCGATACATATGTAATCAGAACATACGTATATGGTTGCATCTATTATGGTAGTCCCGTTGCAAAAGTTTGTCAAAGCACAACCCACGCAGTCACTAAGAAAGCGCCGGGGACACTTTTTAAAAGTGTCCCCGGCGCTTTCAACTACTTCTACTCCGCCTTCCCATCAAGGTTCACATCGTAGAGGATGCGTTCCTGCGCAGTGGTGTACTCCATGATCTCTTCCGGCTTGAACCAGATCTTGATCTCGCGCTCTGCTTCTTCTGGAGATTCTGACTGGTGTACGAGATTTCGTACGGCACGGTTTTCGTAGGTCGCGTGTGCAAATGAATCGAGGGTGT
This sequence comes from Candidatus Nomurabacteria bacterium, assembly GCA_020632075.1. Taxonomy (NCBI): domain Bacteria; phylum Candidatus Nomuraibacteriota; species Candidatus Nomurabacteria bacterium. The sequence goes on along the minus strand of JACKGH010000001.1, from coordinate 1,001,064 downwards.
AGTCACCACGGATCGTACCAACATCTGAAGTGGTTGGTTCGGTTGTACCAACGATCTTAGTCACCACCGCAGTTGCCATGTTTCCTTCAAGTACCATTGCTACCACTGGACTTGCCTGCATGTAGTGCACAATCGTACGAATGATGTCCTTGCCGTACTCGATCGGCTCCTTTTCAACTTCACGACCCTGCGCCTTGAGGTCTTCTACAATACCCTTACCCTTCTTCTCATACCATGCATCGTCCTTGTTGTAGTGCTCAAGGAGCTGTGCTTCGGTTGCATTAAGCATCTTCATTGCGCTGATCTTGAGACCGGTCTGCTCGAAGCGCTTGATGATCTCACCGACCAAACTACGCTGCACTGCGTCGGTCTTAAGGAGGACCAGTGATCGCTCCTGCTGTGGTTTCTTTGACATAATATTTCTATTGAAATTAGTGGCCGCAGTATAGCAAAAACTGTAGAAAACGCACCTCTTTTAACGACAAACTGCCTTATGATTCCCAAACGCCGATGTCCAGCAGTCTTCAACCTGCCAGCCAGCTTCCATAAGAAGTGACGTAAATTCTACTTCGGTATAGAGACAAATTGGTTCGGTAATACCAAACATATCTTGTCCGAGGTCTGTCACTTTCCCGAATCGACTCTCTAGCGGCTCATCTCGAAGCGGGTATGAATCTCCAACCATCGAATCAAGACCGGTGACAGAGATGAATAATGACCCAGACGTCAGCGCGCGGAGTTCGCTGAGTAACTGCAGTGCCTCTTGATAAGAAAGATAGTGAATGACGCGCTGCATAATGATAGCGTCAAATGATATGCCCTTGAACAGCTGTGGCGCATGACGCATGTCAGCCGAGATAAACCGGAGTCTTGCTGCGTCGATGTTTTTTATAGATCGCTTTGCCTGATAGTCACTCGTGAAGTCGTGCACATCAAGCGCCACGACGCACGCGCCTGCTGCTACCATGCGCACTGCCTGTCCACCGGATCCACTACCAAGCTCAAACACATACGGATCGTCCTTTTCTGCCAAATACGCCAAGGATCGACGATCGAGATCGTCGGCGCGATTTTCGGCAATATCCATGCCGCGACCAGAGTAGCTTTGGTAGTTTTTCATGGTGAGTTTGGTGTTGAGTGAAAAAGCGGCGGGCCCCTTTGGGGCCCGCCGCTTTTTCTATTCCTTAGTCAAAATGAGCGGACCATCCTCAGTGATCGCTACCGTATGTTCAAAGTGTGCGCTCCAGCTACCGTCAGTCGTATATACACTGTAGCCATCACCTTCATCATCAAATACCACATCGGGCTTGCCGATATTTACAATTGGTTCGATCGCATACACATGCCCCACTTCGATAAGCGGACCAGTTCCAGCCTTGCCGTAGTTTGGGATCGTCGGATCTTCATGCACGGCATACCCAACCCCATGACCACAGAGCACCTGCACGACCGAGAAACCACGCGACTCCACATGCTTCTGGATCGCGGCACTGATATCACCAATGTGATTACCCGGCTTTGCTTCCTTGATACCGATCGCTCGCGCCTCCTCAGTGACAGCTAGTAGTTTGCGCGCCTCATCACTGATCTCCCCCACTCCGACAGTGAGTCCTGAGTCAACGATCATGTCCTTATGTGCGATCGACATGTCGATGTTCACCACATCGCCCTCTTCGAGCACGAAATCTTCAGACGGAATACCATGCTGGACACAGTTGTTCACCGACACACAAATCGCTGCTGGATACGGACGATCCGCAAATCCGGGATGATAGCCGAGGAGTACCGGCTCAACCCCGTACTCTTCAGCCAAATCCATCGCACGATCATCTAGCGACAAGGTAGTTACACCTGGTTTGATCTCGGCAGCCACACCCTTGAGGATCTTAGCAAGAATAGATCCCGCTTCCTTAAGGGTCTCGATCTCTTCTGGAGTTTTCTTGGTAATCATATGTTTTAGGTTAACTTGAGCGCAGTCAAGATCTGTGCGTGCACACCTTCAATTGTGTCAGTCCCTTCGAGATCATGCACTTCAGTGTCTGGCCGCACCCGGTAGTAGTCAAGCACCGGCAACGTCTCTTCACGATACCACCGCAGGCGCTCTTCGATCGATTCATCAGTGTCATCTGCTCGCGCCCGTTCGTACATGCGCTTCCGTACGACTTCTTCCGGCGTGTCGAGATTGATCACATGAAGCATATCACGCTCAAAAAACGCAAGCGCGTCATCAAGCACTTCTGCTTGTGGCACCGTGCGTGGAAAACCATCAATAAGCAAGTGACTCTTTGCGTCCAACTGATCGAGCATCGCCTGTCCCCAAAGTACGTGCGTTAAAAAGTCTGGCTGAAGCACTCCAGAGTCGAGCGTCGCATTGATCTTTCGTTCAGCAAAGGTCTCATGCTTTGCAGCTAGTGCACGAAACCGGCGACCGGTTTGGATATCTACCACTCGACGAGCCGGGTCTTTCTCGGTCATCACTTTATACAAAAGCTCGATCTGAGTCCCCTTTCCACTTCCCTGTGGACCAATAAAAATAACGGTTGTTGGTTGCATATATTATCGCTACTGCTGCAAATGATTAAAAATGTGTTGCTTCACTTCTTCCGGAGATAGTGTTCCATCAATGTCGATCAAGGTGCCTTGTTCACGGAAGAACTCGATCGACTTCGTGGTGTACGTGCGGTATTCATCAAGTCGCTTCTCGATCTTTTCGGCGGAATCCACCACGTCACGCGCACGACTCAAGCTTCGTTCTCGCACAACATCATCAGGCACATCTAGGTTGAATACAATATATGGTCGCTCTACCCACTCATGGATCTCATGGAAGAGCTCTGCTTCGTTTGGCTTGCGCGCCACTGCTTCAAAGATCACCCGTTCGTTCTCATACTGAGATACGAGCGCATGTGTCATCCAATACGAAGCTACCCACTCTGGCATAAGATAGCCTTCCTCGTACATATCTTTCATCTTGCGGCCAAACGGTGTTGGGTGTTGGATGACCTCGCGCAACTTGTTCCCGTTTGAGTACACGACACCACCAAATTCGTGCGCAATTTCAGAGGCCTGTGTCCCCTTACCCGACGCGATCTTTCCCATCAAGACCACACTCAGATACTTCGTATTATGTTCCATAGATGTAGGGAGAGTACCAACTTTTGCGAGTGAATGCAATTTATTTTATTGGTTATTTTACTCTAAACATGGAACGCGCTGTGGTGTAAAACCACAGCGCGTGCATCATTGGACTCATCGTCCCATTTCTGCTGCCGCTTCGGCAGGTGTCAGTCCTCGACGGTAGGCATCCTGCGACTTGGTGTCGCGGAGTGCGTCCCAGGGCCAGACGATACCTTTCTTCGCTTCACTCCACGGCGTCTTGATTCCTGACGTGGAACCAGAACCAGAGAAGGTTTTGCTGATACCAGACTTGACGCTGTTAAAACCAGCCTTAGTCTTGTCCCAGCCTTTTTCCGCAGTGGCGCAGCCACCGAGGCCGAGCAGCGAAGCTGCGAACAGAGCAACGATCAGTTTCTTGGCCAGAGCCATGATATACCTCCAAGATCATCAAAGTAGTGAGTGTACAGATGGGCCGACTGGCCACTGAAAATAGTAAACACGCATTTCTATAATCTGTCAATAGTTGTATGATCAGGTTTCGTTCATGGTATGCTTATACTCTGCATGGAAAAGAAACACATCATCACGATCTCTGGCAAGCCTGGTAGCGGTAAGTCCTCTACTGCCGACCGTGTGGCAGAACTACTTGGCTACACACGACACTCTTCCGGTGACTTCGTTCGACAGATCCTCACCAAGAAAAAAATGACTCTTGAGGAGTACAATAAGCGCGCAGTTGAGAACCATGAAATGGACCATCAGGTCGACGAGTCCCTTCGCAAACTTCGCGAAAAGGACGATATCATCGTGGACTCACGTCTTGGCTTCTACTGGATCCCTGAATCATTCAAAGTGTACCTCGACCTCGATATCGAACTCGCCACCGCGCGCATCTTCAAAGACGCCGTGACCAACGCCAGCCGCTCGGCGGTCGGTACAAGCAGCACCTCTCTCGGCACCGTATCACGACAAGTACGAGAACGAATGCTCACCGAACAAAATCGTTTTAAACGACTCTATGGTGTCGATCCGTACGACACCAATCACTTTGACTTCGTGCTCGATACTTCACGTCAAAATGTCCAGTCGGTAGCGATCGCTATCTTTGATGCCTATAAGGAATGGCTTGATGCAGAAGTGTGGGAACCGCGACGACACGAGGTACCACTCGGATATTCTTTAAAGAATCAATATTAAAATGGGCCGGCTCCATATGGGCCGGCTTTTTACTTGTCTCTTGGTTCTACAACGACTTCGATATGAACACCTCGGTGCAGTATGGGCTCAAGTAGCCTCCTGAACCGTTTGAAGTGCCTCTTGCCACCAGCGATCGTGAAACATCCCTCGCTCCGAGCAGGACCATGATGGATCAACAGATTCCTACGCACCACCACACCAGCACCAAGCAATGTCTGATCTGGCTGATCAAACAACTTGATCGCGAACGGAATGTTCGCTGATCGATGCAGCACGCCAGTGTATGGAAGGTCAATTCGATTCGGCGGACATTCACCTCCTACTCCGAAATGCTGCCGCAAACCACCAAAGACTATATCGGACACATCACGCGTGAACATGAACGAGTGTTGTGTGCCATCCGGCATACTTACGATCGCCTCATACGCGCGCACTCGCTTCCGACGACCAGACCGGCCAAGACGCTCATACAAGAGGGCGTGACCGGCTGGTTTTGCAGTGATTATAATTTTGTACACAGCGGTACTCTCCACACTGAAACTACTATTTCCGTAGATAGAAAACCACAAATAAGGTGGTTTGTCCATGACTAAAACTGGCCGGGCCCCTTCGGGGCCCGGCCAGTTTTAGTTCCACTTATTCTCCCTCTCTCTTTTCCTCACCAGCTTGTATAGCCGGCCGCTTAGCAACCAACGTGAAGAGTAGCAACAGCACTAACCCTGCAAATCCGATACCGACCCACGGCACCCACGGATTTGCTTCGGTAAAGCGACTCTCTTCCTCATCACACACATCTCCGATACCATCATGATCTTCATCTCGCTGATCTCGGTTTGGCTCATTCACGCAGTTATCTGCACTGTTCAGACGACCATCTCGGTCCCAATCATCACACACATCTCCGCGGCCATTACCATCGATATCAACCTGATCTTCATTCGACATCTGTACACAGTTATCAAATGTATCACGCACCCCATCACCATCACTGTCAGCTGGTACATACAGCTGATTAGCCCGAGGTGAGCCGCCATACACCAAGAGCACCTCCTTATCGTTGTACAAGTTACCAACCTCACTCGTTGATACTCGTACTGAGCGATCGGCATCGTAGTAAATATCATAGTCCTCCCCCGGCTGCAGCAGGAAGCGTAGTCGTTGTTCTTCTGTAACAGCTGCATTCTTCTGATCGAACGATAGTTCAGTAATGCGCAGTGGCTGACCGTAGGTAAAGGTAACGACAAATCGAGTTGCAGTTACTTCGGGAAAGGTCACGGTCGTACCAGTCATACGTGTGGTTGCAACTGCCGTCTGCAGGGTATCCTCACCAGGACGTTGGTATTGCACCTGCACCGTAAGTGGTAGAGCTACATACTGTGCCAGTCGTAATCGTAACTGTGATGACGTGATCGGGCTGTTTGCACTAAGTGTAAGTGACACCTGTCCCACCCCTTCGGCTGGCAGATCAAAGTCAGTAAAGGTATCCAACTTGCCATCATTTAGCCGGTTCACTGAAGTTACATTTGGCACACTACTGACTGACACTGGCGTGAGACCAACTGCTGTTTTCGACGACAAGTATGAACCAATATATCGCCCGGTTGCTCGCTCTTTGACTAAGAAAGTCTCATCATCCCAGACCCGCTCGCCGATCGGCACTTCGACGACAGTCGGCACTACCACATCAACAGCTGGCACCGGGATCATTTTCATAAAGGCGGTTTCGGGTGCTTCCTCCATCTCTGCAATCTGTGGTGTCCGCGCTTCTGCGGTACAAAGTCCAAGACCAAGTACGACAAACAGGAGTGATCCTGTGATGACAATATTTTTCTGAAACATAGTGATCATACTTACTCGCTCACAATTACGTCATCTGTCTGCTTCCGATTCTTATGTAAGAATGCAGTCGAGATCAGCAGCACACCGATGATCAAGAAGGTGATGATACGTCCTTCAAGATTCATATCCCACACCTCAACAAACAACAACCGCAACACCACAAAGCCGATCAGGATACTCCCCACCAATCGCTGCCAATCAATCGATCGTGCGGTACCTGCCACGAACAGTCCAATACCCACCACGGTGTAGATAATGAGCGACAGCATAGTTGCCAGATCATCAGAGGCAACAGCAGCATGCAATATCAACCAAACGAGTGCTGTGGCGTAGAGCCCAGACACGGCCAAGTGACCTTGTGCAGTGATCAAAGCAACTTCGTCTTCGGCTTCAGCACTCTTGGCATGGAGCAATAATCCGATAGTACCAAGCACAAACATCGTGAGGCCAAGCACTACAAAATCTTCATGAAAAACACCCTGTCGCCACGCTGATGAACCAAAGCTCTCAAGCGATAAGAGCACTGGCACCGTCAGCAAGAGACTCATACGAGACAGGGTCCGAGCCCGAAGACCGAGTCGTCCAGCAGCCAGAAGAAGCACGCAGATCTCGAAGAGGTACGCGAGCGTCAGGACTGGCCCATCGAGCTCAGCCGCGGTCGCTACCCCAATGAGAGCTGCTGCTGTCGCACCATAGAGGTAAAAAGCTGGTTTGTTGGCAGTGAACGAATACACAATGTACGTACCGACCGCAAAGATCATTGCCCAAGCAACATACAGAATACTCTTCCACTCAGCATCCACTGCCACCTCGATCCAGGTAAAGAGGAAGATGGCCGTACCGAGCGCGACAAGGGTGTGAGTGAGCATATGTTTCACTCCTTCGACATGTCGACGAACCAAGCTGACCATGTTGGCAGCAAAGTACATACTGACAAAGATAAATGAGAATAGCAGGACAACGTCGCGATCGGCTCGGAATCCATCGATCATAAATGCAACACTGTAGAAGTACGTGACCACGAGCGATACAAGAATAAGTCGTGTCCAACCCGTATTCCAGACCACCCACAAGCTACCAAGGGCCACGATGAGTAAGTACATGAAATGTGTCGGCGCGTCAGCAAGCACACCAGTAAAGAGTGGTGCTGCACTACCCAGTAGCAGGCCAGCGTGTGCCAACTTCTCACTCTGATACCGCACACTCACAAACGCAACAAACACGACTGCCATGAACATCACAAAGAGTGCCGACGCTGGCGTGAACATGTCATAGATCTCACGAGCTGCAAACAAAGTAAAGAGTACGATCGAAGCGCCAAGCACCGTGAAGATCCCTCCCTGGTGTCGGTATGACTCGATGCGCCACACACCCAGACCAAGAAAGAATACTCCGGCCAGCAAACCAAGTGCGATCTGCCCTGCTGGACCGATCCACTCTTCCATGATCGCGTAACTCACAAACCAGCCGAACGCAAGGAGTAGGAGAAATGCCCCCAACTTCACCATGAAGTCTTTCTTGACCCAGTCAATAAAACGGCTGATCGCAGAAGGACCACTTGGCTCATACATCGTTGGGCCATATTCACTGATCTCCTCTTCTGAAAGGCGGCGAGTAAATGCAGTTTCTGCCGTCGGCATCGGACGCGGTACTGGCACCTGCTCAGTGGGAGCATTACCACGCTGGCGCAAGAGCATTTCGAGGCGCTCGATGCGTCGGTCGAATTTGATCCAAACGACCACCAGCGCGATCAAAAGAATAAATGAAAACATGGATGTATTGCGTTAGAAATAACTCCCTAAAGTGTAGCATGTGATCCGGGCTAAAAACCGGCCGGGTCCCCGAAGGGGACCCGGCCGGTAAAACAAAAAGACCCTCGAAAGGGTCTTTTTGAAACTTTACATTTAAGTTTAGTACTCCCGCATCGATACCTGTGCGTCGAGTCGACGGATCAGGTCAAGCACCACCGATACCACAATGAGTACCGCAGTACCACCGATCGCGAGCTGTGGCTTACCGGTAGCGATCTGCATACCCACTGGGAGTACCGCGATCGCACCAAGAAAGAGCGCACCCACCAAGGTAAGTCGGGTAACGAGATTACCAAGGTATTCTGCTGTGTGTCCGCCTGGACGAATACCAGGAATGAATCCACCGCTTCGCTGCAAGTTCTTTGCCACAGAATCTGGGTCAAAGGTGACTGCAGTGTAGAAGAAGGTGAAGAGGAACACGAGCACAAAGTAGACGCCTCCGTATGCCCACTGATTAGCCATAAAGTTGTTCACCATCAGCGTTGCAGTCTCTACCCATGGCTCACCAGTCATTATCGCTGACAAGATATTGAGCACCATCTGCGGGAAGAGAATGATCGAGAGGGCGAAAATGATCGGAATCACACCAGCCTGATTGAGACGCATTGGCAGGTATGACTGACTCTTTCCATAGGTCGCTCCCCCACGACTCTGCTTCGCATAGGTGATCGGCACTGGTCGCTCTGCTTCAGTCATGACCACGACAGCGTAGATGATCGCAAGAGCGACAACACCAAAGCCAACATAGAACGGCAGCTCTGTAGCCTGATATCCGAATAAGAGTTGACTCGCTGTCGATGGCAGAGTTGCCACGATACCAGCGAAGATAATGATGGACACACCATTACCAACACCGTACTCAGTTACCAACTCACCGATCCACATGAGGAGCATTGAACCAGCTACGATCAGTATGATGTTTGTTGCCATCTGGAACTGAGTCAGGTCTGTGATCACTCCCTGACTCTGCAAAAGAGTAAGGAAACCGAAGCCTTGCAAGATCGCAAGTGGCAAAGTGAGCATACGGCTGTACTGTGTAAAGCGTGCACGCCCCGCCTCTCCTTCTTCAGTGTAGAGGCTCTTGAGCTTTGGCGACATTACCGTCAAAAGCTGCATGATGATCGATGCCGTAATAAACGGACCAACACCAAGCATCACGATCGACAGGTTAGTGAGTCCACCACCTGAAAAGATGTTCAACAGACCAAAGAATTGGTTGTTGTTAAAAAACTCTTGGAGCACTGCCTGATTGATGCCCGGGATCGGGATCGAAGCAAGTGCACGGAAGACTACCAACGCACCAAGCACAAAGAGTACACGGTTACGGATAGCTGGTTCAGTGAAGATTACTTTGAGTTTGTGAAGGAATGTTTGCATAAGCTGTATCTTATCGCTTATTTCACACTCCCGCCAGCCGCTTCAATCTTCTCTTTGGCAGAACCTGAAACCTGACAATCTTCTACAACTAGTTTCTTCTTAAGTTCACCGTTACCAAGGATCTTCACTGCTGGAGCACATCGTGCCTTGGTAGTGATCACACCAGCAGACACGAGTGTCTTTGGCGTAACAGTTGCACCAGCTTCAAAGGCTGTTTCGAGCGCAGCAAGATTTACTACCATTGGTCGCACCTTTTCTGCATTCACAGTACGAGCACGGTTCTTACCATGACCACGGAGCTTTGGCAGCTTCTTGATGATGTCACGCATTTCTGGGCGCATGCTGTTACCAGCTCGTGCCTTCTGTCCCTTGTGACCCTTTCCTGAGGTCTTGCCTCGCTTTCCACCACGACCGATGCGCTTTGCGCTCTTTCGCGGGGTGCTTGGCTGAAGTTCATGAAGTTGCATAGACTAGCCTTTCTTAAGTTGCTTGAGCGCTTCGACAGCAGCGCGAGCATTGTTAAGCTTGTTCTTTGAACGAGAGAAGATCTTTGCAGTTACATCCTTTACTCCAGCGAGTTCAAGTACAGTACGTACTGACGAACCAGCGACGAGTCCACGACCTGGTGCTGGCATGATCATCACTTCTGATGATGCATACTTCACGTGTACATCGTGTGGGATGCGTGCATCCTTGTCCATTGGTACCACGATCATATTCTTCTTTGCGTCGCGTACTGCCTTTTCGATCGCAAGCTGTGTGTCACCGGCCTTACCGATACCAACACCAACCTTACCCTTCTTGTCTCCGATCACCATTGATACTGAGAATGAGAAGCGGCGGCCACCAGCCATCACACGAGTAACTCGACGGATACTGACGATCTTCTGATCAAATTCTGGACGCACTCGCTCGGGACGACCACCGCGACGTGGACGACGTCCACCTCGGCGATCATTTCCACCGCGGCGACCACCTGGACCACGGCGACGTGGACCACGCTGATCACCTTCGGCAGCCGGTGCATCGGTAGCTCCCTTTTCAGTTGGAGCAGCTGCTGTAGTAGCAGCATCTGACTTCACGTCAGTTGTAGCTTCCTGCTGTTCTTTTTCTGACATTTTGCAATGTTTAGATTTTAGTAATATTCCGCACTATCTAGAAGCGGAGTCCTCCTTCACGAGCAGCGTCTGCGAGTGCAGCGACAATTCCAGCGTACTGGAAGCCACCGCGGTCGAAGACTACTGTTTCGATCTTTGCGTCTTTTGCCTTCTTTGCGATCTCAGTACCAACTGCCTTTGCTTTCTCTACTGCGGTGCCTTTTGCACCCTTGCGAGAATCTGCAGACGCAATGGTCTTTCCTGCTGTGTCATCAATAAGCTGTGCGTACACAAACTTATTGCTACGAAATACAGCCAAGCGAGGGCGTGCAGCTGTACCAGATACCTTGTGACGCAAACGATTGTGTCGCTTGGCACGCATCTGTGTTTTGTATTGTGACTTTTCCATATATGAGTAGCCTATACAGCCTTCTTACCTTGCTTGCGAATAATGAATTCTCCCTGGTAGCGAATACCCTTACCCTTGTATGGCTCAGGCTTCTTCACCTTACGCACGTTGGCAGCGAACTGTCCGAGTGCATCTTTGTCTGATCCAGTGAGCTTGATCTCGTTCTTCACTACCTCTGCAGAAATTCCTTCTGGAATAGTGAGTGGTACTGGGTGTGAGAATCCTACGTTGAGGACGATCTCGTTACCCTTTACCTCAGCGCGGTACCCCACACCTTCGATCTGAAGGATCTTTTCGTATCCTTCAGTAACACCAGTGATCATGTTGCGCACGTGCGCAGCATAGGTCCCCCACATTGCTGGAGCTGCTTCGGTCTTGGTTGGTTCAAGCGTGATGGTGTTTCCTTCAATCGTGAAAGTCACATCCTGCTCACGCACTGGTCGTGAAAGTGTCGCCTTTGGACCTTTCACTGTCAGTACACCATTCTCAAGCTTGATCTCAACCCCGCTTGGGATGGCCACTGGTTGTTTTCCTAGTCGTGACATACGCTTACCAAATAATGAAAAGCTGCTCACCACCCACCTTCTTCTCCTTGGCTTCCTCATTGGTGAGGATACCTGCTGGAGTTGAGAGGATCATGTGCCCCTTTCCAAACTTAACCGGATGAAGATCCGTCACCTTCGTGTAGAGACGTCGACCTGGCTTTGAGATACGCTTCACGCCGCTGATGCGTGGTGAACCATTCTCGTAGCGAAGTGTCACTTCGAGGGTTTTTTCTTGTACCTGCTTGCCCTTTTCAGTTACTGACTCAATGTAGCCAGCATCTGCAAGCTTTGTGAGAACTGCTAAACGGAGCTTTGAATACGGAGCTGAAACAGTATCCTTATTCACTGCACCGGCGTTCTTCAGGCGAATGATGAGATCGCCAATAGTATCGCCTACCATGATGATTTCCTTACGCCTGGTATATGTCCTTCGTGTGCCTGTTCACGGAAGCAAATACGACACATGCCGAAGTCACGAAGGTAGCCGTGTGGACGTCCACAAAGTGTACAGCGTCGTACGACACGTGACTTGAACTTAGGCGCTCGTTGCGCCTTGATGATCATTGACTTTTTAGCCATGTACCAAGTATTAAATTGTGAGCAGTATCGCCTAGAATCGACGACTTACTCGTGAATAAATCCGGCTTACACGCATGCGTGTTCACCTTCAACGTCGGGTCACTCATATATATGAGAACAATGACCGTTCGTCTTGCGGGCAAGAATACCAGAATATGTATAAAAAGCAATAGAAAAAGCGCGCTCGGCTAAAGCCTCGCGCGCCACACCTAACATTGACAAGGTGCCTTACATACAGTAAAAATTGCGCAGGTCGTCACCACCTTTTTGGTGACATTTAGCTCCCCCGTTCCTATACAAGGAGAAATACGTGAAAAGAATCCTACTCGCAAGCTTTTTTGCATTGATGCTTCTGTTGGTCGTAGGGATCACAACGGCACTGATCGGTGGTCTGTACGCCAAACAAAAGGGCCTTTCGGTTCAAGATACCATCAACTTGGCGCAGACGAAAACCGCCGAACTGACTCAACCTGCCCGCAACCAGTGGGAGCGCGCGACCGAAGTGGTCACTGCTCACCCTGGCACAACGATCATCCTCGGTAGCCTGGTCGTGTGTATCTCAGTGGTTAGCCTGATCGCTGTCGCAGTGTCGAGCAGCCGAATCGAAAAGGCGCTCAACGAGCGACTCTATCAGCAAGCTGAGGAGATGGACAAGAATGAACGAGACTCAGATGAGCGAATCGCAAATCTCATTGAAGAGCGTCAAAAGTTGAACGCCTCCAACGAATCGCTTCACTTCCAACTGTCGAAGGCAATCGACCGGAACAAACAGCTGGAAGACGAGATGAGGAACTGGAACGAAGAGACGAAGGCGCTTATGACCGAACGTCTCGAAGCAGCCCTCGCAGCGCTCAAGCTCCCCAAGGGAGACGCCAGCTTCAAGCCGATCCCGGTCGATCAGATCATCGAGTCGATCGTATCCCGCATTCCGCAACCGGCAGCAGCCCCGACCGAACTTCCGTTTGGCGAAGCTGCCATCGCGCAATTGTCCACCGTGCTCGAAGCACAGCTCGGTGCCATGCTGCCCCGTATGGTCAACGCGGCCCACGGCCTCGTAGACCAGGAGCAGGTCACGACGGAAGGGGGTGTTGGCGAACAGGCCTACAAGACAACCTACCGCACCACTGTTCCATCGCGCATGCTGCCGGCAGACGCCAAGAATCTGCTTCTGCAGATCGCGCACCCAGGCGACAAAGAGAACGATGGTGAAGTGCGACTTGGTGATCGTGCGTTTCGCAAGCGTCCAACGGTAACCGTGTTCTCGCTCGAGGGAGATCTGCTCTCGATCCAAGTCGACGAACACTGGTACGTCTATCAGGCAAGGATCGATGCCGAAAAGCTCGGACGAATCACTGCCGATCGCGATCGTATCCTGGCGGCCCTTCGTGGCAGCCTGTCTCTGATCACCAAGCACAAGCCGCCAATCATGGAAGTACAGCTGCAGCCCGCCGAACCGGCCAAGTCTTCGGTAGCACGGCAAGCCTGATCAGTTCACATTTCTCCAACCACCAAGGGCGCATGCATCCGCATGCGCCCTTTTTACATGTTTATAAATAAAAAATCGCCTCGGGTTACCCCAAGGCGATCGAATACATCGTTACTGTTTTTGTGCTTCCAGAAGCCGCTCCATAGTTTCGCGCAGCTTGCGTGTCTCATCGAGCTGTTCGACTTTGATCTGCATTTTTTCTGCTTCACGTTCAGCGTTGAACTGCCGCCACTCGGCAAACGCTTCAGTTGCATGACCGGCTGCTGATTTACCCAAGGCGACAACTGCCGGACCAAGGATCAAACCCACGAATCCGAACAAGCCGAGGCCAAAGATCGTCGAGAAGACGATCAGTGAAACCGGGATCTTTACCTGTGAACCCACGAACCAGCCACGGATGATCCCGTCGACGGTAGAGAAGATCGCAATGACCACCACACCGACAATGCCGGGGATGAATGCGCCCGAGTAGAACAGCATTCCCACCGCGATTGCCATTCCGGCAGTGGCGACCACCGGAATAATGGTGCCTGCGATCATGATGACTGCGATCCACACACCGAGGTTCGGAATGTCCACGAACAGCGAGATGCCAAACAGCGTCAGACTATACGCCGAAGCTTGAATAAACTGCACCAGTACTGATCCAAGGACAATGCCCTTGATCAGACCAGCCACCTCGGTGAACATATCATCGCCACGCTCGCGCAGATACAGCTTCTCGTTCATCCACTTCAGGAATGCAGGTCCATCGGTGTGTACGAAGAAAAACAACAAGAGCGAGAACGCGAGTGTCCCCACCGCACCGAGCACACTGACCGAAGCCGAAGAGATGAAACCAAAGGCGGCTCCACCCATCTTGCCACTGAACAGCGCACCGACGGTAGCAAACTCGCCGAGACGTTCTTGCACCGTTGGCACCACCTCTTCAGGCAGCATTGAAACCAGATTGCTGATCTGTGTTTGCAGGAAGGCATTGATCGACTCATGCTCGAGCAGGAAGTCACCAATAAACTCGCGAATCGTACCGATACCGCTTACGAGTGCGTAATTACCAAGGAAGAACCCTGGCAGGATTACCACACTCGTCGTCAGCAGCCAGATAATGAAGGCTGCGGCAGCAGGCGAATACGGTTTCAGCCAGCGCGATCTGGCAAGCAGGTCACGCAACCGCGTGAACGCTCCCCAGGTCAGAATACCCATCGTAGCCGCAACGACCACCGGGGTCAGATACGGCGCGAAGATCTTCAGACTGATCGATAGAAAGATTACCGCTACCACCGTCAGCGAAATTGCCGTGTTGGCTGGGTTTGAATCTGTTCGCATATTTCACACTCCTTACACAGTGATGTCTATGAACAGGTGTACTTTTTGTCTTAAATAGCGACAAACGCTGCAGAAAAATTACTATAAAAATCAATTTTGTCAATATAAAAGCCCCGACCATGTGGTCGGGGCTTCGTCGAACAGTCGACAAACGAACTTACGGCAATTGCGGCAGTGCGCCAGTGATCGGTGGCTGAAGTTGAAACATGTTCACCTGACCACTCGAGTCGATCAGCGTACCCACCAGCTGAAATACCTTGTCGTACTTCTCGTCTCGGAGAGCGCCACGATCTGGCGCATTCCTTGGCGGTTCGATATCGACGATTACCCGCAACGTGATCACGCCAGGATATTCTTGCTGAAACCAGCACCGCTGCGGCTTGCACTCCGAGTCTTGAGCAATATGCGTGAGCACACTGCTACGAAGTTCACTGAGAGCGGCCGGTGGCACCTGAGCACTGACATAGAACGTGAACGTATCACGCCAGCGCTTACGCTTGCTCAGATTGCGGAATTCACTTTTCTCCACTATGGAGTTTGGTATGACCACCTCAACTCCTTCCGCGTCCTCAAGGACTAAACCACGCAACGTGCTCCACTTAAGCTTTGCGACGACGTCGCCGATCTTCACCCACTCACCCACTTCCATCTTGCGGTCATTGGAGAGCGCGAGACTTTGCACCAACGCTTGCAAGAACGGCAAGAATACCAGTGCCGATGCCGTCGCTGTTACCCAGTCAGGCAGACCAAGATCGACCAGATCCTGGATGTTGTAGCTAAGCACACTGAGTGCCAAATACACCCCAAACGATATCACCGCATACGTGGCGAGCATGCCGACCTTTCGCAAGTGATCATTCGTTTGCGTATCCCAGATCAACTTAGCTGCCTTGAGCAGCGGACCACGGATCATACCGTTGATCCACCGCACCAAGACAATGATGCCGAGTAGATAGGTGGGGATCTCGATCACATCGATCGCATTCTTGAGGTAGTACGCAGCAGCGTACGATGTTACCAAGATGATCCCGAGCGACACCCAGCCAGCCTTCCCCTGCATCAAGCGGATCGTCTTGCCCTCGTCACCGTTTCGTTTGCGCAGGTATGCGCGCACCGGCTCAGACAAGATAAACAGGAAGAGTGTGAGCAGAAAGCAGATCAGTATCTTGGAGCCATCAGTGCCCCAAAAATCAAACGCGAACGTCTCCTTCACAACTTGCACCGCTTCCAATACTTGATTGTCCACAGTAGGTAGTGATTCTTTCAAGATTGCCTCCTTCAGCAAATACCGTAAAATCTAGGTAAGATCAAACTACATAAAGTATGTTTTGTAAAGTATCAGTATGCCAAATACTTGATTTTTGTAAATATGTTATATAGTAATCAACGGCACTTCGCCCAAATCTACTGGAGTGCTACGCTCTTGAACAAGATCATCATTGCAGCTGCAATTCTCATCCTCGCACCGCTCACCTCCCTGGCCGATTTGTCGGGAGAGCTTTCCCTTGGTGGGAAGAGCAAGTACGTCTACAACGGCTACGAGGTGCGTGACAACCCGCTCGGAGAAGCCAACGCATACGTCGAACACGACAGCGGCTTCTATCTCAACGGCTGGTTCGCTCTCAACGACGTCATCGACTTCGAGGAGATCGACGGTACCGTCGGGAAGATCATCGAGATCGACGAAGGAACCTCGCTCGACCTGTCGGTCAGCTGGTTCAACATCCCGGACATGAACAACACGACCGGCGATGCGATCGTCGCTGCAGCGCGGATCGATCATGACTTCATGGACATGTCCGGCTTCGTCGGTGTCGAGTACTGGAAGATCATCGACGACAGCGCCAGCAACGGCTTCATCTTCCACGGTGGGGTCAGCAAGGACTTTTCGCTCGATACCGTGACTCTGACACCCAGCATTCGTGCCGGGTACGACACCACGTACGAAGAGGAGGTCTGGTTCGGAGAACTCTCCCTGGCACCGAGCATCGCGCTCGGCGACACCACGCTGACATTCCTTGAGACTACGTACACGATGCGCGAGCGTGAGGATTCGCACTGGGTCGTCGGAATGAGCATCAGCACACCGATTTTCTGACCCTCGCGGTTCAAGCAACCAAAGCTCTCAGCCACACGGCTGGGAGCTTTTTAATTGAAATAATTGCGGTGTAACTCTTACATAAATCTTTGACAAAAGTGTTATTTATGTTATTATTTACACAGGATTCTTTCAAACAACCATCACCGAGGAGGTGAAGCATGGTCGACGAGACCACTCAGGACACTACTTCTGCCGTCGAAGCAACTGTCGTCGAGAAGAAGCTGTACTACGGCCTCACCAAGTGTCAGGTCATTCTGGCTGGAACTGCGGCATTCGTGGCACTTCTGATTTTCGCGTTTGGCCTGAAAGGCTTACTGGCCTTCTTTCTGCTGCTCTTGAGCAAATCGTTCTGGCCAATGTTCTACGGCTCTGTCAAAATTTTCGGCCTTGCCATTCTGGCAGTACTCGCGCCTGTGAAGACAATCAACATCTGGGAGAACCGTAGCAAAGACAACTTCGCAGACGCGATGGTCGCACTCGGCAAAGTCACCGATGAACAACGTGCTGCACTCATCGCGGCACAGCAGCCGTTCCATGACATCGTGACAGACAAGGACAAGTTCCTGTCCCGCGAAGAAGCGCGTCAGATCTTGATCGACAAGATCAAGCACACCTTCCAAAGCATCAAAGAGACTGCATCGAAGCTGATCGACAAGATCTGCTGAACACAGCTTCGCCTCACCAGCACCTTCAGTGGCCAAGAGCAACGCTCTTGGCCACTTTCTATTTTTCATACAAAAACAAAAAGCCCGCGGTGTTCCCCACCGCGGGCTGCTTCTTCACAATACTTTCTCTCTCGTTTACGTTGAGTGTTACTTCGAGACCGAGCTGTTCTCCGCTTCTCTATGTGCAGGCATGTCAGGTGACAGTTCTACAACATCTTCTTTGGTGGACGATTCGCCCTTGATCCGTGCCAGCAGATTTTCTCGCTGCTTTGACAGGAAGTTGCGAAGCCGTTCGCTCTTGCGAGCCTTCAAGACCGGCTGTTTCATGAGCACGATCGCCAGCTTCTTCAAGACGAAGAGCCTTGCGACCTGCCACAGCCAGATGACCATAGCAACAACCAGCACTGCCGGACCAGACATAGCGATCAAAGCCCCTTGCACCAGCCGAGGCTGGCGACGGAGGAACGTCACGATGCCACCCTTACTCTTCTTAAAGAGCTCCTTGACTTGATTGAACGTCCGATGCACCCAGTTACGGAAAGACTCACTTTTGCTGTAAAGCCGTTCCGCACCAATGAGGATCATCAGGTGCAAGAAGATGTTGATCGTGAAGTCGAAGATAATCAGGCCGATAAAAGCACTGATTGTTGTCGCTACCACCTTGAGCAGGTTCCAGGTCTCGCCAAATAGGTCGAGAATATGACCACTGCCGATCGCCAAGACCGCACCGCCGATACCCGAGAGCGTGCCTGAAACGAACTCCGACAGGAGATCGTAGAACTTCAGGACATGATCCCAGTGGTAGTCAGCTGCCCAGATAGTACCAGGCACAATGACACCGAGAACGATCACATACGAAAGCACGTTGGCCCACGTAGACTGATCGCCCTGTTGCTCTGGCATCAGCGTGTCGTACATTTCCTTCGTTGTATTCCATGCATCACTGCGAAGGAATGACTTGGCGTCTGCCGGCGAACCGAACAACACCTCCTCAACTGATTTCCTAGAGGCCAGCTTGTTGGCTAGCCCTATCGGGAACGGTTTGTACGCAATCGCGATCAACACGAGTTTCCAGAACTGCCCCTGGAGGGTAGCAACCCACCCGAGCAGCTTCCGACCGCCAAGCAGAAGCAAGAGCGGCAGGAACCAGAAGCCATAGACAGAGACGAGCAGTAGGGTGACCGTGCTCACGATGAGCTTGTACACCCATTTATCGATAGCCATCGACATCGGATCACCAGCGTCGATGCGAGACATCAGCCCCATGAGGAGCAGCGTGATCAGTCCGACCGGACCAAAATAGTACGTTGCCACACCAGTGAGAGTTGCCACCAATGCCACGTACGCCTTCGCAACCCAGCCGACACTCTTCGTCTCTTCGACGGCTTCAGTCAGCAGGCCTGCCTCTTCGGAGGACTTTTCTGTCTCCGACTCGACTACATTTGTGTTTTGAGTTTCCAAAACAACCCCCTATGTCAATTTGACGATGGTAAAAAAGATAGTGAATTTACAAAGAATCCTACCTTACAGAGTAACATTTATTTAGTATTTGTCAATGTTTTGTGACGTTTTCTTTTCGTGAGAGGGCGGCGGGCTTCGCCCGCCGCCCAGTTACCCCCCCAACCACAAACCCCTCCTAAGGGGTTGACATTTTTTTAAAGTATGATAGTGTTCTCCGCAGCTTTGGGTTCTCTAGTACATTTCAATCTATTGGACTCAAGCTATTTCGTGAAATAGCAAAGACTTTCTGTAAACCGCAAAACGGAGGAATATCCATGCGGAATCACCTGAAGCAACTCGCGATTGCTGCCGGCATCGCACTCTATATGGCGACCAGCTCGGCCGCTGCTGCCGTGACCGTCAAGCTTGGTGTGGGAGGTAACAACAAAACCAGTGCCTACACCAATACCTACGGTGCAGCCATCAAGAAGCGCGCTGCCGAGGTCGGCATCAATATCGAGCTGGTCTACGGCAACAGCGGCAAGAACCTGGACGGACTCTATAACGGCGAGATCGATGTCGGCCTGGCTCAGGGCGACGTACACGTGGCCAAGTCCATGGCTGATGACGAATTCGGCGAGGTTGTCGCCTCGCTCGGCGTCGTTGGATCCGAGGCGCTGCTCTGTGCCTACAACACAACTGGTCGCCTGAAGGAATGGGGCGAGGTCGAAGACACCGAAGCTCCCGACAAGGCCTACAAGATCAGTGCTGACACGGCCAGTTCAGGGACACGTTTCTCTGTCAACACGATCCGAAACAACATTCCCGCGATCACTGCCTCCACCGAGATCTACATGCCGGAGGAAAAAGGTCGTGAGTACGGCGTCGCTCGTGAACTGAGTCGCCTGCGAAGCGGCAAGCGTGACCTGGTCTGCATGGTGCTGACCCCCGATCCCCTGGCTACCGAAGGCTTCATCGCCCTGGTTAACCAGGACAAGCAACTGAGCTGGCTGACCATCGATTCGTCTGCTGTCGAAGGCATCAAGGACAAAAAGGGGAATCAGGCCTACACCAGCGCGGATGCGACCATCGGCGGCAATCGACTGATGGTGTGGATCGGTAAAGGTGACCTGGTGCGTGTGCCGCATACGCCGGTATCCGTGTACGTCAACCTGGAAAGCAAGGTTATGACCGATGAGGTGATGTCGAAGCTCACCAAAATCGTGCAGGACCCTGACCTGCTGCCCGCCGACACCCCGGCTGCACTGGCTGCCCGTGCATACCGGTCGGCAATGAAAACTGCCGAAAGCATCGTCGCCAGGTAAACATCCTGAGTCCAACGTGGGGCGTGAGCCTCACACTTCTCACGACGGCCCTTGCTCTATATGAGCTTGGGTCGTTTTTTTATTTTCAAAATATTTACAAACGTAGTTTTTTAGGTATTATTTTGCCCAGTTGTAACTACAGCATTTGCTGTACACACTGTTCCACCCACCCAGAAGGAGAACGCCATGTTGGCAAAATTTCTGAGAAATTTCGGCTTGCTCGTTATTCTCGGTGCTATCGCTACCGCTATCGGCTTGCACTTCGGCTTGGTGTCGATCGCTGGTATCCGTGAGAAGTTCAATGCCGTGACCGGCGCCATGTCGACCTACTACGCTGATCCGTTCGGTTGGCTGGCCGCCCACCCATGGGCAACCATCACCATCCTGGCAGTACCGGCAGCACTCGCAGTGCTCGTCATCGTGCGCTACTGGCTGCGTGACCTGGTCGACGATGAGCTCGACAAACTCCGGATGATCAATCTGGAGAACGAGAACATGAGCCTTAAGGCAGACCTGCAAGCAGCAAGCGATGGGCAGAAGCAACGTCAAGCAGACGCTATCGCAGTGGCGCGAGATGTACTGAAGCAATACACTGACCAGGCCGAGAGACTCAACCAGGCGCTGTATCGGGACCTGCTCTCGACCGACGATCCTGACGACTCGCTTATTTTGCAGGTTCGCGACGCGGTCTTGGAAGCATTGCTGGACACCAGCGGCAAACTGCCTGAAGGCCTGCAGGAATTCGCAAGCACGCTCGCAGAGATGGACGAAGAAGCCGACAAACCCGGCGACACTGGTGCAGTCGTTACTCCAAAAACGAAGATCCCTGTAACGTTCAGGAGTCGTCGTGGAGGAATAAGAGAAAGAATCTAGCATATCCACCCGCTGGTAGACACACGTCTGCCAGCGATTTTTTGTTTTAAACTGAAAGTTGAGACAAGAAAAAACCCGTCATTTAGACGGGCTTGGCACTTCCTTGTGCCAGGTTGTTACTCCTTACCGGTTACCGGCGATCGTCGTCATCGTCATCGCGATCCAGCAGCTGCTGGTCAACGATGTCGCCATCTTCGAGCAGCTGCTGGTCGTCGTGATCATGACCGATGCTACCCAGATCGAACGGCTCATCGTGGGTATGATGATCGTGACCTGCATGCAAGTCCTGCTCAGCATCACGACCGAAGTCCTGGATAGTGACACCGCCACTCGACGAACTGATGGTCCGTTGACCAGTCGCTGCCAGTTCGAACTTCTTGGCACGAAAGCCAGCAGTCAGCCAGAGCACGAGCACGATCTGTACATACACCGAGATATTTTCACGACTCGGCTCGAACCACCAGTCTGCAAGGATGGGCATGGATGGGGCGGCTACGAAAATCAGCATGCCGACCAAGCCACCGATCATTACGGTGGCAAAATGACCCCAATCGAGGCCATTGATCGCGATACCGACCATCCAGGCACCAAAACCAGTGAGACCGATGATGAGGATACCGACGACCGTCAACAAGAAGACGTCATACCACTCACCCTGAATGATCCCCTTACTCCAGGCGTAGATGATCAGCATGATAGCCACCGACATGGCAAACAGTGCGCCACGAATCGCTTTCATATGCTGCTCTCTGCGCACCTGATAGACTACGAACCAGATGGAGAGTCCGAGCACGACGCCCAGAATCCCCATCATGGTCATGATCTCTCCAGCATGAGCCGAGAAGATCGTCGACCAGTCGGCCGACTCATTCATCTGGTAAATGCTGATGAGAATCTCCTTGAACGCATGTGTGAGCGAGAAGCTCCACCGGTTCCAGATACCGAACGCAACCAGCGTACTGACGAAAAGCCAGAAGTACTTGTTGTTGATCCAGGGAGTTCTCACAAAGCGAGAAATCGCTCCCGGACCCTGGCGACGTGCCTGCGGCTGTGCTGCCGCTGCTTGCTGAGCTGTTGCCATGCTACCTCCTACGGTTTTTGAGCAACGTTAAAGAACCTGAAGTATTATTACATATTTTGTAAAAAAGTCAATGTTTCAGTCATCTATTCTGCTATCTTCATATCATTGATTTTACTCACTTTTGTGCTATAATATTTCCGGTTCTTTCACATCGTTCCTATAAGGAGGCTGCATGCGCAAAGCTATCGCTGCCCTCCTTGAGGGCATCGCAGCATGGGCAATCTCACTCCATGGCATTATCTGGGTCACGGTCTTCCTGACCGCAGTCGGTGTCGCCATGGCATTTTGGCACATTCTTTTCACCCCGGTATTTTTCACCTCGGTGAAAGCCTTTGCTACCAAGACCTTCCCACAGTGGATCAAGCTCACGATCAAGTCGAGCTTACCGCTCATACCACGAGCACTCGCCTCGAAGTATTTGCGAGCATTTCTGGCCTTTGTCATACTGAGCTATCTCAGTCGCGAAGAAAAGCGACAGATCTTGGCCAGCAAGGACAGAGCGATCAGAGCAGCACACAAGTACACGATCAGACGGCCGCAGCTTTGGTGGCGCCGGAAGTCACCGCGCACCCGCACGATTATCGTGTCGACACTGACCCTGGCGACACTTACCGTCTTGGCTATCAGTCCATACTTTTCAAAGACTGAAGCTGTCCTCTATGCGATATTTTTCTTCTGGCGCTCCATCGCAGGCGTTATCCTCTGGATCATTCAGCAATTTGCTCCGGCGTTTACGTCAGCAGCAATCACTGGCTTTGTCCACGATAGAGTCGCGCCCTTTTTGAGCAACCTTGTTCCAAACTGGGTCAAACACTCAAGGTGTATTCACTTCTTAGCCACCCATCATTTCGTCACAACCGAAAAGATCAAAGGTTGGCTCGACAAGAAGAGTCTTGTCGTTCGTACACACATTCGCGCCTGGCGCGATAAGCAGACCGCCGCAAAAGCAGCTAAAGCCCTCAAACAGGAAACTGTTGAAGAGACAGACTAACACCCGAGCAATGATGCTCGGGTGTCTTTTATTGATTTTTTCTATTTTTATGCTATAATATAAACATAGTTCTTCACAGTCTCTTTAGGAGGAATCATGTTGCGACTACTCGCTTCCCTCCTTGAGGGAATTATCGTCTGGCTCTTGCGGCCTCGCATCATTCTGTTGATCATCGTCTTTTTGATCATCGGTGGAGTGGCATGGATGCTCTATGACGTCCCCACCATCGGAGTGGCACTGAAGAAATTCGTGCTCAAAACACTACCTAAGTGGTGGCAGGCTGGTGTAAAGCTGGCGGTCAAATTCGCCCCGAAAGCTGCAGTAGCCATCTCAAACGCTGCCAAGAAAAAGTCGGTTAGGCTGCTCGCAGTCTACCTCGGCTTACACTTCCTCGCGAAGGAGTACAAGCTGCGGTTCCGTCATCGGAAACGACACGTCTTTGCACGAGCAAAGTACCACCTGATTGAACGTCCTGTTCTTTGGTGGAAAAGTCTCACCCTAACCGGAAAGATATTGGTGGCAGCAGGCATTGGTGCGATCATCATATCGATACCGAGCCTGCACTTCTTGGGCTTGCTGCTCATCCCCCTGGCAATTCTGAAGCAAATGCTGGTCGGCGCGTTCAGGTTCGTGGTGCCGAGGATCGGTGCCGGAGCGCTAGTCGACCGCATCGAGCGAGGCTTTGCCAATGTCCGCAATCGCTTCACCGCTCCTGAAGAGCGAGTCAAACGTAAATGGAAAAATCTGCGCG
Source organism: Candidatus Nomurabacteria bacterium (assembly GCA_020632075.1). NCBI lineage: Bacteria > Candidatus Nomuraibacteriota > Candidatus Nomurabacteria bacterium. Next base: position 977,054 of record JACKGH010000001.1, on the reverse strand, counting down.
CGATGCTGCTGCGCCAGAGAAAGATTCACGCCAAAGCAGCAGAACTAAAACTGAACACCGCAAAAAATCTGGATGATCGTGTCCGACTCATGGAGATCCTTCATCAAAAAATAGATGAAGTGCTAGAGATCGAGATCATGATCACCCTCAAAGACTAACGCCCGAGCATGGACTGCTCGGGCGCTTTTTTATTGATTTTCTAGCAAAATGTGACATAATCATAATAGTTCTTCACAAACACTCTCGAGGAGAGAGACGCATGATACAGATACTACGCGAGCTCCTCCTGCGAGGAGTCACCTGGTTGTTTTTGCCGCGAACACTACTTGTATTGAGTGTCGTTGGCGCAGTCTCATTTGCAGTGCATCACTACTGGGACGTCTTTACGGCGCCAGCCTTCTTTCGTGCATTCGTGCTCGATACCCTACCTGAATGGGGTGCTGCACTCGCCCGAGTCGCACCTTCGCTCATGGCCAGAGCCTTTGCGATCCGGTGGCTACGCTGGCTGCTATTCATTCCTACGCGTTGGCTGCTCGACCCAGACGAAAAAGAAGCGATCAAGCACGGCAAGGAAGAGGCAACTGCAGCAGCGACGGCAGCATTTCGAAAGTACACTTTTGAACGCCCGGCTGCATGGTGGCGAGGCAAAACCGAACACCAGCAGATCATGTTCGTGGTCGGTGTACTCGCGACGATCCTGATCATCGCCAGCATACTCATCTTTGATGCGTTTGATGTGTACGATGCGATCGTTGCAGTGCTGGTCTTTGTGGCGGTGCCAGTCTTCCGAGCTGTGTGGCGACTCTTGTCGATGCTTGATGATATCGAACTCAAGCTGGTTTTCGGAAAGATCGCAGATTGGTTTAACAATCGAGCTCTACCCACGCTGTGGGAGCGAGTACCGATGCGTGTCAAACGCTTTCGAGCACTGCGACTCCCACAGACAGAATGGCATCTGTTCAAACGAGGTGTACACCGCCGAGCACTCGTACACCGAGAAAAGTGGCGGAGACCGATCGTTGCCTTTAAGGAGTGGTGGCGCAAGCGGCACACGACCATACCTCGCTGAAGAAGTTCCCTTTCTGCAACACAACGCAGACTAATGCCCGAGCTAAAAAGCTCGGGCATTTTATTGACTTTTTGTTAAAAAGTTGTATTATATTACAAGCAAAATTCTGTACTATCGCAACTTTTGGCTTTGCCAAGGAGACGAACATGACTCGACAAGAGCACATGAATAAGATTTTCACCACTTTGGGTGTTGCCTTAACGGTGGTATTCATTCTCGGCGTCCTGCTCATAGTGGCAGGTGTCGATAGGGATTCTCTGGCGAACCTACCGACAAACGCAGAGCTCGACGCAGCTCGTCGGGCTCGGCTCGTACAAGTGCTTGAGCAGGTACAACCTGGTATCGTGCTCGGACTCGAAAAGATCGACGGCACATCGCGCTGGATCACCATCACCCGCAACGATACAAAAGCGCAGGAGTTCCACGGCATGCAGTCTCGCAAAGATGAAGCCGGGGTTGAGGTGACCATCACCTACCAGGAACTAATCGATGATCCTGTCGAGCAGATCATCTTTTCCGAAACGCTCTACGAGCTCGGGCAAGGGATGATGATGACTATCAAACCTCACGCAAAGTGAGAGAGTTGAACATAGCCGGCGCTTGCGCGCCGGCTTTTTTATACAAAAAAACACCGCTAGGGAGTACCTAGCGGCGTTGTGCGTTGCGCACAGATGAAGACGCGAGCTTCGCCGTCTTCTGCATTGCGTCGACCGGTCTGACTGATCGACTTCTTGAGCCGCACCTGAAGCGGCACCAACGCACTGCTGACACCCATTTCCGGTATCAGGAACGTCGTCGCCTCCTTCAGATAGAAAAACCGACCGCCGCCTCCCTTTTGAACTTCGTCATCATGCGAATCGCCCGGGAATTGGTCGCCGGCGTCGATCACGTTTTTTTCGGGATTCCCCATGCTCATCTCCTTTTGTTGGTTGAGCGTTGCTGTGTATTGCTGGCATATCCAGCTTACTTCTAAAACTAATTTATACTAAATTTTTTGCATAAGTCAATAGTATTTCTGTATCTCCATAAACTTATGCCAAAGCATTGATTAATTAAGAAAACATAGTATTGTTTTGCCAGTTTGCTCTTTTGAGCACCTTACGCAACCACCAAAAGGAGAATCGTGTGTACACACTCACCAAGACCTTGGCCTGGGCTTTTCTGGCGATCGGACTCTACAGCATCGCTATGGTCGTTCTGATCGCTCTCGACACATACGCGGTCGACCCCCCGTTTCTGACGGGCAACTACTACGATATGCTCGGCGGCTGGCTGCCGCAAAGCATGGGAGTCGATCTGACCGACCAGCCGAGCGATATGCTCGTCTGGGTCGGCGTGAGTCTCCTTAGCTTTCTGATCACAGTCGTCGGAGCTCTCGCAACCGCACTTTTTCGGCGGCAAGTCGATCGATACGAGCTTGGCGAGCAAGTGATCGACCGGTACTTTTCCTTCGACGCAGCTCGTACCCTAAACGATCATCTGAAGCTGTTGAACGAGCAGCGGCCGAAGTTGCGTATGGAGAAAGACGGGGTCTACGCTGTACTGAGCGATCTGACCGATGTGCTCGAAGGATCTCGCACTTCGTTCCGGACACTCGGAAACGCTGAAGAAAATGTCGCCAAAGTCCGTGGACTGATCGCTGAAAGGTATCTCGCTTACACGGAAGAACTGGCACGTGTATGGCAGCTCGAAGTAGATGTGAGTGCTGCGGTAAAAGATGCAGAAGAACTCATCAGTCTGTCTACCCTATACCGCGATCTACGCGATAAGCTGAATGATCTGCAAGCAAAGCTCGATGAGCTGAGTGTGCTCGAGGAGAATGTGATAGAGACACTGCACCAAACAGGCGACCCGGCCACAGTTGTGGCACGCGTTGAAAAGGTGCAGCAGGATCTACAGTCCCTCGAAACAATGATCGAAACGCTTCGGCATCCGACTAATGGTGATCATATCGAAGACGTGATCACCGAGGCTCGTACTCAGCTTGAAGACAATGATCCGTCAGATCTGTCTGGATACTGGAAAGACCTCACCAAGGTTGATGATGAACTACAGCAAGCCTTCGCAGCTGTAGCAGAGATCGGCACCCTCGCACAAACGCGAATCAGGCTGACCGAACAAGCAGAATCTTAACCTTCACAACCCCGGCAATACTTGCCGGGGTTTTTGTATCATTGCGGAATGGATCAAAAAATGTTTTAAATACCTACGGACGATCAACACAACTATGGAGAATAGAATCGATGTCTGAAGACACGACCAAAGAGATCCCCAACCTGTTTGACCAGCTCGGCATGAGAGTGACAACGAGCCGTTACCTGTCGGCAGACGGTACGCCCGCTGTCGAGCGGATAACCCAAATTTCAGAGGCAAACAATCGGGAATTCGTCCCCGTTAAAAACGCGTTGCCGCCAGATCAGATCACCGAGACATCGACCGCAGGCATCACGCCAGAGATCCAGGATTGCTGCCGTGAAGCTGGCCTGATACCACTTCCGGCCATTCAGTACTGGCTCACGTGGGGCAACCAACCTCGCCTGAACCCCGGAGAAGAACAGTGGGATTATCCGACAGCCGAGGCACTGCTCGCCTACTTGCACACGACGCTGCGCTCGTACGAGAACGACCATGCTGGCACCGTGACTGACCGCCAGCAACCTGAAGACATCAACACCGTCACTTGCGACGACTACCGCGCATTCCTTGATGGCTGCGCTGAACGTGGCCGTGAGTCACTCATGCATGCCCTCGACCGGTTTGTCGGACAGCACCTTTCCTAGAGAACCTGTCAGGTTCTCACTCCCCCAGTTTGGGGGAGTTTTTGTATGTATAGAAAAGAAACGGCCGGCCCCTTCGGGGCCGGCCGTTTCTTTTCCAAAGCAATTATTTTGCTTCGTCTGCCTTCTGGAGTGGCATTCCTACATGACGTAGAAGCGCTTCTGCTTCTGGCTTGGTCTTGGCAGTGGTCACGATCGTGATCGACATACCAAAGACATCCTTAAGTTCTTCATCGTGAGTTTCAGGGAAGATCGTGTGTTCCTTGATACCCAGTGTGTAGTTACCCATTTCATCGATCGATGAGGTCTTGAGACCGCGGAAGTCACGAGTCTGTGGCAATGCGATGTGGATGAGCTTGTTGAGGAAGTCATTCATGCGTGCACCACGAAGGGTTACCTGGTAGCCGATCGTATCACCCTCGCGAAGCTTGAATGATGCGATTGACTGACGAGCTGCTCGAGGAGCGGCCTTCTGTCCAGTGATCTGTGCAAGACGGTCCTGGATAAGCGCGATCTTCTGCTTGTCGTCTACACGACCAGTTCCTACAGACACCACTACCTTTTCGATCGTTGGTGCCTGATGAACGTTTGCGTATCCGAATTCTCCCTTGAGAGAATCGAATACTGTCTTCAATTGAGTCTGTACTGTTTCCATACCCATTTTGGGAGCTGTCTGCCAGCGAATTTTAAGGTGAATTGCGTAGCAAGAGAAAATACCCTGGGGTACTTTCTCGCGGTGGCTGCGTCCTCGGTCATCGTACGAACTGTACGTTTCTCTCGTCCGCAGCCACCGCTTCGCGAAATTCACTCAGCATTCAGGCTCCAAAATTAAATGTTAATTTAAATTTTCTTTCCACTTGGTCGTGCAACACGAACCTTCTTTCGCTTCTCGCCTTCTCCTTCAAAGGTGTACCCAACACGTACGGTCTTGTCACCTTCCATGAGCGCAACGTTTGAAACGTGGATCGGCATGCTCTTTTCAACGATCTGTCCCTGTGAACGCATACGGCGGTTCTTCTGGTGACGCTTCACTTCGTGCACACCTTCAATGACTACCTGTTCGGTCTCCTTGATGGTCATCAGCACGGTTCCGGTCTTTCCTTTGTCCTTACCAGCGATTACTTTGACAGTATCTCCTTTTCGAATCTTCATAGGATTATCTTAGATTATTCGTTACACCACCTCTGGGGCAAGTGAGACGATCTTCTGATAACCTGCTTCGGCGAGCTCACGTGGGATTGGACCAAACACGCGGTTTGCCTTTGGTTCTTTCTTCTCCTTGTCGACAAGCACTACGGCGTTGTCATCGAAGCTTACATATGAACCATCCTTACGACGGAATGGCTTGCGCTGACGCACAATTACTCCGTACACGACATCCTTCTTCTTTACCTGCTTGCGTGGTTCTGCAGTCTGGACCGCAAGTACCACCATCTCGCCGAGTTCAGCATAGCGCTTCTTTGAACCGCCAAGTACCTTAAAGACTCGGCCCATCTTACCACCTGAGTTGTCGGTGATCTTCACGAGTGTCTGTGGCTGAATCATACTACTTGCTGGTTACGAGCTTAAAGCTTTTACGCTTTGAGATCGGCTTAACTTCTACAATTTCGACCTTGTCGCCTACCTTGGCGGTGTTCCCAGCGTCATGCACTAAGTACTTCTTCGTGCGACGCATGAACTTTTTGTACTTTGGGTGCTTCACGTATCGCTCTACTGCGACAGTACAGGTGTCAGTCATCTTAGATGCAACTACTGTACCGCGGAGCACACGACCGTTACTTTTTGTTTCGGTACTCATACGCTATTTAGTTTGTGGGTTACGTCGGCGAGCAGATAGCTCAGTGAGGGCGCGAGCGATCTCGAGCTTGTTGCCCTGGATCACACTAGCCTTGCGACTGAACTTATCCTTAAAACGTTCCTGACGCACGGTCTCTCGAGCAGACTGAACCAATTCGGTCAATTCTGCATCAGACTTTTTCTTGATGTCTTCCATCTTTGTCATAATCATTTTTGAATTAGACCCGATACAAGAGTGTCTTTACACTCTTGTATCTTCGCGACGCACGAACTTAGCTTGTAATGGGAGCTTCGCAGTTGCCTTACGGAAGGCTTCGCGAGCAATGTCTTCAGGTACACCCTCGATCTCGAAGAGAATTCGGCCTGGGCGTACTTCGAATACGAAGTGATCTGGATCACCCTTACCCTTACCCATCGGTACTTCAGCAGCCTTTTTGGTTACTGGACGATCTGGGAAGATACGGATCCATGACTTACCAGTCTTACCCATCGTACGAGAAATCACACGACGAGCAGCTTCGATCTGGTTTGATTTCACACGTGACGCAGTAGTAGCCTTGAGCCCGTATGAACCGTATGACACGGTGATACCACGGGTATCTGGTCGATTGAGCTTTTCTTCGTTCTTTCGACCGATCTGCCACTTGCGGTGCTTAACTTTCTTTGGGAATAACATACGCAGTGATTATCGATTACGATTCTGGCGTGCTTCCTGTGCTTCCTGACCTGCCTTACGATCTGCGAATACTTCTCCACGGTAGATCCATACCTTGATACCGATCACACCATATGGGAGATTTGCTTCAACTCGAGCGAAGTCAATGTCAGCGCGGAGTGTCTGCAGTGGAATACGTCCTTTCTTAAGCTCCTCCTTGCGCGCCATGTCAGCACCACCGAGTCGACCAGAAAGGATGATACGTACACCCTCAACGTCACGGTTAGCCATTACCTTTTCAACGGTCTGCTTCATCACACGACGGAATGTCATGCGCTTTTCAAGACCTTCAGCGATCATCTGGCCCACGATGCGAGCTGATGATTCTGGTGAACGGATCTCTTCGATATCGATCTTGAGTTCAGGCTTGTCGGTCATCTTCTGCTTGCGCAAGAACAGATCGATCTCCTTCTTCAGGTTTGAGATACCTTCACCGCTTCGTCCGATGATAAGACCAGGACGTGAAGTCTTGATAATAATACGAATATCTTTTTCGCTGCGTTCGATTTCAACCGCATCAACTGACATACCCTTGAGGCGTGTCTTGAGCATCTTGCGGAGCGCAGCATCAACGCGGAGGTATTCGCGGAACTTCTCCGGACTTGTTGTGAACCAACGACTCTTCCAGTCACGGTTTACACCAATGCGTTGAATATATGGATGTGCTACGTGTGTCATATCCTTATTTCTTTACGCCCAGCTCAACTGAGATGTGGCTGTTACGCTTGTTAATTCGTGATGCAGAACCACGAGCTCGTGGCATGAAGCGCTTGAAAGTAGGAGCCTTATTGACCTGTACAGCCTTGATAAAGAGCTCTTCTTCCTTTGCGCCATGCTGCTTGGCATTTGCAATCGCTGATGAGATCACCTTTGCAAATGGACCAGATGCTCGCTTGTCTACAAAACGGAGTGTGGTAAGTGCGTCAGTTGCTTTTTTACCGCGTACAAGATCTGCGAGAAGACGAACCTTGCGTGGAGACTGACGATAGTTTTTGAGAATTGCTTTCATATATCAGTCTTATTACGCAGCCTTAGCAGCCTTAGCAGCTGCAATTTCAGCTTCCTTCTTCTTCTGATCAAGTTCCTTCTGCATCTTACCTCCGTGGCGCCAGAACTTCTTCGTTGGTGAAAATTCACCGAACTTGTGGCCCACCATTTCTTCTGCAACCAGTACTTCAATGTGATCGCGGCCGTTGTGTACACCAAAGGTGAATCCTACCATTTCTGGAGAGATCACTGAGCCTCGAGCCCAAGTCTTGATGACACCGCCTTCTCCGGGCTTCTTCCCGGCGATCTTCTTGAGGAGACGTTCGTCTACGTACGGTCCCTTATATAATGATCGTGACATTAAGTGATGAAAGGAGCGTAGCGACTATTCAGAACTTAGTTCCGAATCGGCGGCTTTAGCCCGCCGCCGATTCCTGGAACCATAAATCCAAAAACCACCACGATCCAAATTAATGTAAAGCTGCACTACAGCAAAAAATGCTTGTGTAGCTTTGTTGTTAGTAAATACCGCTTGTAGCTAGTGCATTCGCACCGTCAGTGGCGGCTTGTGAGATTCCCGAGAATCCTGGTAACGGCCAGATTTCTCTTGTGGTCACCTACTTCGTTCGTATTTCATGCGTTTCCTGCCAGGGAAACGACTTGAGGTTGGAACGGCATGAGAATACCGGAAATACGCTGGAAAGTCAAACCATCTACACCGAATAACATTGACATGTAGTATATTATACGATATAAATTTTAAAGGCACGTAACTAAAGGGGTACGTCATGACCAATGACGAATTGATTAAACACCACCTCACCGGGAAGAATATCTGGCTTTGGGTGAACGCCCTGAGTGAACTTTTCTCGCTGGGGTTACTGGGCGGCGGTGCGGTCGCGCTACTCGCTCTATTCACTAAAAATGCTCTAGAGCCAAGCAATCTCATCGCGTGCGTCGTGATGATTAGCATCGGCCTCAGTCTACAACTCCTGGTCAAAAAGTCTAAGGGACAAATCGAAGAACATCGCAATGAGTTTGTGAGACTCAGTCGAGAGCTTGAGTCCTCAGGAAACTAACCAAAATCCGGAAACGCGTTCGCGCGCTTCCGGCTTTTTTAAATGAACAAACAAGCGCAGCGACTATTGTGAATTTATGTCAGAATTTAGCCCTTTCCTAGGCAAAATTCCTGGACCTTTTTTATAAATTAGTGCTACCCTACCCCATATGCCCCGATCCCGCGGACGAGAACACAGCACCCTTACCGAAACTGCGACATTTGTCGTGCGTGAGCTTGAGAAAATTCCTGGAATCAAAATGATCGCCCCCGGCGAGATCCGTACCAATGCGCGTGGCGCCAGCGGACGGTTTGTGACCTGTGTATACACAAACGCTGGCTTTGAACTCATTATTAGTGGACAGAGTGCGCAGAAAGTTGCCGTACATACGACAAAGCGATCAGAAGCCATCTTCGCGACACTCAAAGCCAGCAAGAAATTACGTGAGTTTACCTTTAAAGAGCGCGAACGAAAACCGGGGACTTAAGTGTTCACTTGAAATTTTCGTAACAGGAAGCTGGTGTACAGAGCTGTTATCACAAACGAACCAGCAATGTAAACCAAACTTGATACTGTAAAAAAGGCGAACACATTCATGGAACCAAGCGTGATCGGTAACACCATTAAAAAAGCAAGCTGCACACACAGAAAACCAAATGCAATGTACAGCCCAAAACCCTTCGGCAAAGCGTGGGTGTATAAGAGTTTTGTTTCTGCTGCCAGATAAAACGCAACGGTGAGTGAGAACAACCAAGCCAACAACTCAGCAAACATAGTTGCGTATCGAAGTGGTGCAGCGGTACTTACACCAGCCACATGTGTAAGCAGCCACGAAGCAAGCAGCGAAATAACAGACGTTACCAGTATGACACCAAACAGAAAAAGAAATGGAAGTAGCCGTTGCATGTATTTTTAGTGTAGCACGCAAATACTGTCAAAACAGGCCGGTCCCTTCGGGACCGGCCTGTTTTGACTACTCCTCCGTCAAGGTTTCCAAAAATGCCTTTGATCGCACCGAGATACCATAACCACTAAGCGCATTGGCTGACAATTCCGCAGCTTCCAATAAGTTGTCACTTTTTAGTGTGCGTGCCTTCTGTGAGAAATCTTCAAGCTCTGCTGCGACGATCTGATTTGACGCAGCCAATGCAATCAACGCTTCACCCGTCTCAATAAAATTACCCACAAACTCACGATGTGTACCAAACAGTTTCTGCAGTAACTTTTTCATGTGGCTGTATGGTAGCATGCATAAAAATAACCGGTGACCCTTCAAACCATACTGAAACTCTACAATTCAGCTACGATCCTTAGTAGATCACGTGCGCTTTGAGCAAACTGCAATTTATCCATTGCGTCTGAACCAAACAGATCATTAATGAAATTGAGCATACTAGGATCGTCTGCCATGAGTGCATGTAATAGTTCTTTCTGCACTTCCTTTTCATCTTTGAACCTTACTCCACCATCTCGCTCTACCACTTTTTTCAGCAACATTTGCAAGGCATCTCGCTCTAATTGATACCCGAACTCAATTGATCGCAACTGACCAACATCATCAACATATGCATAGTATGTTTCTTCCGAATAGAGAGGATCACCATATTCGTTTAGAGCATCTTCATGCTGCCACATTACTGCATTAGCATTCTTCCTATCGCGGTCAATCGTAGCATTACGCTGATTCCTAACCATCTCGATAGTAGTTGCCTCAACTAACGCCTCAGTTAACATGATTGGCAGTAAATAATTGTTGACATTGGCGTGTAACGATTCGTGTGTTGCTAGAGCATAAAAAACAATGTTTGCTGGCGTCTCTCTTATCCCAATACCTTTGAGACGAGGATTATAAATCGCCTTTTCATTTAAGACCCAATGTTCTTGTTTAATCACATGCACTGCACGTTCCGGAACAATAAATTCTGACAGGCCATATTCAGTCCTCAGTCGATTTATATCTTCATTCGTCTGCTTGAGCAGCGCCAACTCTTCTCCTGTCTTGTCTCGGTCTTTACCCTTTAGTTCCTCAAACTCCTGCTCTCCAAATCCATCATCTCCCCCCTCAGATCGCTCATCTATTTCTGTTTCAAAATTTTTACTTAGAATAACGTGTTCGATCACTGTTTCAAATTGATCGTCCAAATACTCATCAGTCATCTTAATCGACATCGTCCAGTCTTTAGCGGTGCCTCCAGTACGATGCGAAAAACGAAGTACCAAACTTTCTGTCACCTCACCATTATCTAGTTTGACTTCTGCATCATAATAAGAAACATCGTACAGATACCCGTGAGCGTCAATATATGATTGCGCCTGATCACATGCACGTTCATACCACATACGGGTCACGTCTAGACTTTCCTGACGCTCAATTTCCGCAGCCTTCTCTAGATTAGTATTATCTTGATCATACGATACTTCTCTACTCACTTCATCTGGTTCATCTCTTTCTAGCTCCGCATCTACATGTTTACCCTCCCCCGCCTGTACTTCCTGGAGATCATTCTGATCAAATTTTGCAGAAGTGTCTGGTCCACCTTCGATCCTTGGTGTCTGGCTATTATTCATTTCTTCCATAACTATACAGATATACTATCACGCATTAAAAACCGGCGGCCCGAAGGGCCGCCGGTTTTTTACCACTTAGAGCTCATCAAGTGCATCCTCGATCGCCTTGAGCGCATCGTCGACGAGATCCATTACTTCATCATAGTCCTCATCTTCCATTGCATCTTCTGCGTCATTGAGTGCATCCTTGGCGTCACCGAGGTAATCCCACGCGTCACCAACATCTTCATCATCGTCTTCCGCGTTGTACAGTTCATCTCGCGCATCCTTGTATTCTTTCCATGCATCGTCAAGCGCCTCTTCTGCATCACTCTCGTCTCCCTTTGAACCACCGATCGCATCAAGCGCTTCATCAATGAGATCCTCTGCCTCTTCAGCTTCGTCGATCGCATCTTCAAACTCTTCCTCATCGACAGCTATATCTGCTCGCTTTAACGCTCGTTTCGCATCATCGAGTAAGTCGAGTGAATCATCAACATCTTCTCCATCAGCATCTGCATCATCGATCTCTTCTTCAGCATCATCGTACATATCCCAGATGTCTTCAACATACTTTTCTGCATCTTTGTCGGAAACGAGATCGATCTCATCTTCTGCATCCTCAAGAAGCTCCTGCGCATCAAGTGCATCACTGATCGCTTGTCGATACACCTTGTCCTTAAACGCTTCCTGCGCATCATCAAGGAGATCAGCAGCTTCGTCGATCAAATCTTCTGCATCGCCAGTATCTTCATCTTTATCTTCGGCTTCTTCAAAGAGATCTACCACGTCGTCATAGAGATCTTCTACGTCGTCAAGCAGATCCTCGGCTTCAGTCGCATCAGATTCGCCACCAGCATCTTCAAAGGCACTTGTTGCGTCGTCAAGTGCACTATCAGCGTCTTCTTCGGCCGAAGAGTAGTCTTCATCAAAGTAACTTTCAAGCGAGTCAAAGAGCGTTTCGATCGCGTCGCGTACGTCTTCGTCAATGTCAGACGCTTCGTCTGGATCATCTTCTCGGAGATCATCAACTTCACCAAACGCGTCAAGGATCATCTCGACCGCATCCATGATGCGCTTCTCAGCTCCCTTCTGCGCTTCGCTTTTCGCGTAGGTTGAAGCTCCTGCCACTTGTGGAGTTGGCGTAGTCACCGTTGCTGGAACAGTTGGCTGTGGTGTAGCCGCGTCAAGCTGCGCCTGGAGGCCACTAACAATGCTCAGCAGGTGATCGACTTCACTTTCGTTTTGAGCTACCGGAGCGGCAGCACTAACCTCTTTGTACTTTGCTTGTGAGCCAGGTCCAAAGTTTCCATTTGCTCCTGCTACACCATTTGCCTGTTGCCAGGCTAGCACAGCCGCTTCGGTGAGACTTCCATACGAAGTCGTCTCGTTTCCTGGCGAGCCAACACCAGCCGCCGCGATCTTGTGATCAGTCGTATTCAAATACTTCTGAAGACAGAGCACATCCTCACCCTCATCACCAAGCGATAGTGTACGAGTGAAAGTACAGGTCGTTTGAGCATGCGACACAAACGGTACTAAGAAAGTAGCAATGACTGCCACACTGATAAAAACAAGAAGTGATCGAAAAGATACTGACGCGTTCATAAAAAACTAATTACTTTGTAGTTAGTACTATTGTATCAGATTATTCAGATACCACTCACTCCCCGCTTCAGATGATATTGACGGCAGCGTTTTGTGTATCGCACTCAATGTTTATAGTGGTTATCAACGGTGATTTGATTACGATTTAAACAACCTCTTGTTACTCTATATACCTCCCACTTACCAGATCGGTCCCACACCATGATCACCTTGTCGCATGAAATCACTTATTCGCATTCTTTTTCTGTTATTACTGTTTACCGTGTTCGGACTCGCAAAGGGACTAAATGGCGCCCTGACTGAATTTGTCGCCACACACAGCTGTACTGCAGTAGATTCAGTGCAATTCTCCCACTTACAGCCATATCATTTACCGCAAACACCACCTGAGCCTTGCTTAGTTGATCAGATAGAACACTTGGCAGCGAACGAGCACAAAACAGCCGCGGGCCCTATGGGCCCGCGGCTGTTTTGTATAGAATCTCTAACGACTACTTGTTACATCACAAGTTCTCAGAAAATATACTCCTTCGTCGTTATTTTCTGGACTCGCGATCCGTGAAAAGTGACTCAATGTCACTTTTCACCGCTCGTCGTACTCGCTTCGCTTCGTCCGACATAGCTCCGGCCGGGAAATAAGTACGCACCTGAAACAGTTCAGGTGCTAAAACTAAAAAACACCCTAGATGGGTGTTTTTTAGTTTTACTTATTTCCCCGCATCAAGCGACCTGGCTTGCGGCGAGAAACAATAAGCTTGTTTGAGTACTTCTTTGGTGAACGAGTCTTCTGACCCTTTCCGGTTGGACGACCCTGCTTGGTTCGCTGTCGGCGATGACCACGCGGTGAGCGTCCTTCACCACCTCCGTGTGGGTGGTCTACGGCGTTACGAGCCGCACCACGGTTCTTCGGACGAAGACCCATGTGACGTGCGCGTCCTGCCTTACCAATACTCACGAGACGGTATTCCTCGTTTGACACCTCACCGATTGAAGCCCATGCAGTGTTTAGCACCTTACGGATTTCAGTTGATGGCATCTTGAGGGTGGTGTGCTTGCTGTCCTGTGCAACGACTTCAATCGCGTTACCAGCAGAACGGCCAAGCTTTGCACCTGCTCCTGGGTTGATCTCCACGTTGTATACGAAGGTACCAACTGGGATAGCTGCAAGTGGCAAACGGTTACCTGTCTTGACCTTTGCCTTTTCTGAGACAATGATCTCATCACCTACCTCGAGGTTGCGAGGTGCAAGAATGTACCTGCGTTCACCGTCGGCGTAACATACGAGCGCAATGAAACCTGAACGGTTTGGATCGTACTCGATAGTCTCTACCTTAGCAGGAACATCCTTCTTGTTGTACTTGAAGTCGATCTCGCGGAAGGTTCGCTTGTTACCTGCCCCACGGTAGTGAGTAGTAATGCGACCAGCGCTGTTACGACCACCAGTACTTCGCTTACCCTTGGTGAGCGACTTGAGCGGATTGCTCTTGGTAGAAGAAAGCTTCTTCTTGTACTCGATCACCGAGCCGTCACGACGACCCGCTGATGTTGGTTTATATTTTTTCATAACTGAATGGTTAGAAAATAGTGGTGGCCTGGGCGGTGGCGAAGCCGCCGCCCCTACCTCCTTATCTTCCTAACTGGTAATTAGAGATTAGACAAGGTTGATCGTGTCACCCTTCTTGAGGTACACGTACGCCTTCTTTACTCCCTTTACATGCTTTGCGCGATTGCGGCTTCCCACCATGCGCTTGGCTGGCTTTTTGTTCACGATGTTTACCTTCATCGGCGTCACGTTGTAGAGGGCCTTCACTGCATCGCGTACATCAAACTTAGTTGCATCACGGCGAACCGTAAAAGTGTACACATTGTTGTCACCCATCATCACTGACTTCTCAGTGATGCGAGGACCAACGATCACAGTCGCGAGGTCTCGGTCAGTTGCAAGTGCTTTTGGAGCAGTTGCCTTTGGAGCCTCAACAGACGCCTCTTCCTTGGTTTCTTTTTTCTTTCCAAAGAGAGCCATACTACTTTGACTTAGTAGTTGGTGCGATACGTCCAGCGAGTACTTCGACTGCAGCTGGTGCATCTGCGACCACTACGTACTTGTAAGTGAGGAGGTCAACTGGGTTAACATCCTTTGCCTGGATGACTTCGATGTTGCCGAAGTTTCGGAAACTTTTTTCAGTTGCAAGATTGCGCTCCGCGAGCACTACCACTGCAGCGTTCTTGCGCTTTCGCGCCATTGCTTCGTTACCTGAACCAGTTGCAATTGCAGTGAATACTGCCTTTGCATCCTTGGTCTTTGGCTCATCCATCTTGAGTGAATCAACGAAGATCACTTCAGCATCAGCCAACTTCTTGGTGAGGACAGACGCAAGCGCCTTGGCCTTTACCTTCTTGTTGATCTTCACTGAATGATCCTTTTCGTTACGTGGTCCAAAAGTCACACCACCACCAGTCCAGATCGGAGATCGACGTGAACCGTGACGAGCACGACCGGTACCCTTCTGACGCCATGGCTTCTTACCACCACCGCGTACTTCAGAACGATCCTTTGTGTGTGCGTTGCCTTCGCGGGCATTTGCCTGCATACCAACAACTACTTCGTGTACGAGATCTGGATTCCAAGCAACCCCGAACACTGCTTCTGGAAGGGTCACCTTACCAGTTTCTTTTCCATCTTTAGAAAATACTTTTGCGTCCATATTCTATTTGTTACTTAGGCCCCGTAGACCTCTACTAATGTTCCCTTTCGACCTGGTACAGCACCTGACACCACGAGGGTATTTTCGGCTGCATTAACTTGAAGGACCTTAAGTCCCTTCACGGTAACAGTATCGCTACCCATGCGTCCGGCCATGCGTGTTCCCTTGAGAACGCGATTGTTACCGGTTGCTCCGATTGAACCTGGTTCACGCTCAGAATGCTTCTGACCGTGTGATCGGCGACCACCAGCAAAGCCATGACGCTTCACGACACCCTGGAATCCCTTACCCTTTGAGGTAGCAGAGACTGAGATGTCATCACCTGGTTCGAACACAGTCACATCGAGCGTTGCGCCCTTTTCGACACCGTCGATCGTCTCGCCGTACACTTCACGTGGACGAAACTCGACAGCACCAGCAACTGACGCGCCGAAGTGACCTTTTGTTGCTTTGTTGACACGGTGGTCCTTCTGCTCACCAAAGGCAAGCTGGACTGCAGCGTAGCCATCCTTTTCTTCAGTCTTCACCTGTGACACAGTCGCTGGTGTAACCTTGAGAACGGTTGCTGCACGACACACACCTTCTGCATCGAAGACTTGTGTCATACCGGTCTTAGTTCCTACAATAAATTTCATTATTTATATGTATGAGTGAATAAAGTAGCTTTAGACCCATACGACAAACCGCGCGAAATTTTTTGGCGCGAGCACAGCTCGCACTAAAAAATTTCGCGCGGTTTGTGCCCATTGGTCCGGAGCATGCTCCGTACATAGGTCTTAAAAAGCTGCGCACAGTATACTGATTTTTCACCTTTTGGCAAGCAAAACGGCCGCCCCTTCGGGGCGGCCGTTTTCATCGTCTCAATCTCCTCTAGATCTCTTGGACATTTGGCACCACTTCGATTCGCATACTCGCCTGTCGATTCACTGTCGGGTACAAAGTGTGATGACATTCGAAAGTGACCACTTGTGCATTTCGGAGCACTCGAGTTGTTAAAGTATGTACGACTGGGCCTGCCGACGCTGCGTGCACAAATCCTTGCGGAACACCATCATCCATCGTACAGGTTGTTGGGTAATTGGCTGTGATCTCTGCCTCAATCTCAAACTGCGAGCCACTTCGGATCACACTATCGATAGGCAGACTGATATCAGGACGCGGCCAACAACGACCGCCCGCCCACACAGAGTCTGGCAAACATTCAGCCAATGGATTTCGTTCCAGGAAGAATGCACTTCCAGTATCTTCCAATCTCACCGTGTGACTCGATGGATTTACTGGTATAGGCATTGTATCAGTCACCGCATTTGAAAACTCGATAGCTCCTTGCAACAATGAGGGTGCACCAAGAAAATTATTTGCAATCCAAAACACCGTACTATCACACGAAGTGTCAAAATCTGCTACTACACAGTCAGTTGCAGTGAGTATGCCAGACGGCATTAATACTTGCTCTGTTGCAGGAGTAACACCTCCTGGCCCAGTACAGGTCAAAGTATAATTAGTTGTTAGGAGTGGTGAAACATTTTGGTTATCGTCAACCGGTGGTGTAAGACCCATAAAACCTGTAGGAGTAGTTTCTGCTTTTGAACAGCTAGTAGCTCCCCAAACCGTCCAGTTGAGATTTGAAACCATACCAGGCCCAATATGATCCGGCACCGCATTCAATGTCACCACTGGTGAACGCACATCTACTACCACTGATCGTGAAACGGAACCTCCTGGACCAGTACAGGTCAGGGTATAGGTACTGTCTCCCGGCGGGATAAACCATGGACTTGAGTGCGCACCGTCTGCAGCTGCTTGTGCACCAGCCCAGCCGTTGCTAGCGTTACAGGTAGCTGCGTTTGTGACTGTCCAATTCAACTGAATGTCATCGAACGGATCAGCAGTGATGTTTGGTCCACTCACCACACCGTCTGTACCAGTGAAGACAAGTGTTGGCGCCGGGTATCCTGGGACAAACTGGCTACATAGTACTGTCATATCTGCACGACGAGCTCTAAAAGTCGCACCTCCAGGCGGAATTGCAATTAACTGGTTACCATTAGGTATTTTAGGACCTAAATTACCAGCACCGGTCATCCATAGATTAAACGAGCCGGCTACTCCCACATTCCATGTGATAGTACGGTTGCAAGCCGCTCCAATACACGGATCAGAATACCCAATACTGCAAGCACAATCACCTGGGAAGTGATTGACTGCATCGGAACTTTCACAACTCGCTGGCACAAGCGAGCCTTCAACATTATCATCGCTTGAGTACTCAATGAAGGCAAGCTCAGCTGCGTATGGATCGGTAGCATGAGTTGCAAAATATGCTGCGGTGAGAGCTGCAAACAAAAGCAGTACCGCGATAGGCGTCAGTACCACCAGTGAGAGCAGTGGCTTTGTAGATAGTGAACGAAATGGATTGATCATGTTGTAATAGATGACTCGGCTTAATAGCCAGTAGTAAAATTTGCCGGATATACTTCCTTACAAAAAGCATACCATGTGATTTTGTCAGGTTCAGCAATAACTGTGTAATACCTATTTCAATCCTTCGAGCAGTGCTAGGTTGGCCGCGATCGATCTACGCATCGCCGAAAGACCCGTTCCGTAAATACGTGGGTCATTGCCTGGATATGCACTACCCCACTCTTCCTCTGTCATGGCTGCTGCTTCACGTTCGGCGATCAGGAACGCTTCCTTTGCTTTGTCGTACTCACCCTGATTCAGAAGAATGGTACCGTACGTATTTTGTACCCAAGGGTTGTGTACGGTTGCAACTGGCTCTATGTAGTATCGTGCCCCCGCAATATCTCCTGACTGGAAAAGGATCCACGCGATATCATTGCGTGCCGCCCAAGAATTCGGATACGCTTCAATAAACTGCATGAAAGAAAGCACCGCTTCCTGTCGCAACTCTAGATATCCGTAGGTAAGGCCCAGGATGTAGTAGGTTCGTTTATTGTCAGGATACAGCTCAAGCTCCTTCTTCGCCTCCTTCACTGCCGCAATGAGCTGCCCCCTAATAAAGTAGGTGCGCGAAAGCTGATAGTGTGCAAATTCAGGTGCTGTACCAATTGGTGGATACGCAGCATAGGAAAATAGATAGTGTGCCAACTCGACATTGTAAAACTCCGGCACATCACCAAACACCACCTTTCCGAGCTTATAGTACGTAGCAGGTGCGGTGAGCACGTACGCAACAGCCACAAGAAAGCTTATAGCGATAATTTGCTTAACAATAAGAATGCGACCGCCAGTAAGAAGCATGCTGTACATGATACTACAATTCGTCTCGCTTCAAGCAAAAGATCTCGTTTGCAAACGTCGGCAACAACAATCTTTTGCCGTCCGAACTTACGGTTGCCGCGTTGGTGATCCGCTCGGTCGCTTGGAATACCGCGGTGTTGTTGCCTGACACAGGATCTAGCTCATACAATCGAGCATCATTCGAGCCAATGTAGATGTGCCCACGCCACTCAAAAGGGGAAGCGAAGATTCGACCACTGGTCAGAAACTCCCATGAGATCTCTAGAGTATTCAGATCAATACAATACAACTTTTTGTCGAGAGCCCCAACATACACACGATCGCCGTACACTAACGGGGTCGAATAGATCGCAAATTCAGTCTTGATCTTCTTAACCAACTCACCCGTCTTCACTTTCAGTATGTATATGTATGAATCATGGGAGGCAAATACTACGTACTTTTTCTTATCATAGAATGCAAAGGAGGCCTTCACTTCACCTTCAGTCTGAAATTTCCAAACCACTTTGCCCGTCTTAGCATGCAAAGCATATGTAGCATTATTATTCGAACCGCAAACTACCAGAGCACTCTTTGTGTCATACGCGGGAGAAGAATGTACATAGTCCGGTGTTGTGTACTCCCACACTTTTTCTCCCGTATCGACACGAAGCGCCACGATTCCGCCCTTCTTTTTCCAAAACCCAAACTCAAGCCCCACAAACACCAACCCTAGCTTAGGCGCAATTGCCGGCGAAGAACCAATCCAGTCGGCCTCCATAAATATCCATTTTGGCTTTCCTGTTGCAGTATCGAGGGCGTAGAAATTACCATCGTACGCACCAAAATACACTACCCCTTTATGTACGACCGGTGACGAGAAGATATTTTTCCCTTTTGCATGTAGGCCAACTTTGAATTTCCAGGTAACTGAACCATCACGCTGGTTCAATGCCCAGAAATTACCTGAGTCGCTGCCGAAGTATAATTTTGTATCATCGACTGCAGGGGCAGATTTAGGTACCACGTAAAAATAATTTGGGTTCTCGCTCTTGAAGTACCACTCCACCGTAAACGGCGTCGACACTCGCTTTTCTTCTCTGATACCTAGGTTGTGTAAACCGAGAGAATCGGAAAAATCATCCAACGTGAACAAAGACTCGACGGCAATTCCCTTTTCAAGAAAATAACTATAGAAGCTTTCATCACGAAACTGCAATATCGTAAAAATTGTATCAACTTTTTTTCCGAGTGACTCAAGCACTTCTACTTGACGCATGAAGCTCTTGCCAGAGTTGATAATGTCATCGACCAATATGATTTTGGTGTCATCAATCTCTCCTTCGATCATGTTAAGTAATCCATGCTTCTTTCGTGATTTACGAATGAAAAATGCATTCACCGGATGCTCTAACGCATGCAGACGGCAAGCAATCCCAGTCACCATTGGAATCCCAGCCACTTCAAGACAACCGAGCTGAAGTGGAAACTTGCTATTGTACCGTTCCCAAAACACATCTCCCAACAATTCCAAAACTTCCCCGCGCATGAGAATACGACGAAAATCAAACAGCCAGTTTGATTCGGTACCCTGAGCTGACACGATTCGCTGCCGTTCTTTAGTCACGAAGACCTCAGCTTCAATCAATTGTTTCAAACGGGCTGTCTTTTTGTCTAACATCTGTCCTATAATACCCGTATATGGACAGAGAACAAACAAGCAGTAGTGACTCCAACATCACCCCTTTACGAGATCAAATTTTTACCCACAAAATTGAGCAACGTTTCTTGTGTTGGTATCGATCTTTTTTCTCAATTTTTGAAATTGAAAGAAGCGGCACACTTCAATGGTCTTTTGGCGCTCTTTTGCTTACCTATGTAATCAGTTTTGCTTTCTACGCAGAATCCCACTATACCACCGTGGAGGCTTATCTGAACAACGCATATTTATGCTGGCCATATTTTCAAAATTGTGGTGAATATTTTTTTCTTTCTAACTTACCTTATGGTCACACCCAGCCCTTACTCTATGTCTTCTTTTTGGGGATAATGGGCGTCATCACGTATCTTATGTGGCGGAAAGATTGGGTCCTTGCACACATGCTTTTAAGTGTGCTTTTTATCTGGAAATTTGTACTCACCTTCTTTCTCACCGCTAGCTTTGGCGGAAACTACGATTATTTTGACCTTATCTTTTCTATCATTCTGCTGGCACTGCCGTATAAGATCTTCTTCTTAAGACTAGGCTTTGTCTTCCTGTACTTTTTAGCTGCAACCATAAAATTGGATGAGGGTTGGGTGTTGGGAACATACTTCTCGTCGCTTCAAACCGGATTACCGATTTTCCCTGACATCGCCACACCATTTATTACTAATTTTGTGATCTTCATGCAGATCATTGGCACCTGGTTTCTTCTCAGTTCAAACAAGCTACTACAACGTGGCGCGGTGGTCTACTTTTTAACATTTCACTTGTATTCAGGACTAATTGTGCACTACCGCTATTTATTATCAACCATTCCACTCTTGATGATCTTGTTCGGACCAGCCTTCAGGCCATCACCAGTCCCTCGTGACAGGCGATCGATAGTGGCATGGTTCTTTTTCCTACTACTTCTCTGTTGGCAACTCTTTCCATACACTATTGAAGGTGACCATCGCATGACGCAGGAAGGCAACCGTATTGGCCTCTTTATGTTTGAGGCAAACCACCAATGTCTCTCTCAAGCTCAAGTGCACTATAAAAACGGCAGTATTGCCGATCTCCGAAGAGAAACCGTATCATCACGAAGTCGATGCGACCTATACAAAAGCTGGTTTCGTATCAACCAACTCTGCAAGCGAAATGACCAGATTGAATCAGTTGCCTGGCAATTTGACCACTCAATTAACGGGGGACCATTTTACCGAATTGTAGACATTAACAATGCGTGCGAGATTCAGTATCAACCTTTCTCCCATAATGAGTGGATCAAATTACCAAAAGACACACCTGAGATAATCGCTTATCCTGTTAAAAACCTTTACTTCTAAACACCTTAATTATGGACGAAAAAATATACTATATCCCGGATATGCTCGCTGGTAACGACCCGGTTTCACTCCTTCCTACTCAGACCTGGCTTGCACCATACGTAGATATTCTTATTGTTCTCTGGTGGACAGTGTGGCTTACGGTCATTGTGATTCTCGCGACCTACTATATAATTATCCCTACATTGCGAGACCTTAAAAAAACTAATCAGCATTATGGACGTAAACCTTAAAAAAGTTATCCGAGTAGCAGTCTATGGCTTTATTGTAGTTGTTGGAGCACTGATCGCTTTAATTCCATTCCTTAAAAAAAAGGAATTCTCAACAGAACTATCAACTGATTTCTCACCCGAAGTACGAGACGTGTCTGCTGACGCATTCGTTGACTTATGGGGTACCAGTGATGGTGACGATGATGGTGGAGGCATCTAACTTTACAAGTACATAAACATCGATCTATGAATCAAATCATAAAATATACCCTAGCGCTTCTCGTGGTAGTTATTTTGGCCATACTCTTTCTATTTGTCTACGAATACACACAGCGTGAGACCGCACTAGAACAGGAGGTTGCTGAAGTTGGCTACATCATCGGCAGTGACGGCTTACCAAGCAACGCAAACTACTGGACATTGCCGACAGAAGAAGTCGCGAAACTCGCAGCTCAAACAACAGACCCAGAGCATAAAGCTAATCATTTACTGCGCATCGTAGACCTCGCAAAGCGTGTTGACCCATACGATCTCGAAGGACTTGTATCAGCATATCGGAATATCTACAACAACTCAGATCTCAACGACCAAGAGAGAGCTCTCGCACTCTTCAAGATCTCCCAGCAGGCAAACGGGTACAATCGTTTTGATCTACTTGATGAATTCTTACCACCGGAAGCAAGTACACTGGAACCTGGTGCAAAAAACTATCTCATGAATCAAAAGATCTATGACCTGTACCCAATGGGTATTGTCTACATGGACCTTCGACTACATGAGATTCTCCGTGGCGATGAGTTCAACCGTCACGCTATCTACATGGACACCTATGAGAAACTTGATGCTGATGTTGAGGAGTACATGAAGCATCCACATCTCGCAAACCTGACCCCAGACCTCTACATGCATGCTGGTAATTTGATCTCCCTCATCGATAATGTCAGCATCCCAGTGAGTGTCGTAGTACCTGAGAATGTACTTAGTCTCTACGATCAAGGCGAGAGTATGTGTGACGCATCAGTGTATATTTCACCACGCTGTACCACGCGAGATTTTATCAAGATTGCTCGAATCGACTACCTGCTCAAGATCGGTGAAACTGAACAAGCTGAAGAGGCAATTGACGAATTCCTTGCCAGTGACCTTCGTCCTATGATCCGCGCATACATCACCGAGTACGAAGGTCTCTCACTCGGCCGATACAAGTACTTGGAAGCTCGACCTGACCTAGTGCAGAAACTCATCACAACCATCCCTACTCTTCCGCCGCCTACTCAAGGATAAACATTATGCACGAAAGTCCGAGTACAACTCGGGCTTTTTTGATCTGACAATTGTCGTGTCGTACAAAAAAGCCGAACCTGTTCGGTCCGGCTTTGATTAGTTGATAAGATGACTAGGCAGCGAAGATCGGTGCCATATGTAGATATGCGAGTACGCCGACTGCGGCAAGACTCAAACACTGTACCATCCAGGCATTTTCGCTCTGGAAGGTCATCTTATTTGGTGCTAAATCATTCATACTTAGCTTAAAGTTAAAAGAACTGTAGAAGTTACCTAAACTCTCACCATGAGTCTACGTTGTACGTTTCTCTGGTGTTTACTTTGTTTTATCTCACCGAGTTTAGATTCTACGGTGAGAACTTAGGCAACTTCTTTCTAAAAGAACAATTTACTAATACCTGCTGTATTCCCGAGGGGGAGTGGAGCAAGCACAGGAGGCGAATCGCGTCGACGATAACGACGAGAAAGGCGAATCGCTTGCGCGATTCGCCTCCTGTTAATTACATTATGAACCCTTCATCAAATCATGCAAGGGGCACCTGTGGATAACAGTCGATCCGCCACTTCAGCCTACACCAAACAGCGGTAACGTCGTACTAGAGCTTGTCGCTTCCACGATTTACCAAGCCCCAAGAATTCACTCGGCACGGTGACAAAGAGACCAAGCATGATGACGGCATTGATGATGTGTTCGTCGATGAACGGGTTGTGTTCAGGGGGTATAAATCCCGCCGTATAGAATGATAGGTACAGGGCCATACCAGCCAATGCACCCAGCTTTACCATAATACCGAGCAGTAACGTAACACCAACAAACAACAAGCCGAGCATAAACAACCATTCCACCACGACGCTGCCAGACAGTGATTGGTAAAATTCAGCGAATGGGCCCTTGGTCGCAAACTGCAGAAAGCCATACGTCGGTGACCCGCCGTCGATCCAGCCCTTCCCTGGCTCAGTCGCGAAGCCGAGACCAAACACCTTGTCGGTAAACGCCCACAAAAAAGTCCACCCGAACAACAGTCGAAGCACTGCCCATATTTTTTCTACGTGTTTCATGTGATCTATTATACCCACGCTCGTTACGACATCACGTTACTATCACCGTACTCGATGCAGGAGTGGTGGCAGTATACGCAGAAGCAAGAGACCAGCCCCCGCCCAGTACAGAAACATCCATACTGGCAGCAATCCACCTACATGCACACTGGTTGCGACACCGGGGTATACCCAGAGACCACGCGCCGTACCCACTACCTCAATGGCGACACACAGTACTACGAAAACAGTGATGTACTGCCAGTCTGACTTTGTGTGAAACAAAGCCACAATGAGCGCCACCGCGACCAGTAGCGCAGGTAAAATGCTCTGCTGTGAGCCGGCGCAGAGTACGAATGCCCCAAGTAGCGACCCTACAGCCAAGACATACTTCCACCAAGCAGCCCACGTAAACCGAGTACCCACTAACCGAAATACAAATAGTACATAGAACCCCCACATCACCGTCTCATACAGCGGTATGTTGCCAAGCGTTTCTTGCGTAAAATAGAATATTGTTGGCACCGGCGTCAGAATCTGTGCGCCGGCCATAACCACCGAAGCAGCCGCAAAAAGCGCTCCTTCAAACCTCGTAATCGGCCGAAAGGTCACAAACCAAAACACCAGCAGCACACCAAGCGCAACCGCATCATTCGGAGCAAACCACAGTATCAGTAGCGTACCGAGTAGCTGGATAAGTGCGGCGACGTATGGGTTTTTCTTGGAAAAAGACTTAGACATCAGATTGTTGCAACGGGGCATATCGTCCCGGTGAGATTGTTTGTTGTGGATCGAGTGCCTGCTGAATGGCGGCAACAATATCCCAAAAGTGATCATCTGAATCTGCGACGGCACGCATCGAATGTACTCCAAGCCGATACACGTACGAACCATTTTTAAGGCATTCGGATGCCAGCTCTGCGTAACAATCACGCACCCGCTGCAGTCCATCAGGATCGTCTTTGCTGTACAAGAGTGGCACACTACTATCAAACAGCACGGTAGAAATGGTAGTGAGTGTGATAAGTGGCTCAATGCCGTGTTTCTTGCACACCCGATCCACAATTTCTACGTACGCCCGAGCCGCCGCTGGCTTAATTGGCAAGAGCGGGGTAAACCAAGCCAGTCCACTACCATCCTCGGCTGGATCAAGCGGTAGGTCGAACCGGGTAGGTTTATACGTATTCTTCAGGTACGCCAGCGGCATCGCCACCTGACTCGGCTGCCCTTGAAACATCTGCATACTTAATCGGGTCGAAGCGACGAGATTACGAAATTCACGCACAAGCTGCACATTCGGGAGCACCGCGAGCCCAGCCGCCGCAAGCCGCAGCATACCAGGAGTGACAAACACGAGCCGTTTGGCGTGCGGCTTCAAATGCTTCTTGACAATCTTCTTGGCCGCGCGCACCATCTCAGCACTCCCGTAGAGCGCCCCGACCCCAGACCACTCGGTCAGCTGCTTAGAGCGCAGCATAGCTGCGACCTCTTCATCAGGCACCACTACAGGACCGAGGGTCGACCCAAGCCGTTCATCGATCATCGAAAGCACCCGACGACCATTCATGAAATTAACCCCGCTCACCACCCCTTCTAGTTCAGCCAGCATATTCTGTACCGCAGCCACGGCTGACTCAAAGGTATCATCGGTCACGTTAAACAAAAACTCAATGGTCTTTTCAGGCTTTCGTTTCAATAAGAAGGTCGCTTCGGTCACTATCCCGAACGCCCCTTGGGAAAAGATACCGTCGAGGTACGGACCCAGACCCCACTTATGCAGCTTGGCGACCTGGTGCGCTCCCATATCGGCCAGCGCATTTTGGTACAGAGTACCATCTGGCAAGACAGCTTTGAGATACGTCAGAGCTCCCCAGTGATCGGCGTACGGCGTGATGCCATACCCACGCTCCAACGCATTGCCGATCAGGCTGCAATGTGGCCCAGCACCAGACACCGGTACGAGGTAAGGAGCCTGCTGTGCTTCTAGATATTCCGACAATTGCTGTTGTGTCACCCCTGGCTCTACAGTAACTACTCCAAGATCAGCATCGAAGGAAATATTCTGTAGCTTACTTAGATCAACGATCACCGTATAGTCGGTGTCGGGAAGCGAATCGGAATACCCCCAATTATTGCCCGTGCTCACTGGATACAGCGAGACTCCATGTCGACGGGCAATGACAACCAGCTCTGAAATAACCTCGCACGTGTTGGGCACCAGCACCGCTGGCACCTCACGTTCCTCTGAAACTGTTGAGCAGCGATACATGCTCATCGCTGGTGCGTCGGTGAGCACCGCCTCAGAACCCAAGAGCTGCGTCCATTCTTGTATGGCGTTTTCAATATGCATAAAGATAGTCGCGACTTGTACACAATATACCACACTAACACAAACCTCGAGCCACACCTGTACACCAACCAAAAAGCCCCGCAGGGGCTTTTTAGTGAGGCTCTAAATGATAGTCTGTGACTATTATTACGCCATCATCTTCACATCAATGTTCACGCCGCTCGGGAGTGAGAGGTTCGTGAGAGCTTCCACTACCTTCGGACCCGGATTGAGGATGTCGATCACACGCTTGTGGGTTCGCATCTCGAATTGTTCTCGCGCGTCCTTGTGCACGAACGTTGAACGGTTCACCGTGTACTTCTTGATCTCCGTAGGAAGCGGGATCGGACCAACTACAGTAGCGTCGAAACGCTGTGCAGTGTCAATGATCTGCTTCACTGATGCATCGAGGATCTTGTGCTCGTAGGCACGAACTCGAATGCGGAGTTTATTGATAGCACCGGCTTTTTCAGCTGTAGTGTCTGCCATGGTAATAAGTTACATGTTTCTACTTCACCAACGAATTGATGAAGTGCTAGCAAGTATCGCTTACGCGATGATCTTGGTTACCACACCAGCACCAACAGTCTTACCACCCTCACGGATAGCAAAGTTCTGCTGCTCTTCGAGCGCAACTGGCTGTACGAGCTTTACCTTGAAGGTTGCAGTGTCGCCTGGCATAACCATCTCAGTTCCTTCTGCGAGAGTTACGTCGCCAGTTACGTCAGTTGTACGTACGTAGAACTGTGGCTTATAACCTGAGAAGAATGGAGTGTGACGTCCACCTTCATCCTTTGAAAGGACGTATACTTCAGCTTCGAACTCAGTGTGTGGGGTTACAGAACCCTTTGCAGCGAGTACCTGACCTCGGTGTACATCTTCCTTCTTAGTACCGCGAAGAAGAATACCAGCGTTGTCACCAGCCTGTGCAGCGTCGAGCTGCTTGTTGAACATTTCAACACCAGTAACAGTTGTAGTTGCAGTGTCCTTGATACCAACGATCTCTACTTCTTCACCTACCTTTACCTTACCTCGTTCTACACGACCAGTTACTACTGTACCGCGTCCTTCAATTGAGAAGATGTCCTCAATTGGCATAAGGAATGGCTTGTCGAGTTCACGTTCTGGTGTTGGGAAGTATTCATCCATCGCGTCAACGAGTTCGATGATCTTCGCCTGGTAGTCAGCATCACCTTCGAGTGCCTTAAGCGCAGAACCCTGGATGATCGGTGCATTTTCACCATCATACCCACCTGAAGTAAGCATTTCGCGGAGCTCCTCTTCCACAAGCATGATCATTTCCTCATCGTCGACCATGTCGCACTTGTTGAGGAATACGATCATCTTTGGTACACCAACCTGCTTTGCAAGCAGTACGTGCTCACGTGTCTGTGGCATCGCACCATCTGTAGCAGCTACTACGAGTACCGCACCGTCCATCTGTGCAGCACCAGTAATCATGTTCTTGATGTAGTCAGCGTGACCTGGCGCGTCGATGTGCGCGTAGTGACGCTTTGGGGTCTCGTACTCAGAGTGAGAAAGTGAGATAGTAATACCTCGAGCCTTTTCTTCTGGGGCCTTGTCGATATCCTCAACAGCCTTTACGTTTGCTCCGTACCCATTAGCTTCATTAGCCTTAAGGGTAGTAAGAATAGCAGCAGTCAAAGTAGTCTTACCGTGGTCTACGTGACCAATGGTACCTACGTTGATGTGCGGCTTTGAACGATCAAAATCTGCCATGTTAGTAGATTAGTTAATCTTAAATAAATAATTAATTTGTACCGCACACACCACGTTAGAAAAAGCCTGCACTACTTTTGTAGCAACAGGCTCTTTCGCAACGTTTTGATCCCGTGTGCAAATGAGACGGCGCGAGAACGGCGCGTCTCGCTTGTACGCGAGCACGTGTGGAAAGAGCCAAATATTACCTTCCTTTCGTAAATCTACATACATAGACTAACGAGCGGTGCGAGAATAGTACCAAAGACGGGATATTTTGCAAGGAAAACCGGCCGGCCCCGAAGGGGCCGGCCGGTTTTCTTACCTAAGCTTTGTGTGTCACTCACTCACTTTTTACACCACGCGCTTTCTTGATCTCCTCAGCTACGTTTGGTGGTACCACCTCATAGTGATCAAATTCCATAGTCATGCTCGCGCGACCCTGGGTCATTGAGCGGAGGGTGTTGGTGTATCCGAAGAGTTCTGAGAGTGGTACCTTCGCGTGAACGATAGTCTTGCCTCCCATCTCTTCCGTACCTTCTACCTGACCACGCTTTGAAGAAATGTTTCCGTTGATGTCTCCCATGTATTCTTCTGGCGTACGCACTTCTACCTTCATGATCGGTTCAAGGATCACCGCACCAGCCTTCGCTGCTGCATCCTTGAACGCATTGATACCAGCAAGCTTGAAGGCAATTTCTGAAGAGTCTACATCGTGATATGAACCATCGAAGAGCTCGACTGAGACGTCTTCCATGCGGTAGCCCGCAACGAAACCACGACCCATTGCTTCCTTCGCACCCTTCATCACCGCTGGAATGTATTCCTGAGGAACTACACCTCCCTTGATATTGTTGATGAATTCGAAATGCTCTTCACGAGTGATGTTCTTGGCCACCTTTGCTGGTTCACCAGTTTCTGGATCGATCGCAAGTGGCTCAAGTGGCTTGATGCGAATCTTCACATGACCGTACTGACCACGACCACCAGACTGCTTGATGTACTTGTGTTCCGCCTCAGCTTCACGCTGTATGGTTTCACGATACGCTACCTGCGGAGCACCGATGTTGGCTTCAACCCCGAACTCACGCTTCATACGATCAACGATGATCTCAAGGTGGAGTTCACCCATACCGGCGATGATCGTTTCGAGAGTTTCTTCGTCGGTTGATACGGTGAAGGTTGGATCTTCGTCCGCAAGTCGCTTGAGCGCCACACCCATCTTCTCCTGGTCATTTTTGGTCTTTGGTTCTACCCGCACTGCTACCACTGGAGCTGGGAAGGTGATCTGCTCAAGGATGATCGGCTTGTCTACATCACAAAGTGTGTGTGATGTCTTCACTTCCTTAAGACCCACCATCGCTGCAATTTCTCCAGAAAATACTTCTTCGACTTCAGTGCGCTTGTCAGCCATGAGTCGTACAATACGACCAACGCGCTCCTTATTGCCAGTTGATGAGTTCACAATATATGAACCAGCCTTCACAGTACCTGAGTACACACGGAAGAACGCGAGCTGCCCCACAAACTTGTCGTCCTGGAGCTTAAAGGCAAGCGCCGCAAAGGGCTCATCATCAGATGGCTTTCGCTCGAGTTCTGTTTCCTCATCTTTTGGATCAACACCATGTACTGGTGGCAGATCAAGCGGTGATGGGAGGTAGTCTACCACCGCGTCGAGTACGAGCTGTACGCCGATGTTCTTGAGCGCTGTACCAGTCATAATTGGGAAGATTTCGTTCGCGATCACCGCCTTGCGGAGCACTCGCTTGAGGTCTTCCACTGCCGGCTCTTCCCCACCGAAGTATGCTTCCATGAGTGCATCATCGTGCTCAACCACTTTTTCAATGAGTTCTGCACGCCACTTCTGAGCTGCTTCCACCATATCTGCCGGAATCTCTTCTTCAGTCACATCCATACCCATGGTGCCACCGAAGCGGTACGCCTTCATGGTGATGAGATCTACCACACCTGACATATTGTCTTCAGCACCGATCGGAAGCTGGATACGAACTGCCTTTGGTGAAAGACGCTCGTGAATTGACTTCACTGATGCATCAAAGTCAGCACCAAGCTTATCCATCTTATTGATGAAACAGATACGTGGTACGTTCGCCTCGTCAGCATAACCCCAGTTAGTTTCGGTCTGTGGTTCTACACCGGCAGCACCGTCGAACACTACCACCGCACCGTCGAGCACACGCATTGAGCGCTTTACCTCAGCGGTAAAGTCAATGTGACCTGGTGTATCGATGATGTTAAAGGTATGCTTCAGTTCTTTAGAGGTTCGATCTGCCTCCATGGTTTTGGTCCAGTTACAAGAGATCGCAGCTGCGGTGATGGTGATACCACGCTCGCGCTCCTGCTCCATCCAGTCAGTCACGGTTGCACCATCGTGCACCTCACCGATCTTGTGAGACATACCGGTGTAGAAAAGTACGCGCTCAGACGTAGTAGTCTTCCCCGCGTCTACGTGGGCTACGATACCAAAGTTTCGTAGTTTTTCGAGTGGAAATTCTCGTGCCATACAATATATAGATAATAACTAATGTAATAATTTGCCTCCTAGTGCAGTTACCTCCCGCAATAGAAAAATAGGCCAATTGGCCAGACGCGCACACTATACTCCATCTATACTAAAACGGCAATGGTTATGAAAGAAAAATTTACGAAGTATCGTATGTAAAGTTGACTTAACAATATGCTACTATGAAAAAGTAGACCGTTAAGTTACACTGGCAATCGCATGAAACAATCACCGTTACAAAATAACGTACACTCTTTCCGCACCAAGAATGATCTCACGCAGGTCGATCTGGCCGATGTTGTTGGCGTAACCAGGCAAACTATAATCTCGATCGAAAAAGGCAACTACGAGCCATCGGTCAGGCTGGCCCTAAAGCTTGCGTACGCACTTGGAGTGTCGGTTGAAGAATTATTTTATGAACGCTAATTGATCAGTATGTCAAAACTACATTTACTACTCCCTATCATCGTCGCACTCTTGGCACTAGCGTTTCTTGACCCCTTTGACTGGCTGATGCCGGGCATGCGAACCGAATTCATCCTCGGACTACTTGCGCTCGCGACCATTGCGTATGGTGCACTTCTGTTTAAGGAGCAGGTGCGCGATGAACGCGACGTGCAGGTGCGAGCATTTGCGCACCGTGCATCATACATTGTGAGCGTCTCAGGCCTGGTCGCGATCATCGCGCACCAGATCCTCACGATGGGTATGGTCTATCCAGAGATCGTGTACGTGCTCGTGCTCGTCGTCGCCACCAAGACACTGTGCCACTGGTATGGAGATACTAATTTTTAGACAGTGTCAGGGAGAATGGTGAGTACTTAACTACACCTTTTTCTTGTACGTGGCAGTACACTATCTCGGAGTATGGCTAGATCTATGGGTCTGAATTGACTTATAGTATACTTCGTGTTATTATAAAAATAACAAGATCTTTACCTTTTGAAAAACGCACGGGGGTGCACATGGTCACGTCAAAGAAAAGTGAAGAATCACTGCGCCCTGAGATGATGATCCAGGGAGCAGTTGGGATTGTCTTCATTGCCCTGCTCATTTACCTGAACATGAGCTTATGGGAATACGTAGCGCTGGCAGTCGGTGTAGCTACACTGTTTGTAAAAGGGAAAGAGGCAGAAAGTGCCTCCGACAAATACATCAGTGCAGCGTTCACCGTTCTACTCGCCTTGCTCTACTTCGGTTGTATGATCTGGCTGTATGTCCAACATGGACTGCTTGGAGTCATCTCCGCTATCGCGCTGGCGTTTCTCTACATGAACTACCAATCGATCAAATCAGCTTCGTGAGCAAGCAACGTGACGCAAAAGCCCGGAACAGATCCGGGCTTTTTTTATTGGCGTTGCACTAGTCGATCTCCAGATCAAGAGTCGACCCAAGCTCAGCAGAAGTCAGTCCGGTACGCAGCGCTACTTCAGCGATCAATGCAGCCTTTGTGGTGTACACCGTGTCATACTCCAACTTCTTGTTACCATACTCGACTCGCACTTCTGCCGTACTGCCTTCAACTCGAACCTCGAATTTCTTTACCGCCACTCCTTCATCTTCGTCCCGATCATCACTATCGTCATCAAAGTCATCGTTGTCTTCCCATTCGTCATCGTCGTCACTCCCACGACCGCTATGATGATCATCCTCGTCTTCCCATTCGTCTTCACCCTCCCATTCATCATCATCCGAATCATCTGATCGACTGTTCCGGTCTTCGATCTCAAAATCAAGTACTGCGTCGACCGCAGCTCGGTCGACATCATATCGACTCACGATTTCATCAATCACTTCAGAGCGAGTATCTGCAGTCGTTTCAAATGTACTCTTTCGATCATTAATTTCAATCTCTACAATCGTCGTGTCAAAGAAAACGTCTGCTTCAGCTTCAAACTGTAATGAATTCGATGATCGAAACTCATCTTCACTATCGTCATCTGAGTCATCGTCGTCATCGCTGCCTCGACCACGTGAATCATCATCGCTATCGTCACCTACTCGTAGACGCACTTCCCCATCACCGTCAATTCGCAAACGGAAGCCATCATCGCGTACCTCAATACGGTCATCCTTGATCTGCACGCGCGCGCCGTCTTCGGTTTTTACGTTCACTGTACTGTCACTGCGGCCGGCAATTTTCACGTGATCAATATCTGTCTGCAGTTTAGTAAGCACCTCTACACGTGCATCAGCATCTTCGTATCCCTCGAGTGAATCTAGCACTGCGGTGATCGCCCTTGCGATCCGCTCTTCGCCACTTTCGCGTACCGTCACTGAAGCTGAAGTCGACGCACTTGAAGAGGCAGTTGTTTCGACTTCGGTTGATTCGGTTTCTTCTTCAATAATTTCGCGCAGTTCGGCCAAGCGCTCAGCAGAGAACTGCGCGCGAAGCTCCGCTTCGCGCGCCTCCCCAGCAAAGGCAAGCTGCACACGTTCGGTTGCACGCTCGATCGGGAATAAGAGATCTCCTGGTTTCGCGTCATTTGAGGCAGCGACCGTCCCCGTCGTGCCGACTATCAATACTAATGCTACAAGTACTCCCGTCATAGTTTTTGTTTGTAAATAAAGAAAGACAGAATACGGTGACAGTGTTGGCGCAACTACTTTTGCTTCAATCGCACGCAGCATCGCAGCCTTCTCATCAGCAGTGAGTGTCGGTCGTTCCTGTTCTATTCGGTTGTCTAGATTATCGTTCGACATAGTTATGCGTTAAGAATAGAAGCAAGTGCCGCGCGTGCCCGATGATGACGCACTCGTACTGCCGATTCTGTCATGTTAATAATGGTTCCTATTTCAGCAAAGGTATACCGCGACCAGTGGTGCAACACAACGATCTCGCGCGAAACCTCATCGAGCGTTTCGAGTGCCTGCGCGACCGAGCAATTTTGTTCTACCGGAGAATCAGTTCTACCATGCACTTCTTCTGTGAGCTCGGTTGTTTCATGTTTCTTGGTCTTCGCGTAGTACGAGGCTAGTTGCCGGCGTACGATCGTAAAGAGAAACGCGTAGAACGCTGCGTCGGACTGATATGTAAATCGTGACAGGGACTTGTAGAGCTCTACGAACACGTCCTGGGTAACCTCGCTCGCGTCTTCATGATTGTTCGTGCGAAACGCTACAAAAGAGAAGACACGATCGACAGTGTGTTCATAGAGCGCAGCAAACCCCTGACTGGTATCAGCCACTGCGTGATCTATCAATGCTTTTATTTCGACTGACTCCATGGTGTCATTCACCTATACAATGTGACAGGTTTTACAAAACGTTACAAGACGCCAAAGATTGACAAATGTACAAGTACTTGTATTGTAGTACCAATCTAGTTCCCTGTTCTTACATATTTTAATCTGCAACACAGGAGATCGCGATGCCGATCGACATCAACATTAAAGGCCGACCGGCACGCATCATTGTTCCCAAAGAAAGAATCGGTGATCTCACCAAAAAACACTTTCGTGGGCGCGATTGCGCTTGTGCCGGCAATTTTTGCCACCCTGATTTTACCCACCCGTACAAGGTCATCCAGCATTTTCTGCCAGAGCTTATGGAGACGATCGAAGATCTGTTCCTCCGCTATGGCGAAGGTACGTTCAGCGAGACCTTCTTTGACCTTGATGAAGTCTATGGCTGGAGCGCAACGATTCCCGTTGACCCTGAACTGCGCGCCCAGACCGAACCGTTCATGTTGAATGCGCACGCGATCGCGTGGCGCTTCAGGTACAACAGCGACGTCCTCGCGCCACTGACCAACGAAGTAACCTTGGTGTTCAGTATTCGTGAACAGAAAAACAAACTGATCATCTTGGTCCATACGATGTATCCCGGCGCTGACGTCGGCGAACTCGATGGTGACGTGACCGATCGCGAAAACGTACACTTCTTCGACTGGGATCACCCGGGCGAAATGTTGCCGGAATAAATAAGAGCGTTTGCTGTACAGCAAACGCTCTTTTAAATTCGCAACTCGATCGTGCACGAGACTCGCTCTCCCGCCTGGATAGCCTCCGCCTTTCGCACCGCAGCTTTGACGGGAAGAATGTATGAACCAGATGTCTTCTCGGGAAAGATGGAAGTTTGCCAGGTCGTCTTTCCAACAGTAGCTACGACCGGCAACGAACCAAAGCCTTTTGCATACTTGCCGTACTTCTCTTTGATATCAATACCGACCTTTTTCGGAATCGGAAAGAAGTGCCACGCGGCATCACCGGGATAGATGAATACCTTTTCTTGTAGTTTGTAGACTGCAGATTTCACGTTACTGATCTGATGCATCATCACACGCACCTTCTGTATATGAGACCACACGATCATTTGCACAGGCGTAACAGCTATTGCTGAACGTCTCCGAAACTGGGTCACACGGCGTAGTAATACACTCTACCTGCACCTGCCCACAGACGGGAGCATACAGATCGATACACGCAATTTCTTCTCCCTTCGGACGATCAGGACAATACGTAACTTCATCATTGACAGACTCAGGACACGCAGCAAATTCACAATTCGGTCCGACACGACCAACAAATGAGCCGTCAGGACACATCTTGGCGTCCATCGTACACGCCACTACTGGCGGTGACGCTGGCTCTGGTTCAAGCAGTGGCGGTTGCGTCAAGACGCCATACTCTGCATCCTTGAGCCACTCCATCATGGTCTCAACATCTCCGTTTGGATAATATGACAAAAAACGTCCGGTTACATTTTGGAATAATTGATCGAAACCGGCTTCGGAAATACTGGGCCCAGCACTATGCATTGGTTCATTCATTGGCGCAACGTAACGCACCTCATCATGCGATGCATCATAAAAGTAATTTCCGATCACCGCGTCTACCTCATTGAAATCTGCTGCGACCAATCCCGGAAACACTTGCATCAGCATCGCTGGCTCATACCCTTCGATCGGCGCTCCGATCTCGATACGAACCGCCTCTTCAACCTCAAATTTGAAGGCAGCACTTGGTGCTGTTGCAGGCTCACTAGGCGAAGGAACTGGCTGCGGCACCACTGGCTCTGGAACTGGCGGGGTTGTAACTACGCGCATAAAGACATAGCCAATAAAGATAAGAATGATGAATCCGGAGAAGAGTTCGAATTTGTTTTTCATAGTACCTCTATGATGCCTGTCGATGGCGGGCGGCGCAAGCCGTCCGCCTGTGTAACCACCAACACCCGCTACCCAACAAGCTCGATCTTCTCCTTGCGTGAAAGTTTTTTTATCGCTGCTTCACGCTGCATAGCCTCAGAGCGAGTCGGGAAGGATTCAGAGTAGACCAACGTGACCGGACGGCGGGCGCGCGTGTAACGCGCGCCCGCCGTCCGCGCGGTCTTCGTCTGCCCTTCTCCATTATGCTCAGCCACTCGTTTCTCGAGATCAGTAGCATAGCCAGTGTACAAACTACCGTCCGCGCAGCGCAATATGTAGACAAAATGCTCTTTACTCTTCATCACGATCTCGACCCCACTGCCACTTCAGTGGCTCACCAGTCTTCCAGGTAATAACCAGCAACAAAACCGTCGCAGCCACTACGAGTGTAATGAATTTGGTTGGATCAGTTTCAACTCCACCAGAGTACTCTGTGTACAACACCGCAATAAGAATAAACAATAAATACCCACAGAGTACCGCCCAACCAGCTGGTGTCGCTGGTGTCCAACCGTAGCCATAAAGCTTGCGTTTGAACCAATACCCCTCAGGATTATCCTTGATATACACCAGGTAATCATTCCACAGCTTCATATATGTAAGTATGTACCTACCCTGCGTGAGTGTAAAGCCTATAACCCACTTGCATTATTTTTTTCTTTGTGTATACTTGACACTAAGTTAGTACTTTGCTAACCTACAGACAGTTACAAAAGACTAAAGGTTGCCACAAAGGCAGCCTCACATCTTCCCGTAACTTAGTGTACTTTATACGTTAATAAGTCATCTGATGCCGGTCTCAAGCGAGACCATACTTTATCAGAATACTTAGTGTAAGTAATACACTTCTTGTGAGCTGGCGCGCTTGGGGTTTTTCACCCAAGGCGCTCCACCTCACCGGAAGGGTGAGGCTGTTCTTTGAAAATCACATACCGCATACAACACTTCCCTAACGAGGCTGTAGCCTCACTACTTCTCAAATGGAGAACGATAATGAAAGTACACCTGCTGGTCATTGACCCCCAGAACGATTTCATGGATCAACCGAACGCCGCACTGCCGGTTACCGGGGCCATGAATGACATGAAGCGGTTGGCCGCCATGGTCGACCGCGTCGGCGCGAAGCTGCAGAAGATCCACGTGACCCTCGACAGCCACCACCTGGTGGACATCGCTCACCCGGCCTTCTGGCGCGACGGAAATGGTGTGTCACCGAATCCGTTGACCATCATCTCGTCTGACGCCATCAAGGACGGCACCTGGGTACCGCGTCGCCCGGAACTGCGCGACTACGCTATCGGCTATGCCGAAGATCTGGAACGCGGCGGAAAATATCAGTTGATGGTGTGGCCGCCCCACTGCCTCATTGGCAGCTGGGGCCACAACATTCAGGCTGACCTCTCCGCCGCACTGGATCGCTGGAGCGAGGCTCGTGTTCGCAACATCGACTACGTCACCAAGGGTACCAATGTGCTCACGGAGCACTACGGCGCACTCATGGCTGAAGTGCCAATTCCGAACGATCCTTCGACACAACTCAACGGCCGCTTCCTGCAGATGCTGCAAGAAGCGGATGTTATCGCCGTCGCTGGCGAGGCATCAAGCCACTGCGTGAAAGCGACCGTCGAACAGGTTGCCGATAACATCGGCGCGGAACATATCAAAAAGTTCCACCTGCTGACGGACGCCATGTCACCGGTCGGCGCCGTGACCGCACCAGATGGTTCGATCATTGTCGACTTCCCTGCCATCGCTGACAAGTTCCTCAAGGACATGGCCAGCCGCGGCATGAAGCTGTCGAGCACGGTCGACTTTCTGGCCTGAAACTGAAGTGGGCGGCGAGCTAACGCTCGCCGCCCACACAACCACTTCCGATCAAGAGGAACCTACCATGAACGATTCAATGAATGACTTTTCCTTTGGCAGTGGCTTCCAGTTCTCTGGCGCCACCATCGATAACCTCGAAGCCTCCGAGTACACCCTGGTCACCATCGCCCTCGATGAGAGCGGCTCGATCAGTGGATTCGAATCGCAGATCGAGGACATGCTGAAGGCCGCCGTTGGCGCATGCTTCAGTTCACCATACTCGAACAACCTGCTCATTCGTGTGATCCGTTTCGGCTCACAGTACAGCCGTCAGAATGGCAACGGCGTCGACGAGATCCACGGCTTCAAGCCGCTCTCGGAGATCGACGTGAACGCCTACCCCAATCTGCGTGGCGGTGGTGCAACACCGCTCAATGACGGTGTCTACTCATCGGTTGGCGCTATGAACCAGTACGCTGAAAGCCTGGTCGATCTCGACTTTGCCGTTAACGGCATCACCTTCGTCATTAGCGACGGCGGCGAAAACGCCTCGGTCGCAACGGCGAAGATGGTCAAGGACGAACTGAAGAAATCGGTGACCGGCGAAGTGATGGAGTCACATCTGTCGATCCTCATCGGGATCGACACTGGATACAGCGGGGATAAACAAAACCTCGCCAACTTCCAGCGTGATGCAGGTATGAGCCAGTTCATCTGGGCCGGCGAAGCGACCAAGAGCAAACTCGCGAAACTGGCAGAGTTTGTTTCGCAGTCGATCTCGTCTACCTCCCAGGCACTGGGAACCGGCGGACCGAGCCAAAACATCTCGGCCACCATCTGAGGTAGCCTTCGGCTACATGTTCTTTTACCGGAGGCGCTTCGCGCCTCCTTTTATTGTACAAAGTACACGAAGGAGAAACCTATGAAACTCTCTACCGACCACAGCTTCCACATTGGGGAGCAACACTTACGCCAAGGCAAACCTTGCCAAGACTATGCCCTTTCGGGCAACCTCGGGCGTGAAACTGCCTACGCGATCGTCAGTGACGGCTGTTCCTCAGGCGGCATGACCGACATTGGTTCGCGGCTGGTAGCACTCGCTACCCTGCGTTCGCTTGAAGAAGGTGCACTGTTCAACATGTACCACGACCTGGTCAACGCACCATCGCGTGACGCGTACCTCGAGTCATACCGCACTTCACTGAAACTCGAGACTGCCGACCTCCTTGCCACCAGCATGTGGGCAGTGGTGAACGAACGAAGCGCAGCAGTGCATGTCACTGGTGATGGTGTCGTTGCTCTAGAGTACGAACACGCACTCTGTGTAACCACACTCAACTGGAACAACAATCAGCCGTACTATCCGGCCTACCGACTCGGCAAATTGGATCAGCAATTCCAAATGGCACACGCTCTTTCGCAAGAGCCCTTCACACGTACCGATGACATCATCCATGCTGACAACACAGTCACATCAAAGTCTGGCAGCTTCATCGTGGAACGAGGCATGGAAGGCATGCGTGTGTATGGCGCCTTGGAGCATCCCGAGTATGGAAAGCTTCGCACCGTCGCACTCTTCTCTGATGGTGTCGAGCAGATCGATCAAGTCGAAACCATACCGGCAATCAAGGCACTCCTGTCCTTCAAGAGTGTCAGCGGGCAATTCGCGGTCCGGCGAATGAACCGGTTCATGCAAGACGCCAAGAAACGCGGCCGCGGACCGATAGACGATATCGCGTACGCCGTCATTCACCTAGACAATGAGGAGGCAGATCATGCCAGCGATCAAACGACCGACGAAAGTAACGCTTGAAGGTCATGGTGACCTCACCTTGCGGACAGCTGACTATGTCACTGAAGGTGGCGAAGGAGCGATCTACCGCAAAGGAAACCATATCATCAAGCTCTATCATGACCCACAGAAAATGCAGCAAGACAACATGCCCGAGAAGGTTCGTCTCCTGGGATCGTCGCTGACACATCCGTCGATCGTCACGCCGAAAGGATTGGTGATCGGCAGCAAAGGAGCCATCGGATACTACATGCCCTACGTGACTGGCGAGGCGTATCCAAGGCTTTTCACCAACGACTTCCGCAACCAAAACGGCATCGACACACCCGGTGTGACCCACCTGGCTACGAAGATGCACGAGGTCGTGGGATACGCGCACGGGCAAGGAGCCCTCTTGGTCGATGCCAACGAGCTCAATTGGCTGGCGGACATCAAAGATGTCCGCCAGCCAACTCCCTACGTCATCGACGTAGACTCCTGGCAGATCGACCGCTTCAAAGCTTCCGTTATCATGCCATCCATTCGAGATTGGCACGGAAGTATCAGCGAGGCTTCAGATTGGTTCTCCTGGGGTATCGTCACGTTCCTCTTGTACACCGGGATCCACCCGTACAAAGGCAAACTTGACGGCTACAAACCGGGTGAACTGGAGCAGCGCATGAAAGACAACGCGTCGGTCTTTGTACCAGGCGTTCGTCTCAACAAGGCAGTTCGCGACTTTGGGATCATCCCAGGTCCACTCCTTGATTGGTACCAAGCGACGTTCACGCAAGGTGAACGGACGCTGCCACCCTCGCCGCAAGCGACCGGCAAAGCCAATACCAACCTCGGTCAGATCATGCGCGTCGTCACCACGCAAAGTGGTGGACTCATCTTCGAGCGATTGCTCGAGGTACATGGCGAACAGGTCGTATCGATCTGGCCGTGTGGCGTAGTCCGTACCAATGCTGGCACACTGGTCGATGTCGCTACCAAGCGCACCATCAGACAAACCAGCAGCGGACGCGTCGCGGTGGTAAGTCGTGACAACGGCTGGGTCATCGTGGAAGAGCATAATGGCAACTGGCTATGGCGCTTCGTCTCTCGGCAAGGCACCGAAAGCATGCTTTCGGTGCCACTTACGGCAACCACCGTACTCCGCAGTGGTGAACGACTCTTCGCAGTCACCGAGTCCGAACTCATCGAACTCACCCTGCAAGCGTTCAGCAAGCCAGTACTCACACTGGGAAATCGGTGGCAAATACTCGGGAAGAGTACGCGTTGGTTTAGTGAGGTTGGAATAAGCGACGTCCTTGGTGCCATGCACTTGATTGCGCCATATGGTGCTGATGCCGTCGCTATGGTGCGCACCGCTGAACTCGACGGACTCACTGTCGTGAACGCCAAGGCTGGCACACGGTTTGTTGTCGTCGTGACGGTAAACCAAAACGGTGAGTACGAAGAGCACCGCTTTGCATTCGATAAAAACTGGAAGCAATACCAGTACGATCGCGAGCTGGTGGATGGACCCGAACTCAACCTCACCATCCTCCCAAAAGGCGTGACTGCCTCAATCAAGGATGACGGTGAGCTCATCATCGCGGTGCCATTTCAGGGCGATAAGAAGGTGGTGTCTGATAAGGACATCGGTACCAACCTACGCCTCGCACATATTGGAGACAAGGTGGTCTATCGCAAAGATGGTGCCTTGTGGCAGTTGCGGATGCGGTAAGTAAGATGGATCTTGTTCTTTTGCCGGGCGCTTCGCGCCCGGCTTTGTTCTTGACTTTCATTCCTCTCGCACGTACTGTGCCAGAAGACAAAATGCCGACAGGAGGCAATCATGATCGATCTCATAGACAGATACCGTGGCGCACTGGTTGGTGTGCATGTCGGTGATTCACTTGGGGCGCCAGACGAAACATTGAACGCGAAACAGGTTGCTGACGCAATTACATGTAGAAGGGGCCTGCGGATGATCAGTTTTCGAAGCCCCTGGGACAAAAAACCTGACAGCCGACTCTACCCCGCTGGCTTCCCGACCGATGATTCCGACCAAACCGCAGATCTCGCTGCCAGCCTGATCGAATGCGGAGGCTTGGATACAGACCACCTGCGCATAGCACTGCAGCGTAGTGCGGTGCAAAAGATCAGTCGCCTGCACACTCTCGAAGCGATGGGAGTCGATTCAAAGACCACTCTCTGGAAAGCGCTGAGCGACGACCCCATGATACAGGCAATGGCTACCAGTAACGAGATCGGCACCAACGGCAGCCTGATGCGCTCCGCACCGATGGCGTTGTGGTTTGGACCCGGCATGCGCAGCAAGTTACCAAGTACCCGACACTACGATCTAGTACGCAGCATGTCAGCAGTGACACATGTGCATCCGCACAGCATCGAAACCTGTTGGGTATACACAAACGTACTTGGAATGCTATTGAACGACGATCCGTTTCCACTCGATGCGCTGGTCGGGCATGAGCCGGTCACTGTCCGTATTCGATCTAGACTCGAGGATTCGTATGACTTCCCCTACGACCCGGGGGGTTGGCCAGCTCGCGGCACGGCCGAGTTCTCACTCTATGTGGCACTCTATTCCCTCAAGCATGCCAAGAGTTTTGCCGAAGGGATCGAGATGGCGATCAGGGTCGGCGGCGACACCGACACCTACGCCGCCATCGCAGGTGGACTCCTCGGTGCCAAGTTCGGCTATGAGAGTATTCCCGAAGAATGGCGCAACACCATTCTCGGGCATGATCAGATGGTCACCTATGCAGAGCAGCTCTACGAGAGGCGGCGGAATAAGTGATCTGTTCTTTCTTCAACAACCAGGCCCGGTGCGCAAGCGCACCGGGCCTTTACAAACAACAAGACAGATATTGACTTTTTTACGAAATATGTTACCGTTTCCGGCGAATTGTTCGCAATTCGTAGTTTGTTTCTTCATTCCATCTTATAGGAGTTCGCAATGAGCGAAACCGCAGAATACGTATCACTGAAAAACAATGCCGACCTCGCCGCCTACGTGGCTGCCCGCACGAGCCCGTACCGCAAAAAAGCGGTGACACTCGGCCGGCTGGTCCGCCCCGAGGAGGTGGGCCAGGAGCTGGTCACCTACGTGCCCGACAAGGAAACCGGTGGGATTCGAAAGGAGACGTCCAACGTCATGAGTGAAGATCAAATCGTCAGCCGCAATCCCGACACGATCGGCACCGACGGAGACCACGACGTCTACAACGAGTGGCTCCAAGGCAAGGCAACCTGGCTCAAGAACTATGGTGAACTCCCGCCGAGCAGTAACGGATTCACCCCGTTCAAGAAACTGGCCCTGATCGAAGCAGCACCGGTCGACGAGACCATCCTCGAGATGCTCGGCAGCACTGACGGCAAAACTGCCCTTCTCGGTGTCAGCTGGGGGGAAGGCTTCATGGAAGTCTACCTCGGTGGTTACATCGCCACCGCCGGCTACGGTATTTCGCCGGCTGACATGAACAGTACATACGAACCTGCGTAAGCAAACGACGACAAACATCTAAAAACTCCCTATTGCTGGGAGTAGAGCGAAGCTTAGGCTTTGCCACGTGAATCGTCATGACATCGCCACCTTGCCTGAATAGGCTTGGTGGCGATTTTTCTTATGTGACCTTTTGGTTTATGCTTGGGGTATCCTAAGCTATACATTCTATGAACGAACGCCCCCCTTCTCTACCGAATGATCCTGAATCGATCTCGCTAGAGTCTGCGATCAAACGACTGCAGCAGCTACGACAACGTGAAAGTAAGGGTGCCGACCCGGCTGAACGTAGTGAATACCTACGAGAACTGATCGCGAGCGGTGCGCTTGCTGCCTGGAAGCAGGACGAAACCGTCGACACCAAGATCACTATTGATAGTATCGGCTTGAGTATTCATATAGACGCACCAGACTCACGAGGATTTCATACCCACCTCCCGATCGAAGAGCTCACCAGTGAACAAGTGGCGCGGATCGCAGAGCAAAAGCTCCTCTTTAAACCAGAAAGAGGACACTACGATCCAAGCACGATGGAGTACGATAAACCGATCTCCTCTTCACAATGTGAACTGGCGCTGCGAGTTGCCGAACATGAAGGTGACGAAGAAACCATGGCGCAAATGGAAGCATTGCTATTGCACGAATGTAGTGAGGCGATCCAGATTCACCCACTGTATGGTGACATCTATGACTACGGCACTCGAAGCCCACTCACCTACAGACGAGACAGAGAACGCACTCCGCCATCAGATTACAACTTCGTGAAAGACGTCATGCGGAGAGATGCTGATGTGATGACTCGATATGCAATCGCATCCTCACACTTGCCTCACACCTTTGTACGCCGTGAACTTTTAGCAGCAAAAGAAAGCCAACCGAAATGGCTCGGGGACTTTGTGCGCACACTTGTTAATACTGCAGAAAACCTGAATCGTAGCATGTCAGAAAGTGACAAACTTAATTCAGTCCGTCGAAAGTATGCATGGAAAAACATCAAAAATAGTCATCAAGGAGCTGCGGTAGCTAAGGATGTCTTCAATGCAAGAAATAAAGAGGATCAATACTCACGTCAAAATTATGAAGCGGCAAAGATCATAGACTCGCTACTCTCAGTCTTTTCTGTCGAAGAACT
The DNA here is from genome assembly GCA_020632075.1 of Candidatus Nomurabacteria bacterium. NCBI lineage: Bacteria > Candidatus Nomuraibacteriota > Candidatus Nomurabacteria bacterium. Next base: position 933,034 of record JACKGH010000001.1, on the reverse strand, counting down.
TGAAGAACTTGGATACGACATTGACCGTAGCGAACATGGCAAAGGAGCTTCATTCCTAACATTTCGTAATCATGAGATCGAACAGCTTCGCGGTGAAGATACGCCATATTTAACATACAACCGCATCTTGCTTAAACCAGATAAACAACTGCGTACAGAGCACGCTCGTGAAACGTTTACACAAGTCAAAACCGTAGCGCGAAAAGATTTTGAAGATTATGAAGCGCTCCTACTCCCCCACTTAGTATTTCGAAGTTTAGCTTTTGATGTGGCCAGTGACGCTAGACGGTTGGGCAACTACATCGACTGGGACTACAAAAGTGATCCCGACGGAGAAACAGCTGAGGAAGAGATGCTCGACCATGTGAAAGGAATACTCGCTATTGCCATCACTGAATTTCCAGAGGATGAGTATGACCAGATCGCTCTGCAAGCAAAAAAACTTACCACCCGATCACCTGAAGAACTGCAAGCATTTGCTACATTAGTGGTGAACCTGGTATTTAAATACGACAAGACTTTCGTCGGTCCGATGACTGATGTCGTGCACGAGAAACTCCCAGAGATCAAACGTACACCTATTACCTTTGGTCCTGAGTACGCTACATCGCTCGAGCAAGTGTTTGGCGATTCACCTGAATCATTCGACAGGACAACCGCTGAACTTGCAACTTCGATCAACATCATTGAGACCGGAGGCAAACAGTTGCCGTATGCTGCAGAGGGTCGCGCGCTTCGTGCACTAGGCCTGCAACAACGGCCAGGGATCGTGGTCACTGGTGGCGCAAAGAACCTATCGATCGACAATCCTGATCATGCCACGCAAGCAGAGCACATGGCAGATGAGATCCTGCAAGCAGCCATCGAAACCAAAGCCAACGTGCTGATCCCTGGCACAATGGTAGGCATCGGCGCGGTGCTAGCTAAGAAGTATCAAGCGTACATACAAGGTCTGACTGAAGATGAACGCAAAGACGCACCGCACTTCTTTGCTATTGAACCGGGCAAAAACCTGTACTATCCAGGTAATGAGGATATTGATTGGGAGTCTGGCAGTATCTTCCCTGTCACCGGTGTCGACACCATCGCAACTCCATTTCATGCAGGCTGGAGTAAGAGCGAAGACGCTGAGACCGAACAACGCCGGCACAACCACTATCGCCAAGCGATCATGAATCGCATCAGTGCTGGACACGGCATGGTAAGCGTCGTTGCCAACGGTGGCAGATGGACCCTACTTGAAAATACTGAAGCTGCGAAGGAAGGCTTCCCGATCATCTCACTCGGCGACAGTGGACGCGTAGGATCCTTACTTGACCACCTTGCCACCGACAGTGCGATCTTTGACATGAAAGCTGATGAGGAAACGGCACTTGAGTATGTACTGACATACGCGTCTGCTCTCCCTGATCATGACGAGTACGCACAAACACTGACGTTACTTCAAGAAAATAAGGCGTTCCGAGATGACTTCTATACACTGATACAAAATCTCAAGCCAGGACAGCTTCACAGCAGCACAGTCAACACTCTAAATGAATCGATCAAGTCTGCCTTGCTAGCGCAGCAAGCAACCAATGAGAGTAACAAATAAGGATTAATTCATGATCAAAAATGCCCGGTGCGCTTGCGCACCGGGCTGTTTGTTTCCTCCTGTATCAAAACACCATCACATAGCTACCTCGAGCATCGAATCAGGCTCTTGCAGCTGCTCCGCAAGCTCGTGATACCGCTGTGTTTTCACCCACGGCAGGACGCTTTCCCGGAAGTCCCAGCCAAAGCTCCGCTTGTCGACCAAAGGACCGGGCACGCTCTGCACCCGCTTGAAGATGGCGTTGTGAAAGAGGGTGAAGCAACGCTCCAGATCCTCGAGCCATACCTGATCACTCGGGAACAATGCACGCAGCGTACCAGGCGGCAGTTGCAGTTCTGACTCGAGCGTACCGTCGAGGTACTGCTCCACGAACCACTCTGCCGGCCGTCTGAACGCGACTATCGCTCGAACCATCTGGTCATGGTATCCGTTTTCTGTGACGGTACCGTAAGCAAACGGATCACCACGCTCACCAACACCCGGTGCCGTGAGTTCGTCCATGGGCGGACGATCGATGATCGACTGAGGGATCACTTCCCTGTCGAAGACCTCACGATTGAGGTAGTCTGCGAGCCGATAGACATCCTGCTTGAGACAGTTCATCCACGGTGCAAACGTACCGCGCAGATCACCGTTGAGGGTTCCATACCCGAAAGCGATCTCGGTCCAGTTGGCATTGCTGGTGAAAAATCCACCGACCTGACCGGCGATTTCAGACAGTACTTCCATGCGTTCCTTGGCCTGACTGGTCTTATGTTGACTGCTGCCTGGCACAATGCCGACCAAGCTGCACCGAGCATCGACCATCGCATCGATCGGCACTACTCGATACTCTACTCCGAGCCGGCGACACAACTCTGCCGCATCGTCTTTGGTCTCCTTGGAGTTGAAGTTTCCGTACGGCATGTTGACCGCGATGACTCTTCCCTGACCCATCAGGTACGTGAAGAACGCGACCGACAATGCCGAGTCCATGCCACCACTGACACCAATGACCACCTTCTGCTTCGCTCCATCCGGCAGCGTATCAAGGAAACCACGCGTGGCTACCTCGATCGCCTCAAAGAGCTCAGCCACATCCGGCTGCATTGAACGCTGTTTAGGAGAAAGGTCTGCACCGAAGTCGACCACAATAGTCTCCTCGACGTACCGTGTCGCAAGCGACACGATCTCACCAGCAGCATTGTAGGCAGTCGAAGCACCGTCGAAGGTGATAAAGTTCTTGCCGTTGTTCTGGACACCAACATTGTTGACGTACACAAACGGCAACCGAGTCTGCCTGCAGATGTCTGCCACTACCTGGTCACGCTTCTGATTTTTCCGCCAGCTCCAATTGGACGCAGACAGATTGATCAGAATATCGGCGCCGTTGTCTTTGAGGATCCGGGACGGCTTGACCTGGTAGTCGAGATCCCACATATCCTCGCAGAGCATGACTCCGAGCTGGTACTCTTTGCCATCTATGCGTACAGAGACCGGCTGGACCAAGTCGTCGACCACCAAGTCGAGCTCCTCGGCCAATTTACGAGCATCGAAGAAATGACGCGCGTCATCGAAGATGCGGTAGTTTGGAAGCAGCGTCTTGACCACAAACGGCAGGCCAGTAACGCTTTCGATCAGTTGACCGTTTTGCGCCACGAACGCAGCGTTGTATTTACGAAAGCGTCCGTCCTCACCCACCCGCTTAGGGTCTGGATCAAGTCCGATGCCGCCGTAGATCAGGACTGCGTTGATCGATCTGGAAGCTGCTGCGATGTACTTCGCAGCCGCCCACATTTCGTCGACAAAACCCTCGTCTTCGTACCGATCACCAGCAAGATAGTGGCTTAGCATCATCTCTGAACCAACCACGATGTTGGCGCCCTGTGCGACTGCTCGTTTGGCTTCCATCAAGAAACGACGAGCATTTTCAAACGGACTGTTGGCAATGGTTATTTGCACCATTGCGACTTTCAAATTGCGTACTTTTGCCTTCATTGGAATAGTCTCCTCTATCTCAGTTTTGATACTTATTTGTAAAGAACAATTCATCTCTTTAAACAGCCAAAGTATTTAGCTGCTTAAAAGATGGGCGGAGGGAAGAATTTCCCTCCGCCATATTGAGCCTGTTTAGCTACTCGTCATTATCTTGCGAGAAACTAAAGAACCAGGTCACTGGCCAACTCGGCGCCTCGCGACGCCATGAAGTAGAGACCCATGTAATCTGTCACGTCACGTGGATGTGCAGCGACTGATGGCAGACCGATCTCCTCTGCCACACCACGCGGCAGATCATAGGTCGCAGTACCCGGCACATCGACAATGATACGCTGCAGTGTCGGCATGTAGCCACCACCTGCCTCAAGCGTACGACCATGATTGCGAGCCGACAGCATACTCAGCACGAAGTCCATGTCACAGATGTCGGTACAGATACCTTCCACCACCACGGCAGTCAGGCCATTTGCGTTGACCCAGTCGACCACCATGTTGGCATTGGTTTCAATATTGATACCACCGACGAAACCGTTGATACAGTCTTTCGGCATGATGGTTACACCATCAGCGTCCATCAGCCACTGCAGTGCCGGTACCAGCTCATCTTCACCAGTACCTTGCTCGCAGTGCGGCGGATACGGATGTTCGGGAACCCCCGGAACGTGACTGTCCAGGAAAACCAATACCGGCCATCCTTTTGCCAGAAAAGCCTTGGCTGTATTGCAGGTGCGATCGATCATACTGTCGATGTCGTCGTCTTGCGCCACAGGAGCCAGGTTACCAGCCCCGACGGTACAAAAGCCGTTGTTCTCATCGACAATGACCAGACCTGGTTTTTCGCCAGAGATGTCAGCTACCGAAGTAGCGATCGGCACTGCCACCCGCAACTGACTCATCAAACTTTCATTCATGACTCTCTCCTTATTTTAAAGAACAATCATCTCTTTAAGCAGCCAAAGTATTTAGCTGCTTAAAAGATGGACGGAGGGAAGAATTTCCCTCCGCCTTTACAATCAACCACTCGACCGACTACCGATCAGTACACCACGTCTTCTCGGAACGTATTGGTATACCCGAACACTTCCTTGTAGTACTCGATTTCTTTCGGGTCTCCGACCGCCTTGGCCAGGTTGTTGGAGAACTTCACCGCCGGATTACCAGCTGCCTCTTGGATCTTCATCACCAGAGAAAGCGGCTTGATGAGGCCGACGTCAAACGTGAAGTTCGTACCCATGCCAAACGCCACACCAATCCGACCAGCGAAATGCTGATACAGATCAACTGCACGCTGCGGATTGAGTCCGTCGCTGAAGATGATCAACTTGTTACGTGGATCGATGCGCGCCTTTTCATACAGCGCGATTGTATCCTCACCATACTGGATCGGATCACCTGAATCGTGCCTGAAGCCACGGAAGCTTTCGAGATACTTCCTCGGTAATTCAGCCCGGAAAACATCTGATCCATACGCATCGTCCAGAATGATCAGAGCTTTGTGTCCATACAACTCTTGCCACTGCTGCAGAATGGTGTACAGCGTGTCACACATTGCATTTGGACCGATGTGTCGAGCCAGTGCGACCAGAGCCATGACCAATTCGTGTGCATTGGTACCCTGTGCTTCCACACCATACTTGTTGGCCAGGTACATGTTCGACACGCCCGTTATTACCTGCGGCACTTCATCAAGGAGACGTGCAGTAACATGCTCTTCACCCGGACCGCTGACGCGACGACGCAAACCAAACTGCATAATTCGCAGATACAGATTACGCTTGAACAGATCGATCTTTTCACTCAGACGACGATCCATCTCGTTGAACAAATCCAACTCAGAGATGTCGTGCTCCGCAGCATACCCACGAGCATACAACTCTGAAACGATCGGCAGGATTTGTGTCTCCCACGGCGTCGTCGAAAGCCAGTTACCTTCCGCTTCGATCCGAAGTGTATCTCCGTTTTTCTCGATGAGCGGCATGTCCATCCGCAGTTCCTTGAGTGCGCTGAGAAACTCAGGCTTAAAAAGACCCCAGGATTGATAGATGGCGATGATATCATCCGTGAAACGCATCGCTGCCACTGCCTCACACTGTTCGCGTATCTCATCGACGCGCACGTACTTGCTGAGTGGCACCGCGGTTGTGCGATTGGTGAAGCCGAATTTTACCTTCAGATTGGGATAGTACGTCCAGATGAAATACATCATCATGATCTTGTAGACGTCGTTTTCATCGATGCGACGAATGATCGGCGCGTCTTTCTGCCAAAGCAGACCATCTGCACGAGCTGCCATGTTACACCTCTCTTGTTGATTGGTTGATTGAATGTAAAGAACAATTCTAGAGTTCCTCGGGAACTCTCATAGGGGCCGGAAAATCGCGGAGCGATTTTCCGGCCATTTCTGAGAATTTCAGAAGTTCGATATCTGCCCCAGCTTCCGCTGTCGATCACGGTACCGGAGCAAGTACTCAAGCAAGACATGATGCTCTGGTGTCAGACGATCCTTGAGATCTGCATTCAGATCACACCATTCGTACTCACCTTCGCCCATGTCGTCTGCGAGGCACACCTCGCCAGATACATACTCAAACCCGCAAAGCGTCGTACTCTTACTGAGTTCTGTACCTCGAATGCGCGGATCATCTACCGGGATCAAGGCACCGATGATCACTGGATTGCGCACCTGCAGGTTTCCACCGGCTTCTTCTCGAAGCTCACGAAGCGCTGCGTCGATCGCATCTGCATCTCGCTTGTCGAGATAGCCACCGAAGAATCGCAGTGGCAAACCAGCATCGCGCCGAGCCAACAAGACTTTCGACATATCGTGGTTGTACACCACCGCATCGACCGTCGGATCAATGATGCCAAAGTCACCGCCGACAGAAGCAACACCAGCCAACAGACCGTGCAGAAACACACGCAAACCTTCCGGATCAGCCGGCACAGGATCTTGCAGCAACTGCTGTCGGATCGAGGTTGCAGAATAGTCACCATATGGCTCGTATTCTCGGGTCGGCAGAACGCCTGTATACGAGCCGCGAAACGAATCACGCGAGCCGCACAAGGTGATCTCAGCATCAGGGAATAGATCCAGGAGAAACGCATCGAGTCTCTCTGACCATTCCCGGTTCGATATGCCGCTATCCTGAAACGGAAACACTTCGGCTTCTGGTACATGCACCCCAAGTACCATTTTCAGATACTTGTACGGCAACCAGTTACGTTCATGGGGGCGATAGTTGCTCTGACCAGCCAAGACAATAAACCGATCAAAATCATCACCTGCTCGCCACATCAGACTCATGTGTCCAGGATGCGGCTCAGGCAACTGTAGTCGTGCGATCACGACCCCAATTCTTTCTCGCGTACTCATAATGGACTACTCCAATGTATTTTGAGCGTAAAACAAACTTGGCAAAAAGTAACATTTAATCGCTTTTTGTCAATGTATTGTCGATCAAGGTGGGTAATTAAAAAAGAACTACTTTGTGTTATTCTTACACTATCTTATACAAATGCTAATTTATTGTCAAGTGTACACTAAGTGTAGCGTTGTGCTTCATAGAAAAAGCGGGCCCGAAGGGCCCGCTGTAAGGATCACTGCACCAAGTTCATCTTCCCCTTAAGCGCCTCGACATACTGTCGATGTCCAAAGGTGGCAAACAAAAGTGGCTGAGGATGTCGACTGATGGTCAAGGATTCTCCTACTCGTGGACCTTCAGCGATCTGGAGTGAATCCGCAGCGATCGTGAGCGGCTGATCATGCTTGCTCGCTATCACTTGCAGCGTGACCGTCCCACCAGCAGCCAGCTTCTCGGTGACCACTGGTCGCATATTGAACATCGGAGGATTGAGCGCATTGATCACCACATTAGAACTCTCTGGTGTGATGATCGGCCCGCCCGCAGACGCGTTGTATGCGGTCGATCCGGTCGCAGTTGCGACCAGCACTCCGTCACCAGACAGTCGGTCAAACAACGGTTCCCCATCGATCAGTACAGCAAAGGTCGCGATCCCTCTCGTCGGATGCCACAAGGACACCTCGTTTGCAAACGGACCATACTGCTCCCCTTTCCAGAAGAACCGCAGCGACAGTCGTCGTTCGACCGAGAATTCACCACGTATGATCCGCTCCACCACCTGATCAAGTTCGCTTGATTCTGCAGAGGTAAGGAATCCTACCCCGCCGGCATTGATGCCGAGCGTCGGTACTCCCCTGCCTGAGAAACGAGAAACCGTTTTCATCATGGTGCCATCACCGCCAAGCGAAACAGCCAGATCGACTCGTTCATCCCGGAGATCATCAGCCAGAAACACTTCACAACCTGCGACCTCGAGCTTGGAACGTACTGCCTCTAACAGCGGTGCAACGTGTCCATACTGATCACCAGCAGCGGCAGTGATCGCGACGATCTTCACACTCGACATGTCGCGCACGATCGAATAGTAGTTGGAATCAAAGAGGCGTACTTCGCCGCCAATGATCTTGAGCCACTCTTTCTCGTGCACTCCTTCAAACGTGAAGCCAGCTTTTTCAAGCAAACCGCGCGTCTTGTGGTTTTCGGTGTAGTGGTACGCAAAGATGCGCACCAAACCAAGCGTCTCAAATCCAAACTGTACAAGCAGTTTAAGTGCCTGGATCGCCAAACCACGACGCCAGTAGGCCGGCGCGACCCACACACTCACTTGCGCCTTGTGTCGATCGATATTGATGAACGCCACTGAACCAGCGACTTCTCCATCAACATCAATGACATAATCAACTCTCGTAGACTGCGGCGAGACCGTGTCTGCTGTCAGCCTAACCCACGCTCTCGCGTGTTCCATGGTGTACGGAAACGGAATGTTTGAGACATCGCGCGCCACTCGTGTATCATTGATATTTCGCTGCAATGATTCAGCATCATCCTCACGATACGCGCGTAAATGAAACCCTTCTCCCGGCAAAACCGGCAAGGGTATTGCACTAGTGATATGTAACATGTTCACATCTCCTCTTTTCGAAGGACTTAGTGTTAATCTGACGCTATCATATGTATTCCTGACCTAATGTCAAGCAAATGGCCGGCCATTTTGCCACCTCGATCTATCCGATCAATTCAAGCTCCTGTAGTTTCTTCGAGGTGAATTCATAGAGCGCAGCAGGACGATTCTTCACCCCTTCCTGCACTGTACCAGTATCCTTTACCACATCGAGTGCCAAGATCTTCTTGCGGAAATTTCGCTTATCAAATTCCTTTCCTAAAATAAGCTCATACGCACCTTGCAGTTCAGACAAAGTAAAGTGCCGCGGTAACAAAAACTGCGCGATGGTCGTATACGAAAGCTTTCCCTGCAGACGCTTCAGTGCCATCTGAAGCATGTCATCGTGATCATAGGCCAACTGCTTCAGCTTCTTCACCGGCATAAACATCGCGCCCTCATGCGCATAGCTCGCAGCAGTATCTGGCCGCACCAGCCCAAGATAGGCTACCGACACCACGCGGTTACGTTTATCTCGATTGACCGCGCTGAAGGTATATAGCTGTTCAAGATACACTTGCTTGAGACCACCCTTCTCGTGCAACACTCGATCACACGCTTCTTCAGCAGTTTCCTTAGCATCTACCAAACCACCTAGGAAGCCGAGAATATTCACGTAGTGTGGCGGACGATTCACTGGCGATACGAGCGCGCACAGTTCACCATCGACGATACCAAACACCACCGCGTCGATCGCCATGGCAGCAAAACGTAATTTTTCTGGGGCTTTTTTCATACTTGTTAAGTCTACACTAACTCAAATAAAAATGACAACGATTACGACTTCTCAGTTCGCTCGAGTCGTTTGTACAAAGTGAGGAAAATACTCTTCTGAAAATCAGTAATGGCTTTGTTCTGGATGATCGTAGCCGTGAGCGTATTGAAATCAAGTAGCGAGATCTTGTCGCCATAGATGAACTGGATGACATTGTGTTCAAAGAGCTCATCGCTTTCATCGAAGTACCGAATTGAGCGCTCGAGTCGTTTCTTCTTTTGCTCCCCCACATACGCACTGGTGATGACTTTTCGCTCCAGCTGCTTGCTGTCACGGATCGGTCGGTATTCAGCTGGTACGAGAGAATCGACGTACTGCTGATCGCTGGCAGAGCTGTACCGATAGAAAATATCTCCCTTCTTAAGATGTAGAACTACATCAAGAAAGCATGCGCTAAGCCCTTCCTCGCCAGTCAAAGTTTTGATCGTGCTGACCGCCCGCTTCTTTGGCTGCTTCTGCATCAGTTCGGGCAAGATCGCTTGCGCGTCAGCCAGTGCTGCTTTGGCTCGCTCGACCACCACATGTGGCGGCGCGGCGCTGTACACCTTTCGACGGCCGTGTAGCTCATGTGTGACCAGACGCTTTTCCTCCAGGCTCACCAAGAGTTCCATAATGCGCGGCCGATGGTATTCGGTCTCTCCGACCAAGTCCACGATCTGCTGCTCGGGAGATTGTAGAAGTAGTAAATACAGCTCTATTTCCGCTTTGGTGAGCGCGAGCTGAGAAAGTGTTTGTGTGATATCTGCCATAATGTACTAATTATAGTACATATATTTCTATATAAATCAATATTTTTAAATATAAAATAAGAACATTCGTTACACATTTCCTTATATGGACTGTACTTAATAAAAGAATTTAGTATTGTGCTACTCGGATAGTTCATTGACACACGGAGCAGACACATGAGTCGAACAGTTAAAAAAGTGAAGTTGCGGTCAACAGCCAAAGACGGGATCGTCTTTGTGCACACCGATGGCATGAAGCCAATGGCAAAAAAGGCACGGCAACACTTGAAGGAGCTCGGGGTTCCGAACATCACCTTATGTGAATTGGAGCTTCGCCGATTTGAAAGCAGTGAGGTCAAGCCGAAAGTACTCGGCAACGTACGGGGCGGGCGAGTCTACTTGTTCTACGATTTTCGCCCGGGTACCCCCAACGACGACATCATGAATTTGTACCTGATCCTTGACGCACTGCATCTTGCAGACGCAAGCGATATTACATTGGTTGTCCCCTACCTGCCGTATCTGCGGCAAGATCGGAAAGATGAATCGCGCACACCCATTTCTGCGAAGCGTATTCTGAAGGGTCTCGAGAGCACTTCGTCACTCAAGCGCATTATCACGTTTGACATGCACGCAGACCAGCTACAATCGGTCTTCGATATCCCGTCTGACCATTTGCCTGGACGCATCGTGGTCGCACCATGGATCAAGCAGTGTTTCGGTGACCAGATGGATGATGTTGTGTTCGTTTCGCCAGACTCTGGTAGCGTTAAGCGCGTTGGGAAACTGGCAGAGATGTTCGGTTTCGACGAAGAAGACACGGCGTACATTGGTAAGAAGCGAGGTCGGGCGGGAGTGAAAATGCTCTCCCTCTCGGGTGCAGACGTGAATGGCAAAACCTGCATTATCAATGACGACATGATCGACACCGGCGGAACCATCATTAAGGCATCGAAGATCTTGTTTGAACGTGGTGCAAAACGAGTGATCTTAAGCGCCACGCACGCAGTATTCAGTCCATCAAAAGATGACGAGAAGGACGGTGAGGTAACCAGCGCATACGAGAAATTCGCCCGCGCTGGTGTAGAGGTGGTTGTCACCGATTCGCGCCAAACCGAAAAGCACCCCTGGCTGACTGTTTTGCCCTTGGCAAAATTTGTAGCCTATACCATCTTGCAACAAGTTGCCCGCGACGGCAGCGTTAGTAAACTCATTGAGGAGGGACTACCCCATGACTGACCAACTACTGCAACGAGCAGCTGATCTACTACGACTGGTACCGGATTATCCGAAACCAGGGATTCTCTTCTGGGACATCGCGCCGCTTCTGCGTGAACCCGACGTACGCAAGCACGTCGAATCACTCATGGCGGCCCGGTGGAGCAACGAGCGGATAGATGTGGTCGCCGGCTTTGACGCCCGCGGCTTCATCTTCGGGAAAGGAATCGCTGATCTCCTTAATCTGCCGTTTGAGCAGATCCGGAAGAAAGGCAAACTCCCGGGCAAGACGCGAGCACAAAAGTATGAGCTTGAGTATGGCAGCGCCGTGCAGGAAGTCATCGATGATGGGTTCCTTGCCGGCAAGCGCGTACTCTTGGTCGACGACCTCCTCGCTACCGGTGGCACGGCGCTCTGCGGCGCCAAGCTGGTCGAGGAGCTCGGCGGTGAAGTAGTGGGGATCTCGGTCCTCACTGAGCTCCCCGAACTTGGCGGCCACGGAATCCTCGCGGAGTACAAGGTACACTCGCTCGTGACTGCTGTCGGTACCGAGAAAGTGATCGATGCTAAGTACTGTGTCGACATGGTCGTACATGACATGCACACCGGCGAAGTGGTACTGGTCGAGCGACTTAACTACCCACAAGGGCCGGCTACGCCAGGAGGCCATATCGAGGACGAAAGCGCGATCGAGGCTGCGACTCGTGAACTCAGAGAAGAGATCGGCTGTACACCTCAGAGTGTGCTATACCACAGCACACTCGCAGACCTCGATCGCGATCCACGCGGTCCAAAGATCTCGCTCGTCATGAGCTGCCTGGTCGACGCATCGACGACGATCGACGAACCAGGCAAGACCAAAGTGTTCAAGGTTCCTTCTCTGGAGCAACTCCCACCTGACGAGGACTTCGTCCTCAAGCATGGACCTAGCATCCGGAGTGTGTGGGCAGAGAAACACCTCGTCTGAGTTTTGTTCTTCAAGCGTTTGCCGGCGAATTCCCTACGGGAATTCGCCGGTTTTTCATATCATTGACAATCATCACTACTTACAGGTACCGTACAGAGTAGATACATCCTATGCGGGAGAAACACGATGAAGGCTATGTATGCGGCAAGCTTTGACCCGATCACTTTTGGTCATCTCAACATCATTGAACGTATCACTCCACTTTATGATGAGGTGATCCTGGTCGTTGCAAACCAAAGCAAGAAGACGTACACCTTTAGCGCTGAAGAACGCGCTCAAATGGTGTCCGACTCAGTCAAACGCTTTGAAAACATCTCGGTTCTTGTGTGTACTGACCGGTATGTGGTGAAGCTGGCTGAGTCGATCGGCGCAAGCGTAGTGGTGCGAGGACTACGCAACTCAAGCGATCTGCAAGATGAACAGGCGCTCGCAGAGGCTAATCGTAGGATCGCACCACTTATCGAAACGATCTTCCTACCCTGTCGTACAGAATTCATGCACTTGAGTTCCAGTCTAGTGAAATCACACGTGAATACTGATCCTGCCTGGGTCGAGCAGGTGGCGCAACTCGTGCCGCCAGCAGTGCTCAGAAAACTAAGAGAGAAGTATTCCTAATAGCTACCGGCGAATTCCCTACGGGAATTCGCCGGTTTTTTAATTCTTTTTTGGTTTGAGTTTATTCAGATCTAAAACTTGGTCAATATGGATCTTCTCCACAAAGTCGGGTACGTGTGAGACTAGGATCATTGCACCCTTGTAGTCATGAAGTGCTTTTGCGATGACCGGAATGTGCCGGAAGTTGATGTGGTTGGTCGGCTCGTCGAGAATAAGAAGTCCTGGCTCTTCCATCTTTAGTTTTGCAAATGCGACCAATCCCTTCTGTCCTTCTGAGAGATCGCCGACTTTGCTTCGCATCACATCACCAAAGAGCAAAAAGCCAGCAGCGATACTGCGCATTTCTTCTTCGAGCTTGCGCTTCATGCTGGCCATGAGTGTTTCAAAGACAGTCTTATCAAAATCAAGGTTTGAAAAATCCTGACGGTAGTAGCCGATCTTCACGCCAGGTGCGATATGCTCGCCCGTGGCGTGGCCACCCGCCAGACTCTCAAGCAGTGTCGTCTTCCCGATGCCGTTTGGCCCAACGATCTGCAAGTGCTCGCCGCGCTTCAGGACGATGTCACACTCAGCCTGCTTTGGCTCGTGGTTTTTGATCACCGTTACTTCAGTAAGTTTCAATACTTCAAGTGGAATATCCTGGTGCGGGTCGATCGTGAATTCACGAATCGTCTTATCTTCCTTGCGCACATCGACTTTGCTCTCTTCTGCTTCTTCAACATCAGCCCGCATTTTCTTGGCGATGAGACGCATCTTGCCACCCTTGGCGGCGAAGTAGTTGATCTTGTCTTTGTCAGCCTGGATCTGCTTGGCCATCTGGGCATTCTGGCGCTTTTCTTTTTCTACCCGAGCGGCGATCTCGGCAAGCACCTTGTGATAGTTACCCTGGTACTGTTCCACCTGGCGATTCTGCACATTGAGGTACAGCACACCGTGCGTAAAGGCGTTGAGGAAGTCTGCATCGTGAGAGATCACGATCACGGTTTTGTTGTACGCCTTGAGAAACTCAGTAAGATGCTCAATTCCTGCCACGTCGAGGTTGTTGGTCGGTTCGTCGAGCAGGAGCACGTCAGGATTTTGGATCAGGGCTGACGCCAGAAGCAGTCGCGCTTGTTGGCCACCAGAAAAACTACCGACGATACGATCTTTAAAGGTATCTTTCATCTTCTCAGTCGGGGTGAGATTTACCACTTCCAAGACTGCGTCGATCTTTGGGTCGATGTCGTATACCTTTTCAAGGAAACACTTCTCAAAGAAGGCGCGTACGGTGAGCTCAAGCTCATCGCGCGGAATGATCTGACGCGAGATCGCGATCGTCGTGCGCGGCTGCAAATTGATATCACCCTCGTCGGGGCGAAGCTTACCGGTAATGAGAGAAAAGATCGTTGACTTGCCGGCGCCGTTTTGCCCCATAAGGGTAAGCTTCGCCCCGCGACGAATCACAAAGCTCGCCTCCCGCAAGATCGGCTTGGTTGCGTCGTGCTCAAACGACACGTCTTTAAAAACTATCAGTCCATCATTTCGTGACATGGGCTATACCATACACGAGAGTTCACTGTGAAACAAATACTGTTCTTCAAAAGAATTGAAATGAATCCACCGTCTGTACGCAACAACTTTGTGTATTCATTGTTACCGTACAAGCCAAAACTGAACTCAATTACATTATTATTCTAGACTGTCGTTTACTCCCCCAGCCGGAAACTCGTAATCAGAATTTTGGTGTTGATTCTGAAAATCTTCAATCATCTTAGCCATGTAAAACATCTGGTGACTTGCATTGCGACTATCTGCATACAATTTAGCAGCAGCCGGTGATTGCATTTCACGAACTTGTTCGGCTAACTTATCAAAGACATAACCTACCCCAATAGTAGTATGCATAGCAAAAGCACCGGGCACAGTCATAAAACCTTTTGCCACCCAGCTATCAACCAATGTGGACAAGAGAGCTGTAGTACCAACACCAGCTGCAATCACAGTTAGTCTATTTGAAATAAAATCTGCCAGCTTTTGCAGCACTGCACTTGCTAGAGACTCATCTGCATTTTCATGCGCTGTTTTGAACTCGGCGACAATTTCATTAAGTTCTCTTGAATAAGCATTAACGTCTTCAGGTGTAAGTGTTGACAGGTATTCATTGAATGCTGTTCGAGTATTCTTGTTGTGCTGCAAAGATTCTGCTAGAGGCACGGCTGTACCAGTTGCGATTGCTTCGTGAGTTTCTAGATTCAACTCAACGTATTGCTTTGGACGTAAGTGTTTATCAAACAAATTAGCTCTAAAAGCTCTCAGTGCTGAACGCATGCGACCCTCTCTCGCATATCCAGGCACGGGCACCGCAGTTCCCTTCGATACTGCTTCATACGTTTGCTGGGCTATCTGGCTTCTAAAGTAGTCATCGAGAGCGGCTGGTGCACCTTCCAAGTGCATCCACGATGAAATATTACCCACTTCTCCTTTTCTAACTGAATCAAGTGTTTCACGTTCCTTTTGTTCAGTCGATTCGAGTGACTTAGACTGCCCGTTTGACATGCGTTCGATTGACATAATTGTGTATTAGTTATGATTCATGCACTAGTTATCCTACCATACACACGACGAGAGATAGAAAATCGCGTAGCAAGCTAAGTAAACAGCCGGTGATTCCCGAAGGGAATCACCGGCTGTTTGCATCTCTTCACTACCCCATAAATAATTTCGCTAGCGCGGCGAGTGCCGCCACAGCGAGGAAGAAATAGATCGCGTAATTTAGATATTTCATACGTGTAGTATAGCAACATTACTGGCAACGAGTACTCCTTCCAATCGCTGTTGGAATTTCACCCGCATACCCATTTGAATCAACACACCAAAACGAACCAACGTTGAGCACAGCCGAGATCGCATATTCGGTAGACGAATCATTGCAAGCATACTGACCAGGATCAAGCGGCTTTTTAGGTAAAAGCCACTGTAGCACAGGCCCTCGACAGAGATTTTTGTTGGTATGAATATTTTCCGCTGCAGCCAAACCAAGCAGCTGAATGGTCTCATCCCGACACACACCACTGTATGACCCCTCATTTTTGTTCCAATATAATTCTGCTTGCGACCGGCTGTTGCCAAGAGACTGCTTGATCGATGCGTCTGGACCAGAGCGTCTTGCATAACTTTGAGAACTTAAGAAGACCATACTAACTAAAACCGAAAGAACACACAGCAACACAATAAATGTAGTCGAACGAGTATGCGCAAACAACTTGTCAGCACTTATCCAGGCAAGCGCGATCGCAGCGATACTACCAGCCACATACCACACATCATTCCAACATAGCCAAAACAGTCGGATGAAAAAAATTACAGCAATGCTGGCAAGCGGTAGCAGTAGAATCGCATGTAAGATCTTACGATATGGGTCTTTCATGAAAAAATTGTAACACACAGAAACTGGGCGGCTCCCTTTGGGAGCCGCCCGCGTTTCACCTCATTCTTTCGCTTACTTTTTATCCAATTCTTTCACCTTCTGCAGCGCCACTACATACATACTCTCGGCCCAGCCAAGCGGCGTGTTGTCATTCGGTCGGTCGGTGTGTGAGTAGTATAGCTCTGGCACATCACCTTCTGGAGTCACTGCATTCTTTGCACGACGCAACCAGTAGTACGCCTTTTCTTTTTCTCCTCGTTCAGCATAAATAATTGCGAGCCAAGAGAGGCCAAAGCACCACTCTGCTTCTTCACTGTAGCCATCTTGGTTGTTGTTGTAGTAGCGATCAAACTTGTACCGGATCACGCCTTTATCTCGCACCAAGTGATACTCGACGTTCTTGAGGATCTCTTGAGTTTCTTCCTCGGTCGTGACCTGAAATGGATAAATCAAAGTCAGGAGAGCTAAGTCAACAAACTTAGTTGCTGACTCTCGCGGCAAAAGGGCGCGCAGCGCTTGCTCACCTTGCTCAATCGCATGTGCTGGCACAGAAAGCCATTCGATATCACTCGCTTTCTTGAGCGCCGCTACCACCGAGCCGATCGACGAAGCGTGCACTTCCATGTTCTCCTCCCAAATACCGTTGTCGTCATCTTGCCAGTACTCGAGATTCACCAGGTAGTCGATGATCTTCTGCACCATCTCACGTTCTTCGTCGGTCTCAACCACGCTCGCTCCAAGCTGTTCGAGCGTGACGATCAGATTAAGTACTTCACCTACCGCATCATTCTGACTATTTCCCCACTCTTCCCAGTACTCTTCGAATGTCTCCGGGTGAAACCGTGCATGAATGTACTGCCACGCATAGCTCGGCTTGTTGTCGATCGCCCAGTTGATCTTGTCTTTGTGTTTTACAAATACCGTGAGGAGTGCCTTAGCTGCATGTTGCACTGTTTTGATGTCACCGGTCTCAAGAAAGCCAAGTACGATGAAATAGATATCACGCAGCCACGCTTTGTTGTAGAATGTGTCGTCTGAAGACGCGGTGAACACGCCCGGCTGGCGCTCCAAGCCCCGGATCACATCGAGGTGTTGTTTTATTTCTGCATCAAAATCAAAGGTCATAAGGAACAAAGCTCTAGTTGTAAATATTTTGAAAGACTACGCTCTCACATCTAGTCGAGTACCGAAGGAATCAAGCAAGGCGGTACTGTCCTGGATCTGCTGATATGCAGCTAACATCTGTGCAACTTTATCCAACTCCCTACAAATAAATTTATTCTTGTTCTTTTCTAGTATCTCCCCCTCATTTTTAGGAGACAACTCATCAGCAACCCCGTGTAACGATGAGATCTGCTCTTGATACGTCATTGCACCAAACCCATCGATCTCTCCGATCTTGTTGAGTGTCTCCGGGCTTAAGTTCATGTTTGCTAGAAGCTCCCATACCCCCTCAGCATTTTCCTGTAGGTCGATAACCTCTTTTTTTGGACCACCCTCCATAGTATGTGCTTAGTAAATAATACTGATTGTACCACGCTCGCTGCCCGACCACACATTTCCTACGCGGTTGTATCAGTATTGTCCTCAAAAGCCACCCCACTGATCTGCATCAATACCTGTGGATCGTCTGGGCGTGGCACAAAGATTGACGGATTCGAATCTTTGATCTCTTTTTCATGCTCCAGAAAATCTCCAAGGTCTGGATGCTGGAGCAGTGATTCTTCAAGGGTTGAACGGAATCTATTGAGCGGACTGGTCCAGCTCGGTTGCCCGTACTCAGACGGACTGATCATAAGCCAAGGTAACGGTACTTTTCGTGTGGCCAGCTCAGCGGCGACATTCTGAATGAAGTCATTCATGTTGCAAGCTGAAAAGACCAGTGCAATATTCAACTGCTCTGCTGGCGATAGTTTGCTCCGATGATATCGTCGTTCGAGCGCACTCGCCATCTCGGTGACACTGATGTTCACTTCAGGCTCTTTCACTGTTGGCGCAGGCTTTCCAGGCTTTGGCATCTGCCCGCTAGAAAAGGCGAAAAAGCCAGGATTACCATGACCACTGAGAAGAACCGATAATGCTGCTGGTATCTCCTTAGGATCCATATCATCTCCCGAAATGACCGCAAGTACCGAGGTTTTCACTGCTTCAGCCTGCTCTTTACTGATCACTCCATTCTCCTTCCCAGGCCGCTCAAACTGTAGATAGGTATGCTGACCAGCGACCAATGCTGTGGCAGCATGCATCATATTATCAGGTACGAAAAGTGGACTCTCGTCGACTGCTGTCTCTCCGTGCGCAGCAATGAGTAGATCATTAGCAAAGAGACTCTTGCCAGCCAATCCTTCTTGGGCAGCTTGCACTGCTTCCACTTCAGCTTGCACATGCTCACGTGTGACTGGCAACCCTTGTGCTTGGAGATTGCGCGCCACGATCAGGGCAGCATTTTCAACCATGGTGACATCACGGTCGATTCCCGACCGACGATAATGTGCCAGGACTTTCTTCACCTGTTCCTTGGCGACCGGTGTTAATTGACCATACATCAGCTCATCAGGCAGCTTTTGCCAGTACTCTATGCCAACCTCATCAGCCATCGGTGCCACATCCGCACGATCGATGAGCATTGCACCTGTCCACGCACCATCAGCTCGGATCGCTTCGTATTTTGGTTCTAAGTTACGCCCCAAGACCATAAGCTCAGACACCATGCGCGGTATAGATAACCGTTCTCGAATGAGTGTTGAGGGATTCTGTTCTAGCTTCCCCCAGAGATCCATGAGTGCAGGAGCACTCGCTCGCGGAAGTGCATCAGCGACGATCTGCTCCATTGCTTCTTGCTTCTCACTATCATGGAGACCATAGTACGCAAGCGCCGCATCAGCGCCTTTGGTCGTAAAGCTTGTTGAGATGATCGACCACTCATCAAATGCAAGTGGCAAGAGGGGCTCCAGCACATCCCGGCTTACAAAATACGAACCAGGGTGTTCATGAAATGCTCGAAATACAAACTGTTCCATCCAAGCTTCTCCTTTGAAGTGCTGCAAAACAGTGACTGCTGCATCAGTGAATAGCGCAGATGACTTTAATTTTGAAAACAAGTGTTCGTAGACTTCATTTGCACCAGGTTCCCTGGCCCATTCATCGACCCGATCGACCATCACTTCTGGGATCCACAAGAAGCCAGTTCGTGTGCCATCACCATTCTCTGGCTCGACCTCCAGAGCCTTGATCATCGCCAGATACAAAGAAACCTGCTCTGCAATCGGCAGGCTCTCAAACTCATCTGTCCCAAGCAATGTATGAAAGAAAGCATCCTTGGCGTACTCTCGCTTGCGGTAGAGCCCAATCAAGTGCCGCACCGACTCCTCAGTAGTAGGTATCTCAGACTGTTCCGTTTGTTGTGATCGATCGATCGTTCCCACATCGAGATTCTGCAGATCCTTTGATTCATTCGAGACCTCTTGCTCAACCTTCTCACCAGGTTGCAGATCGTAGACATCAGACGAAGCTTCCTGCGCATGATATTTCACTGCGCCAAATCCGACCAGGCTTGATAGCGCAGCCACTTTTACCATTTTCTTTACCCGACCACTTCCGGTGGGCTTGGGGGCATCTGGTAGTTTCTCCATACAAGCTGAATATACGCAGATTGTATCACGCAGGTGGCTGCGGACGACCACCAGAGAACATGCTACTATGCAGCTATGAAAAAGGTCATTGCTGGCTTGATACTACTTATCATTGTGCTCGTGGCCGTCTTTCGTGAAGGCCTCGCTGCCACGTTCACATTTTATGATTTTCTGAACGATCACCCTGAAGTAGCCGCGCGCGCCGATATCAATTGGCGAGAAATGAGCTTCACCAGTACCGCAAAAAGTGGCACTACCAACCCACCTCTGACGATCGGCAATATGACCTTGCCAGTCCCGTTCGCCGCGACCTATGAGACCGGCGGCAATTTTACGCATGCTCACAACGGCGCACTTTCCATGACCCTCTTTGCACCAGAACGACCAGACTTTTTCACTACGTATGCTGATGACTTCACCACCGCCGAAGAAAATATTGCCTGCACACTCCTCAAGAAAAGCACTGGCGTAGTAGCTTGTCGTGACGCCCGTACCTTCTATGAAGCCTTACTGAAATTCAAGAGTACTGATATTAACCTTTTTTCCAGCAAGGCTGATAAGGATATCGCACTGAAGTTACTCATCATCAAATCAAAGGACCAACTCTCAAACGGCGCATCAAAGTTTGAAACTGAGCACGGCACCGGCTTTCTCTACTACGTCGGCACCGATAGCTACTCGATCTACTTCTTCACTGACCCCGACACCCGCTATGCGATCAACCTCAAAGGTCTTTCCAAGGCCGATACCGCGTACGTGCTCAGCAACATGCTGGTTGGGAACTAAAAAAGCCTAGCGAAATGCTAGGCTTTTGTCTTTTGTTGTCGGCAACCTACTTGTCGATGCCGGACGGAATACCGATCCGAACGACGTTGACCAGCCAGTCGACGAAACGTCCGAGGTACCGCAGCACCGTCCGAACGACCGTCTCAAGGAAATCACCGAAGAAACGGATGATGTAATGGAACGGCCAAAGGAACACGTAACTGGAAGCAGTGTCGAGGTTATTGCGCAACGCAAAAGCGTCTTGCTTCAGCCCGAACTCTTCGTAACGGTAGAGACGCCAGTTCTCCTGCAGAAACTCGGGAATCGCACCCCCGACCCGGTACTGCTGACACGCAGCGATC
This sequence comes from Candidatus Nomurabacteria bacterium, assembly GCA_020632075.1. NCBI lineage: Bacteria > Candidatus Nomuraibacteriota > Candidatus Nomurabacteria bacterium. Next base: position 911,973 of record JACKGH010000001.1, on the reverse strand, counting down.
TGCTCTTCGGAAAGATCTAGGGTCTCCTGACTCCGATGCGCGTGCGGATTGCGCCACAGCTGTCTTGCCTTAGCGCGCTGCTGCACATACTCGTACAGATGCGTGCGGAGCTCAACGAGCTCCTTACGTACATGCCAAAGCCACAGTGGGATAGCGGCGACCAGGCCGATGAGGAGATACTGAGCCATCCCCACAAGGATCGTCTTCACCACCTCCCAGAGCGATTGGTACCAAGCGAGACCCTCGGGTGTCTCGACATGGAAGAAGGTGAACACCACGATCGCTGCCATGAGCAGGAAGAAACCTCTCAGGTCTCTGTCGTTGTAGATGTATGCACCAACGCCAGTCAGCCAGATAACCGCCAGGATCCACGACCACCAAGTGAGACTGGCTGCCAGCACACCAAACAGAACGAATGGACTGGCAATCAGATCAGTAAGAAACTCCATGAATTATTCCTCCAAACATGGATAACAAAACAAAAGCTGCATATGCAGCTTTTGACCCTCGTGGATAATACGTCCAGTTCAGATTTTGTCAATCAGCGCAATCGAACCTAGCTCAACTTACTACTCCACCACTACCCAAGTATTGGTCTGTGGGTTGATCTCTAGATACACACTCTTCCCGATTGAAGGTGGCGTGGTCATTGGTTCTCCAGGAGCACGGTCTGCAAAATTGAAGACCACCACCTGCGGCTGCGCTGAATTGGGACTAGCAGTTGTCGGCTGTGGCGCGATCCGATCACCAAGATAGTAGGCGTCTGAACCAACATACCCTTCCGGTGTCTGCAGGGCAGCGGCGGCGTAATAGAAAGTACCAGTACCGCCAGATTCTTGAGTGATGATAAGTGCGACATCATCGTCGCCGTCGCCGTCGAGATCGGTCAGGAGTTCATTTCCAAAATACCGAGTGATGATCTTGATGGCTGAGTCTGGTGCGACAGCACTTTCAGCATAGCCATTTTGTAGCTGCAGCTGCTGGCCCTCGATCGTGTATGCTAAGTTCTTTGCATTGCTCACGTAGCCCACAATTTCGCTGGCTCGCTCGTCTATATCGGTACCTGGACTAATGTCAGTTTGGATCACTGGCGACACTTCAGTTTGGTCTTTGATCAATGAAAAACTGATCACAATGATAAAAACGAAGGCGCCGATCGCAATAAGAAGCTTTTTGTTCATGATCGTAGTATATACCTTTTGAAGAGACTGATGAATGTATCAAAATTTTTACACTACCTTTCCCTCTGTTTTATCCATGGCGTCTGATGAGACTCGGTCACCGGCTCAACTTCCGTGCCAACAATCACCACCTCGTCCAAAACGCTCGCATCTTTTAAGCTCTCCTCAATTATCACGCCAGTGAAGTTCATAGTTTTACTATAATAAAACAGCTGGTAAAGTGAGTATATTCCATATGAAAAAGCCACGTATCTACACCATGCCTTTCGCCGGAGTGTATCCGGCCTATGTCGCGAAGGCCGAGAAGAAAGGTCGCACCAAGGCCGAGGTCGACGAAGTCATCTGCTGGCTGACTGGCCACACCAAAGCCTCACTCGCCAAGCTCCTTGCGACCGACACAGACATCGAGACCTTTTTCAAAACCGCACCGAAGCTCAATCCCAAGCGCAAGCAGATCACCGGCGTGGTCTGCGGCGTGCGCGTCGAAGACGTCCCCGAAAAAACCATGCGCGAGATCCGCTATCTCGACAAGCTCATTGATGAGCTGGCGAAGGGTAAGGAGATGGAAAAGATTTTGCGGTCATAAAACCACCCAACCCAAAAGTCGTACAAAGGAGATAAAAACCTTATCATGAATTTCACTGCTCACATAACTTTACAACCAGCCGAGATGCGTGCATTTGTAGTTGAGAGAAACAACTTGGTTTATTCTTTCTCATCCATTTCATTTAACAGCTTCTGGTAGTTCCTTTTAGTATTTTTTAGATTGGGGTTATCGTCTGGAAAGATATTTTCCAACATTGTTATAGCAGTCTCATACATCGTTTTAGACTTTTTCAGTTCACCCATTTCCCTATAAAGACCGGCAAGATTATTGAGACTCTGTGCAATATCCGGATGATCTTTTGACAATAGTTTTCGTCTTATATCTAAGGACTCAAGGTACTTCTTTTCAGCCTCAGCAAAAAGCCCTTGGTTGTGACAAAGAAGACCTGAGTTGTTAAGCATGTTTGCATATTCCACTGGATGACTTTCAACATGATATTTCATCTCCTCTAAAGCCCTTTGCATATGCCACTCTGCTTTAGCGTAATCATGTTTTAACCGATAAAGCATGGCTAGGGTATTTTGAACACTTGCTGGCTCTAAATAATCTTTAGCGTTTAGACCTGACATTATTATGTGCTGTGTTTTTTCAAGTAGCTGAAGGGCTTTATCATATTGGTGCATTTCCTTATACACCATAGCCAGTTTGTTTTTACCCATTGCAACAAAGACACTGTTTGTGCCCGTAAGGCCTTCGAGGATCTGTATTGATTCTTGGAAAGCTGCTTCTGCTTGTGTGTACAAACCAGCTCGCAGATACATGCCGCCCGCATTATCTAAAGCTGTCGCACGAGACATCTCATCAATATTTTTGTGATAACCCGCTTCCTCTTCAAGCAGAGCCGCAGCCTTGTCGAAGGTAAGCTGTATCGCAGACAGGTTTGCAAGTTCTCTAGTAACCTGTGCAGCAAAGGAAAAATCGTGAGGAGTCGCTCCGGATTGTTTCGTGTCTTTAATCGCTTTTTCTTTAAGGCCATTTAGAGTTATTCCTGCTTGTTTTAGATCGCCTTCCTCTATTTCACGCCGTACTGTATGTAGTAACATGTGAACCTCTGACTCGTCCATGACAACTGGTGCTTGCGTCACACTGCTCGATCCCGCACTAGAACTAAATTCCTCGTGTGTCGAAATACTTTCTTTCAACTGATTTATTTCTGTGGCCATCTCCTGCAACCTACTATCGAGTTCGTGTCTTGGGATGTTGTGTCCATCTAATATTGAAAGAATTGCCTTGAGTTCCGCTTCTGTGACTGCGTGATCTGCGGCGAGTTTTGTATAGTCCTCGTGAGGTATGCCCAAGTAGACCCGAGCATCAACATTATTTCCTTTGCCACTAACTTTTGTACGAAAAGTTAGTGATCCTTGACCACCTCGATTTTTGTAGAATTTATATAACGCCCAGCCAGCCAAAACGATGGTTACTATTAATGTCCCAATGACCTTTACCACATCTAACAAAAAGCTTAGAGCAGGCTCGTGTTTTTCAAGCAAAGAGAAATAGGTTTCCACTGTGGACGTTGCTTTTAACAAGACTGTTGTAGTTGAGTCATTCACACTAAGACACCTTATAGCAATTATGGTAACACGGTCAAATACTTCATCCCGAACCAACAAAAAGGTATGAACTTAGATGGATCACGCGGAGTACAAGAAAAAAGACCCTCTCGGGTCTTTTTTCTTGTCGGTGATTTCAGAATTGGATGCTGCGCGAGGCGCGAGCAGAAAATTTTCTGAATGGGGCTTGTGCCCAGTGAAGAAAATTTTCCGTGAAGCAACGAAGCGCAGCGCCAATTGTGGAATTACCAAGCGAAGTGGGCAAACGCACGGTTGGCTTCTGCCATCTTATGCATATCCTCCTTCTTCTTGATCGCTTCTCCTTCTTCCTTAGCTGCCATCATGATCTCCTTGGCGAGCGCTTTATGCATTGGGACTCCCTTCTGCTTGCGCGCAGCACCGATGAGCCACCTAAGTGCTAATGAGAGGCGGCGCTCAGGGCGCACCTCACGTGGTACCTGGTAGTTTGCTCCACCAACACGGCGTGAGCGAACTTCCATAAGTGGACCAGCGTTGCGGAGGGCGGTGTTGAAGACCTCTACTGGGTCATCACCGGTCTCCTTGTCGTTCTTGATGATCTCGAACGCTCCGTACACGATCTTGCGGGCAGTTTCTTTCTGACCACGAAGCATCACGTAGTTGATGAGTCGTTCGACATCTACCTGACCAAACTTGATGTCCGGAGACACCACTGGTCGTTTTTTGATTGGTCGTCGCATTGTAATTTTTCTTAGTAAGTAACTAAGAATGAGATGTTATGAAAACAATCTTCATTCTTCGCATAATGGTCTCTCCTTGCGGATCACCACTCTATGATCTGTAGCGAATATAAACTATTTGTAATTGTGCAGGATTCGCCTCCTGCGATTGCTAAGCAAGATTACTCTCCCTTAGGCTTCTTAGCTCCGTAGCGTGAGCGACCCATGCGGCGTTCATCTACACCAGTCGCATCGTACTTACCACGTACGATGGTGTAGTTCACACCGATGTCCTTCACACGACCTCCGCGGACCAATACCACTGAGTGTTCCTGCAGTGAGTGCTTGATACCTGGGATGTATGCAGTAATTTCCTGACCGTTTGAAAGTCGGACACGAGCAATCTTTCGGATAGCTGAGTTCGGCTTACGTGGGGTCTTAGTGGTCACACGAGTACATACACCGCGCTTGAACGGAGAGAAGTAGGTGTTCGGCTGGTTCTTGATCTTGTTGAATCCAGATTCCAAAGCCGCACGCTTACTCTTTCGTGCTTTGTCGGTTCGCTTCTTACGGGTTAATTGTTGAATTGTTGCCATAAATTAGCCCCAGTAATGTACTACATATAGGTAAATTTGCAAGATGATGAGGACGCTTGCGTCAGATTTTGTCTAAAGCGAAACTTAGTACAGCTCGCTACCGCCAGATTTCCCTTCGGGAAAAAGAAGGTAAATCTGGCGAAGCGCCTGTATAAGCAAAATTTAGTCGTCGCTTTGCTCCTCGTGATTTTGCTTAAAAAAACCGCCCTGGGGAGAGGGGGCGGGTTCGCAAAGGGGGTTGGGAGCTTTGCACAGCTTTTCCCGGTAGACGACTGGCAATGTTCCAGGGCGTTATGGGGAGCCGATCGCCTACCTTATCCGTCGCTGGAACATTTCTTTGCTACTTCGATACTACCACAATTATAGCTTTTGCCTAGTATTAAAATGGCACCGATCCTCGCGAAAGAATCGGTGCCGCGTACCGCAATGAGGAGACCCCGTTGCCTGGAGTGTACCTGTAGACACTCATCCGGTACATGACATCCTGTCGTCTACAGGCGTCGAATACAGCTAGCGCAACAATACCACAAATTACCAACCAATCAAGAGGTTCGCGAGCTTCACGGTCATGAGATAGAGCGGCTGTCCAAGCACGAAGACAAAGACCACAATGATCAAAATAAATGACATCGCGACATTTCGCTCCATCACCATGCGGAGTCCTTCATACTTATAGGCCAATGTGCGAGGCAAAATACGCGCCAAGATCTTTGAGCCATCAAGTGGCGGGATCGGGAGCAGATTGAAAAAGGCCAAGAAAATATTGAGCAAGATGATCTTGAACGCCAAGAGCACAAAAACCTCGCCAAAGCCAAGTACGTCTGCATTGCGGATAAGGAGGGCAAAGACGATCGCAATGACGATGTTCATCGCTGGACCGGCTGCGGCCACGATCGCTTCCCCCCAGCGCTGATTGCGAAGATTGTATGGGTTGTATGGCACTGGCTTGGCTGCACCAAATATGAGCCCTGAACCGCTCAAGATCAAAAGACCTGGCAAAATGACCGACATAAGCGGGTCGAGGTGCGGGATCGGGTTGGCCGTGAGACGGCCAGCGAGACGCGCGGTCGGATCACCAAGCCAGTTAGCGGCGTAGCCGTGTGCCATCTCATGCATCACGACTGACATGATGAGGGCGAATATAAGTGCAATATCGATCATTTCCATAGTTGGTACATAGTAGCGTAGATACTAAGAACGATAAAGGCCCCTCGAGTGAGGGACCTTGGATTGTATTTCGGACTCAGCTTAGGAAGCCAGAGCACCGAGTGCCAGACCGAATCCGCTGGCGCCGCCGAAGAACAGCATAGCTACCCAAGCGATTGCGATCAGCAGTGTCAGCACCGCAGTAATGAGCGTCTTCATGAATTCCATGCCACTCAGGACCGCCGTGACCTGTCCGGGCGCGACAGTGATGTCGGTCAGGACAGACGCCGCCAGCTTTTCCTTGCCGCTGTGATCAAGCGAATAGATCGGCGATGACTGCAAGAATGACACAACCAGACCTTCGAGGAACTGCTTCGTCTCGGACTTGTACTTCACGATCAGTCGCTCAACTTCGGCGGAGTTGACCTCGACCACCTTGTCAGTGGCGAACTCAGCCGCGACCGAGCGCCACCTGCTGAGAATACCCTTCTTGGGTTCTTCAGCCAGGACTTCGTCACGCTTCTTCATGAGTTTTTTCGAGCCAGCTTGGACCAGTTCGACCATCGCCTCATGCGGCGGCAGGTCGTTGACCATCATGTCTGTCACCTCGAAGTCGCTGGCTCTGAAGTAAATATGTTTGCCGTTTTTCTCCGGCAAGCCGTCGGCGTAGAGATGGGCCGATATCGTTTGCTTCAGAACGGGACCAACACCCTGCGCATCGAGCGTCATAGTACCGTCACCGAACTTGAGGATGAGCGGACCGATCTGAGTGTCAGGGGACTTCTCGTTGAATTCCGCAAGTTTGGTATCGAGCATGGCCTGTGCCTGCGCTTCGGTGATCGTCACCGGTACCTGCACAAACGAAATCGCGATACCAATACCGATCACTGCTCCAAGCAACCAGAGCCAGAAGTATTTTTTGAAAACAGAACGCGTGTCTTTCATTTGGTTCTCCTTGTTGAACCGCTAGAAACCTGCGTGGATACTATAATTAAAATAGTTTTTGTCAATGGATCTTAGGCTGATCTACCAGATATCTGTTGCATTATCAAATAAACATGGTAGGATGTCGCCACTAAATACTTTTATTTGTATGGCAAAGCAATGCGACATCACCGGCAAGAAGACCCAGATCGGAGGCCGATACAGCAACCGCACTCGTGCGACGCAGTTTAATCCTGGCGGCAAGACCAAGCGTCAGGTAAACCTGCAAAAGAAGCGCATCTACGTCCCTGAACTCGACAAGACAGTGACAGTGAACGTTTCTGCAGCAGCACTGCGCACTATCGCTAAGAACGGTGCGTACGCGACACTGAAGAAAGCTGGACTTATCTAGCATTGGTGAAAACGGGCGGTCCCTTTAGGGACCGCCCGTTTTGTTATAGAAAAAACGCGACTGGGTGGGTCGCGTCTGAATGATCATCGCTCTTCGGTCATTAGGGACAGGCGTCCCAGCCGTAGACCACCGGGCCTTCTCGCATTACCCAAATGGTAGCGAGACTAGCGATAGCCAGGAAAATTCCTGACACGATCAGGTGTACGGTCGACAGTGCTGCCAGTGCGGAAAGGCCGGCGCTGACCCCCAGTAGTGGGTAACTACCGAACGACCATTCGCTCACTACGTACGCCCCTCCTTCGACGCGAGCTCGAAACAGGAATCCAACCGTGATCGCGGGGACGAGAAAGGTTGCGATGTGTGCAAGTACTCCTGTTGGCGTAGCACTGAAATACGCCACACTGAGAAACGGCACAGCGATTATGATCACAAAGAACAAATACGGCATGGGTATGACCCTCCAGATGAATTCAGGGACAACATACCAAAGTATGAAAAAAATTCCAGCTATTCTATTAACCACACAGTACTTCCATCCGAATGAAAGGTGATGGTTCCTCGCTCGGCAGTACTGACGATCTCTGTGCCCATTCCGCGAGCACGAGACAAGACCTCTCCCTTTGGGTGCCCATACCGATTATCTTTGCCAGCCGACACGACTGCATACTGTGGTTGTACTGCTTCTAAAAATACTTCGCTCGAAGAGGTATCTGAGCCGTGATGACCAAGCTTGAGCACTTGGCTTTTGAGGCCGGCGCCGTAGGCGCCGGCCAAATACTCCTCGATACTGCTTGGAGCATCACCAGTCAACATAAATGCCACTTCCCCATACTGCACCTGCACAATGACCGACGCAACATTACTCCGCCAGTTGGTCGCATCGCCGTGTGGCGAAAGAATGCGTACTGTGGTCGATGCGCCAAGCTGGACGACTTGACCTGCTTGCGCTGTGATGATGCGCGCGCCTTCGGCGCGCGCTGCATTTCCATACGCCACTGCTGCTGGCGCATCGTGTTCTGCAGCGGTCTCAATCAACATCCCGACCTCATATCTCTCAAGCACATCCACCAATCCAGCCACATGATCAGTGTCGGGGTGCGTCGCCACCATCACATCAATGTAATGATCGAAAAAGGACCGGTCTACTGCCAACTGGCGTAGCACCACCGCCGAAGGACCACCGTCAATGAGTAACTCATACCCATCCGGCGTAATGATATGGATCGCATCTCCTTGTCCTACATCTAAAAAACGTACGGTGAGATACTCATTCGCAGGGCCGGCCGCTATCGCGGCCGGCCACCACACCACCAACACAGCAAGAAACAGCAAACCGAGCGTAGCTATCCGAATCTGTACAAACCGTTCTGACACGACACCATGATACAATGCGTATGAAAGAGTATTAGCCGTTAATCTCCACTTGTTATGAAATACGAACCACTAAGCTTTGATATCCCTGAACTCGAAGGTATTTCAAACGACACCATCGAAAACCACATTGGCCTGTATCACGGCTATGTAAAACACGTGAATCTTATCCGCGATAAGATCGAAGCGTACAGCAACGACCCTGAGAACAACGCGTTTGCGATCTCTGAAATGCAGCGTCGCCTCGGTTTTGAATTCGGTGGCATGCGCAACCACGAATACTATTTTGCACAACTTGAAGGTGGTGCAAAGGAATTGCCAGACAGCACTCTCAAGAGCAAGCTCATGGAACAGTGGGGTTCTGTCGATATGTGGCTCACCCGCTTCAAGGAGATCGCCAAGACACGCGGAGTTGGCTGGGCAATGCTCTACCATGACCCGCACACTGATCAGCTCGTTCAGACTTGGGTCGACGAACAGCACATGGGACAACTCGCCGATCTCGATATCGTCCTTGCACTCGACATGTGGGAACACTCATACATGCGTGACTACGTCTCCGCCGATAAAGGCAAATACATCGACGCCTTCTTCAAGAATCTCAACTGGGAAGTAGTGTCAGGACGGTTGGTGTAAAACTAAAAGAAAACCGGGCGGCTCCCAAAGGGAGCCGCCCGGTTTTCTTTAGTTACAATCTAACCAATTATGAGAATATTGGTTTTGTGGTCTGGCCACAGTCTTTACTGCGCCACCTGGTACAACATCCCTACCTCTGTAGCTGAAAGCTCTCGATCGTAGACCCTCACATCATCGATCTCTCCACTAAACAATCCCGCTGAGGGCGGTCCAGCGAGCGTGACGACACTGGCAGTATTGCTCATCCCGGTGTAAGACCCTGAAGTCAGATCAGTATCATCGACTCGCTGTCCATTGATGTATAATTTTACACCGGCCGAGGTCTCCGAGCCGCTATAAGTTGCCATAACATGTGTCCACTCACCAGTATACGGTGACATGCCACTGAAATCTTGGCGTCCAATGCGTGTTAGACAGCTCGGAGCATGACACAAAAACATTGAGAGCCTTGAACTACTGATCGCAAATGCCCATTCTGAACTCGGTGAAAATTTTGTGATAATGGACTGATTCGCACCTCCATCAGGCTTGATCCACGCACTGATACTAAATGGTTTATCTGTGCCTGCACCATCGGTGAAAGAAAAGATGTCATCATCAGCGAATTCAATATAGTCATATGCCCCATCAAAGGTCAGTGCCTGTCCAAACAGGCCTCGAACTGGAGACGCACCCGGACTCATGGTAGTAGTAGCATTACCGTCATTAGCATTCGCAGTCGCATCCTTGATCTCACTGCTCGTATCCTGCCAACGAACATCCGGGCCATCAAACGTCCAGTGGCCGACGAGGCCGGTTTCGAGAGGTGAATTAGCTGATTTCACTGTGGTACTAATTTTTGTCCCCTCACCCATGCTATACAGCTGCTGAACCTCGTCGGCGGTGAGAGCGCGGTTGTAGATGCGGACATCGTCAATGTCACCGTCTAAATAAACTCCCGGGGTAGGTCCGCTCCTTGATCCGATGCGTGTTGCGTACGAGTTACTCAGAGAACCAACGGCTGTGATCGTGCCCGAACGGGAAGCAACATCAACTTCTCCATTTATGTATAAAAGGGTGTTATCGGCATCATCTTGATCCCAGACACATACAATATGCCGCCAGGTATCGACAGCTGTGGTATAAGTTCCATTGACAACATACTCATCACTGCCGCCAGCAGTACCATCCTGGTAAGCACACCGGGGCCGATACGTACTACCACTCCTCTCAAAATACATATCGTATCCAGGACTACTCCCCGCAAATGAAATCAGATCACTGATGATATTCTGGTCAGATGTAACATTTGTCGACCGCACCCAGGCAGATATTGTAAGATCATCACTATCATCAAAATCAAGTGGGTTATCAACTAAATCAATGTAGTCGCTGGCTAATTTATCCATATTCAATGCTTGTCCAACAGGACCAATTACCGGGGAGTCTACACCCACACTGCCTTGCGCATTACCGTCATTCCCATTACCACTACTATCTTTTATCTCCGTACTCGTATCTCCCCAGTCAATATCATTCCCATCAAACGTCCAGTGGCCGACGAGGCCGGTGGTGAGGGTGCCTTCTGAGGGGGTGGTGGCGACTTTTACACCTTCGCCCATTTTGTAGAGACGTTTAACCTCGTCGGCTGTGAGAGTGCGATTATAGATACGGACGTCATCAAGATCACCGGCGAGGAAATCGGTCTTGGAACTGTCGGTGCCGATATGTACATCAGTACCACTGTAGTCAACAATATTTTGTGTAATGGAGGGTGAGGCGACTTCCACTCCGTTATCGTAGAAGACAACCTCTGAATTTGCGTAGTCAAAGACGGCAGTGAGATTGTGCCATTCGGTATCGGGAATGAGATAATTACTCCGAATATGCCGCCAATTTGATGCGGCGTAGTATGAGAAGTACAGCTCACCTTTGTCGTACGTGGAGCCATCATCAACCAATAAACGGTAATTGGCAGTCGCGGTGGTACCTGATCGTTTGGAAACAATGAACTGTTTGGTGTTTGGTGTGTTGTCATCGAGCTTCACCCACGCGGAGATCGCCATTGCGTCGGTAATACCGAGTTCAGTATCGTCTGCTATCTGCACATAATCAGTTGTGCCATTGAAGTTCATGGCTTGGCCGAGAACACCAAGTGTTGTTGAATTTTGAGCGATATCACCACGAGCGTTACCGTCATTGCTGTATCCACTCACATCTTTGACCTCGGTTGAAGTGTCAGCCCAGTTGATATCATCACCGTCGAAGGTCCAGTGCGCAACAAGTCCATCCTCAAGAGATGAGACACTACTTGAAACCGTCTCAGCGATCTGCAGATTCGCGGACACAAAACTCTGGAGCGGACCAAAGAGGAGCCAGGCAAGACCAGCTAGGGCAAAGAGTATGAGCACATAGCGGAAGTATGGTAGATCGACTGACTCAGGTTCAGACATGGTGATTGTATTGTAGCAAATGTGGCCGGCGCCCCGAAGGGGCGCCGGAGTGTTAGCGAAAGAAAATGGGTAGGTCGTGAGCTGGCGCGGAGCCGGAACGAAGTTCCGGCTCCGCGCCAGCAACCACCTCCTCATCTTCGATCACCCAGTCCGGTAGACCTTCAGATCTCCCCTTTCGTTTCTGGTACCACACTAAGATAAAAAACATAACACCATACATCAGCAATACTCCCCACCACGCGAAACCCGGCACTACGATCGTCGCAAACGGAATGTTTGCAAACCACTCTGCGACCAGCAAGATGTACGCCAAGCTAAGGTACGCAATATACCCGAAGGCACTTGCCAGAGTGACCGAAACGAGCGCCACCACACCTGTCGCGAAAGTGAGCAACATCGCAAACGGAACCATTGGCAACACCAGCACATTGACCACGAGTGCAATGAGCGACACCTCACCAATGTGATACATGAGAAGCGGCAAAACTGCGATCTGCGTTGCGAGTGTCGAGAGGAAAAATTCTCGCACGCCGATACTTTTTCCTTTTTCAATCACTGTTGATTCAAAGTGCGGTAAAAGCAGCACCAACCCAAGCGTCGCCATAAAGGAAAGTTGAAAGCCGATGTCGTACAAGAGTAAGTAGGGATTTAGAAGGAGCATCACCACCCCAGCAAATAACAGTGCGCGAAGTACGTGATACCGCCGACCGAGAAACTGTGCCAAAAGTACCAAACCAGCCATGACACTCGCGCGCACCACTGTCGCCGAGAGTCCTACCACGAGGGCAAAGACTGCCACCGCAACAACCCCTGCCACCAAACGCCAACGCAGCGGCAGCAGGAACGATAAGCAGAACAATATAAATGCCACCACCAGCATGACGTTGTATCCAGAGAGCACCACAATATGAATGATGCCGGTGCGGCGAAAATCTTCTTCAATATCGTCACCAAGGGCAGACTTCACTCCAAGCAAAAGACCGGTACCAAGTCCAGAGGCTGGCTCTGGGATGACTTGCTGCAATGCAGCAATGAAGCGTGCTTTGGCAGACAGGAGTGCTGCAATGACTGGATTGCCCTGCCGAGTAGAAAGCACTTCGATAGTGGCAAAAGAGATCGTGTACTGTACGCCACGCGCCAAAAGATATCCTGGGTAGTTGAAGGTCCGACCGAGCTCGGTGGTAAATGACTCCGGAGTCGATAACTTCCCTTCGATCGATACCTGATCACCGTATGAGACTTGGGCAAGTCGATCGGTAGTGACGAGGATCTTATCTGTGTCTGTTTGCACATACAGGTGAACCGTTCGTTCACGATAGTCTGGTTCGGTCACCACCACACCAGTGAGCGATACCTCTTCTCCAACCGCCGCTTGAAGTGGTGACTCAGCAAACTGAGCAGCAACATGCTGTGTTCGCACCATGCCAAGCGCCATGGCGGTGAGGGCAAGGGTGATGAAAAGGAGTAGCGGCGAAAAAGCTTTGCTTTTTCGCCGCCCTACCAACCCCACCCCAACCGCCAACACCAGCAACCACGCGGCAACTTCAATCGACCACTTGAAAACTGTCTCAAGCCCAATACCGACCACTACCGCCAACAGACCTCCGTACACCAAACCAGCATGCATGCCGTATTCTACCAGTGACAAAATAAAAAACTGCCCATTAAGGCAGTGGATGTGGGGCGAAGTCGTACACGACTTCGCCCCTGACCTTACGCAATACTCACTTGTTTCTGCAGTTCAGCGATCTGCAACCACAGCGTCCGACGCTGATGGTTAATCGCGCGCTTTTGTTCGGCAGTCAAATGACGTGCCATGGTCTGATCTTGTACTTGCACGTTCAGCACTTCCAGTTTGGTTTGCAGAAACACGATAGACTGCGCAGGGTTTGCGGTTGATGCACTCATGTGCGGTTGATCTCCAGTACTAGAAAGAACAAAATTTGTGCCTACACTTTATCTAATTCACACCGTTCGTCAAGATAGAAAACAACCACCTAGTAACACACTAGATGGCTGTATGTTTGGCCGGCCGCGTTACTACGCGCCGGTACTGTACCGAACGAACTCGGGCGGTCGCTTGGGATTCCCCGGCACCGCTGGCGGCGCATCGGCCCGCATCTGCACGACAGTCGCCTGGCCACCATCGGACACCTCAGACTCAACCGCTTTCGACGAGGCAGATCCGTCTACCAAAAGCTGGTTGATGTGCCGCTGTGCCATCGCGGCCAGTGTCTTGAAGAAGCACTTGCGCGACTTCGCTTCCTTGATCTCCTGATCAGTGCAGCCGTCTGCTTCACGGCGTTTGAGCTCATCGCGCCATTCGCGGTGCTTGTTCTGATACCGTTCCAGGCGGGACTGCAGTCCTTCTAGGGAGTTGTCTTCTTTTGCCATGCGGCCGTCTCCTATACTCGCTGTTGGTGGGTGGAATAAGAACTGACGCAGTACTTCATGCGCCCCTAAATAAAGACGGTACCGTGCTTATGATCAGACGTCAAGTAGTGTATTTACTAGATGATCAACGGCAACGTTTCGTTTTCGTCGTACGTGCGTGATGATCAAACGCGGAAAGTGCGCCACCCGCAAGTTATGAATTTCAATAAAAAATGGTACAAGCCCAGGATTGGTGATCACCTCCTCGTTGTTCAATTGCATTTTGACTGACTGGTCAGTCAGCCGCAGTTCAACGATGATATCACTCTGATCAGGAAAGAGTTCTTGTGCAGCCTGCAGTGCCTTGATGACCGCAAAGTATTCGGCATACGTATCAGTAGCGTTACCGATAGCTTCAGAAAGCTCGTACATAACAGCGCCTGTTTCATCAGTTATATGCGCTGCAATAGCAGCAGGACCGGGATTACCTTTAGAGAGCCCACGCGTGAATATCTCTACTCGTTTCATACTGCCAACCTACCATACAGGCTATGAAAAGCCAGCCCACAAGGTCTTTGTTACGAAAAATCAGCAATGATCTCCTGTTCTTCGGCAGCTGAGAGCGCTTTCTTGAACCGCACTCCAGACTTACCTTTCACGCGATCTTCACACTCTTTCCACGTCTTGTGTGTCTCTACCACTCCATCAACCGCGCTTACATATGAATAGGCTTTTTGAGCACTTCGCTTTCGTGCTTCGCTGCGCTCGGCCGCTTTGACTTCATCATACGAGACGTCATCGATATCATGCCCATACTCCGACTTCGGTCCATTGTACAAACTCACTGCTTTGTTGGCACCAAAGTCAGATGCGATCTTGTCGGCTCGTTCATTGCCAATGATTCCCACGTGGCCTGGTACTTTGTGCCATTCTACTTGCACTTTCCGAAGCAATGACGCAAGGGTCTGCCACACTTCTTTGTGGAGCACATCGGTACCTGCCTTGGTCTGCCAACCATTTTTCATCCAGCCAAAGATCCAGCCGGTTGCACCCTCAACCACGTACTTTGAGTCGGTATAGATCGCAGCAGTCGTAACTTCTTCCGGGAGACTTTGCAATGCTTTCACTACCGCCCGGAGCTCCATCTCATTATTGGTCGTTAGCTCTTTCCGGTCGCCGATCTCGATCACCGTATCGCCAATCGATATGACCGCACCATAGCCACCTGCTCCTGGATTGCCCTTCGCTGCGCCGTCAGTGAAAATTGTTACTGTCTCCATAGTGGTACCAGACTACCATAGTTACGAAGCAACAAAAAAGGCGGCTGCACTGCAGCGCGCCTCCCCACCGAGGTGGGTCATTGATCAGGAACATTCGTTGAGGATGATGCCAATGATGCGATCGACCACTGCCGCATACTTCGCGTCAGTCTCGCTCGAACCAAAGAGTTCGATCGCTACCGTTTTTCGCTTCCACTGCCAGTCCGGCTTACCGTACTGATTGACAGTTTCGTAGATCAGAAACTCCATATGCACCAGGGGTGTACGGTTGTCCTCGGCTTTGTCGACCTCGACCAGTAACGCTCGCTGATCGGCTTCATCGGCGATCGTGACCACAGCGACCATTGGTGGTTGACTCTCATCAGCCGAGAATGCGCCGGTGACGCAGGCATGAATCTGCTCGGGTTCGCTTTTTTCATACCCAAGCCAGGTCGGCAGCCGCATTGCTTCTTCGGCTTTATGCCAGTTGTCTGCTGCCCACGCAACCGACATGGACCGAGGCAAGTGATCGATCTTCGCTTTACTGACCGCTTCGTACAAGCGAGCAAAGCGCTGCTGACGATCGACTTTCGCGACGTATTCAGCATCGACTTTCTGGAGCACTTGGTGATGCTCATACGAAAGTGTGGCACCCCACCAGAGACCAGCACCGGCCAATCCCAGCATGATAACTGACAGAGCGCTTTTGGCCGGCAGCGACAGCACTTGCTCACCGGCAGCTTTGCGTTGCAACATGCCGTGGATGAAGTTGTATATCATCACGACAATGACCAACCCGGATACCGCTCCAAAGACCAGTATCCAGAACCATTCGTTCTCATTCAACCAAGTCATAGAATCTTGGATCGTTTTTTCGATCTGCATTGACGTCCTCCAATTGTGACGATCATTTTACTGGTTGTGATAATAAATTAAATATTACTTATGTCAATAGTTCGTCCTGATGCGACACTACGTTACAATGGTTTTATGAAACAGGTAGAAACAGCGATCAAACAATACCTTGAAGAGCGTAGCTGGAATGACTTGCGCCCATCAGATATCGCCAAGTCGATCAGTATTGAAGCAGCCGAGCTGCTTGAACTCTTTCAGTGGAGCGACAAGACTATCGCGCAGGTGAAAAGTGACGAAGCACTACTTGAGGAACTAAAAAAGGAACTCGCAGACGTGCTTATTTATGCCCTTGATATGGCAGTTCTACTCGATCTTGATACAGAAAGAATCATTCTCGATAAGCTCGCTGCGGTACGAGAAAAATATCCGGCGGAAGCCATGAAGGCTAGCCGCAAACAAAACAACCCAGACGATGCTGGCGGGACACTCTATCTACAGATCAAAAAGCAGCACCGTGAAGGTCGCTAGAGTACGTCGATAACGCGTAGCCGGATCTGTCGGCGGCCCATAAAAAATGACTGTTCAGCGTGCGCAATGACTGTACAGGGCACATCGGGCTTTGGTTCTGCGGTAAATTGCTCCGGGGTTTTGAAAAAGGTGATTGCTTCGAGACGACCGCTTTCAGTCGAGAAGGTGAGCTTCGTATGTTCCTTGGTCTTTCCAAACAGTTCGACAGTGCTTGGCGTGACAGCGCGAAACGCAAAAAGAGGCTTGTGATTACCGCAGCCGAAAGGGGCAAGCTTAGCGAGGTCGTTCATCAAGAGCTGGTTGACGTCGTCGAGGCGGAGCTCGGCGTCGACGATGGTTGGTTCATCTACCGAGGCTGCAGCGCCGAGCTCCGCCATCGCTTGGTTCAGCCGCTCGCCAAAGGTAAAGATATGTTCTTCCTTCACCGAGAATCCACCCGACGCATGGTGACCACCCGCTTCGATAAACACCTCTGGCGCTGCCTGCATGAGCTTCACCACACTCACTGTGCCGCCCGAACGACATGAACCTTTGTATACACCGTTGCCATCGACTCCCCAAAGAAACGCCGGCCGGCCATACTCTTCAGCCAGCTTGTTGGCAGCGAGCCCCACGAGCGATGGTCGCCAATCGTTGTGCCCCATCACAAGTACACCTGGAATTTCTTCCATGTTTTTCAGCCGCTTATGGAGATCTTTGGTCATAAGCGCGACTTGTGATTTTCGTTCGGTATTGAGTTTCTCCAGGTGCTCCACTCGCTCACCAGCTTTTACAATATCTGTTTCAGACAACATATGAAACGCGTCTTCGGGCGTATCCATACGCGAGGCAGCATTGATTCGTGGACCGATCGTGAAACCAACATCTTCTTCCGTAAGATACAGCTGATTGAGTCGATTCTTTTTGAGTAGTTGTTGGAGGCCTGGGCGACGCGACTTCCTGAGTACCTGCAGGCCATAGTGTGCCAGTACACGATTCTCACCACGCAGTGGCACCATGTCGGCGATCGTCGCCACCCCCACCATATCGAGCCACCATTTCTCCCAGCCTGGGGTAAGGTCGTGTTCTACTTCCGCCAGCACTGCCTGCGCCAACTTAAAAGCTACCGCCGCGCCGCAGAGATCTGGAAAGGGATACTCACCAAGCTTTGGGTTCACCACCGCCACTGCTTCTGGCAGTGTCTCTTCTGGTTCGTGATGATCGGTAATGATAATGTCGAGACCAACTTTGTTCGCATGGGCGACTTCTTCGATATTAGAAGTACCACAATCGATCGTGATCGCGAGCGACACGCCGTCTGCAACGAGCTTGTCGATCGCTTCAGTGCTGAGACCAAATCCTTCGTAATGTCGGTGCGGGATGTAGTTGGTGAAGTTTTCGTACTTGAGCGCCTTAAAAAGGTCGTGCAGCACCACCGCACCCGGGATACCATCGCAGTCGTAGTCACTGAAGATCGCAATGCGCTCATTCTTTTCCATCGCAGTCTTAATGCGCGCCACTGCTTTATCGATACCGTGGAGGAGTGCCGGATCGTGGAGCTGAGAATTGTAGTCTGGCGCGAGGAATTCCGCAGCCTCTTCAGTATCGAGAATTCCTCGCGCCGCCAAAAGCTGGTTCACCAACGACGACACTCCATCGGCAATGGTTGGAATTTCTTTAGAATTATCAGGGAAAACGTAAGAAGACATGTAATTAATCATAACGGTTGAGAAGCATTTGTGCTGCACTCTCAGCGAGATAGCGACTATGCGCGGGAGGGTTTGGCTGGGGCGCGCAAGGAGCAAGCGAGTCGAGAGTGTAGTCAAATGATTCTAAGATGTCACATTTGAATTACCATGGTACCATCTTCAGCATATGAGCACTATTTTCACCAAAATTATCAATCGTGAGATCCCATCTCAGTTTGTGTACGAAGACGATGTTTGCGTCGTGGTAATGGATAAATTCCCGGCTATTTCAGGCCAAACGTTGGTCATCCCAAAGGTTGAAGTTGATTATGCCTTTGACCTCGACGATGAAACGTACGCACACATCTTTGCGGTAGCGAAGAAAATAACCAAAGCCTCTGATAAGGCATTCAGCACCTTTCGCACTTGCTTGGTAGTTGAGGGATTTGAGGTACCACACGTACACATTAAGCTCTATCCAATGACCGAAAAACAAAGCCTTGGCGCTGCTATTTCAGGCACACCAGAACCGGCTGATGATGCTGTTCTAGCTGAGCAGGCTGAGCAGATCAAAACTGCATTGTAAAGAAAACGGCCGGCGCCTTCGGGGCCGGCCAGTTTTACTCCTTACTCCAAAAACAAATCAACCACCGAGGTGCTCCCATGCTCCAAAAAAGCTAACATCGCACCACCAGCGATCGACACAAATCCAAAACACTCATTGATCTGCAATTTCTCTACCGCAGCCACAGTGTCCCCACCACCAATGACTGAATACCCTTCTGCCCCAGCAATGTGTCGCGCTGTTATCTCTGTCGCCTGTGTGTATCCAAGCTCGTACGCTCCAAGCGGTCCATTCCAGAGTATCGTTTCTGCTTTTTCGATGTACGTAGCCAACATGTCGATCGTCATTGGTCCCACATCCAAGATCTTTTCTTCTTTCGTGACCTGATCAGGTCGCTTCACTGCTCGACCCTCAGAACCATCCACCACCACGTCGATCGGCGCCAACAATTTCTTATTGGTCACAATCGGTGAATCGACGAGTGACACCTCAGATACCATAGACTGCCCTACTTCATGACCTTGTGCTTTCAAAATGTCGTTCGCCAGCGCCCCGCCAATAAATACATGCTCATAGATATCGAGAAACTTCTCAACCAGTGGCATTTTGGTATCAAACTTTGCACCACCAAGAATGAAAAGGGCTGGCGCAGCTGGATCAAGCACCTTTCGCAAGTGATCGACTTCTTCCACAAAAGTCAGTCCTGCATACGCTGGCAATTTTAAAGCAACACCGTAGGTCGATGCGTGCTCACGATGTGCCGCTGCAAACGCGTCATTTACGTAGATGTCTGCCAAAGCAGCAAGCTGCTCAACAAACGCTGCATCGTTTTCTGTCTCACCCTCATGTTGGCGGATGTTCTCTGCCAGCAAGATATCTCCCTCTGCCATCAACTCGCGCCGCTCTTTAAATTCATCACCGAGCACATCACCGCCCCAATGCACGGACTGATACCGTTGCATTTCATCAAAGACTGGCTTGAGCGTTTCCTCCGGGTCACGTCCGATGTGAGCTATCATAATTGTCTTCGCTCCATGCTCTTTGAGATACCGCATAGTTGGCAGTGCGCGCTCAAGGCGTACGTGATTCTGTACCTTACCGTCCTTCAGAGGAATATTGAGTGATGAACGAAGCAGTACATACTTCCCGCGGAGATCGCCTGCCTTTGTGATGTCTTTCATGTGTTTTAACTTACTGCTGTAATAATCGCTGCAAAATCAGCCGCCTTGAGACTCGCGCCGCCAACCAAGAAACCTTGCATGTCACCTACCTTGTGGAGCTCAGCTGCATTCTGCGGCTTTACTGAGCCACCATAGAGCAAACGTACTTTCTTTGCTGTTGGGCGGTCGTACAGTTTTGTCAAAACACTTTCAATAAAAAGCTGCATTTCTTTTACATCATCTGGAGTAGCGGTATTACCGGTGCCGATCGCCCAGATCGGCTCGTATGCGATCACTACCTTTTTAATCTGTACTGATGTAAGCACGCTCGCCAAGCTCCGGAGCTGCGACTCTACAAAGGTAAAGAAGTGACCATGTTCATCACGCTCACGTTCACCGATACACACAATCGGCGTAAGTTGATGCTTCAAAACTGCAAGGACTTTTTTGGCGACTTGTTCATCAGTTTCTCCCAGGGCGCGGCGTTCTGAGTGACCAATGATCACAAAAGCAACATCAAGATCCTTAAGTTGCGGAACTGACACCTCCCCCGTAAACGGTCCAACTGGTTCGTAGAACACATCCTGTGCTGCTAGCGCTACAGTACTCTTCTTGATCTTCTTCCCAACTTCAGCGAGATATGGAAACGACGGCGCAACCGCAACATACGGTTCCGGAATTGCCTTGCGTGATTTTGCCACAGCTTGTCCTAAAGCAGCTGCATCGGTCAGCGTTACTGGATTGAGTTTCCAGTTACCGACGATCAAGGGGGTGGTTTTTTTCATACGTGATGATTGTACCACGCAGAAAACGGCGGGGTCACTTCGTGACCCCGCCGTTTTCAATCATTTATCCTTCTTGTCGCCAATCTGTAAAATCGTACACGTCAGATATCTCTGGAGTGAGAGGAGGAGGATCGTCAACTTGATCAGTATCAAACGATGTATACCGATTATCAAATCCTGAGACCCACACTCCTCCGCTTGTCCACTTTGTACCAACTCGACCATTTGAGACCACACTACCGAAACGAGTTAAAGTGTCTCGCTTCACGTATGGATCAAGGGAGCCACTAAGATTCGAGGTGCTGTAATGATTGCGACCAAAACGACCATTTTGTGCAACATATATACCATCCACTCGCATGTTATCTGGCACAATGAGGCCGATATCTATGTCGTCCTCAGCGATAGCGATGAGGCCAGCTTGAGTACCTGGCACATATTCAACGTCACTATTGATCACAATATTTGTCTGCGCACCCAAAGAGAGATTAGCAGCAGCAAGCGCCACCTTCATGCCAATGTCACCTTCTATCCAAACCTTATCCTCAAAATACAAAAGTGGACAACTGGCATTGATCGCCACTGTACCCAACAAAGTCGTATTGCTGATCACATTTCGTTCAGACGTATGCCATCCCTCAGTGTCTGAATAAGCCCAATACGTACTTGTGTTGTTAACACGTCGTATCGTAACTGTATCATTGCTATTAAAAGTAACTCTATATCCATATCCTCCTGAAGGTCCATAGTAAATCCCTCCACTATTTTGTGCGCGGTCTTTCATGTCGCTTAAATCCAGTGTGATACCAGCAAAATCAACCGGCGAAATAGGGAAGGAAAATAACCCTGGAGTGGCATTGCCACTAGTGGTATACACCCCGTCTACAGTCTGGTCTGGACTACAGCCAAATGAACTAGTACAAGTCCAATCTGGAATCCCACTACCAACGAAAGAGTTGTGTGATCCGTCCATTCTAATACCCTGATTTGAATGTACCGGCCCAGTGATCACTCGATCACTACCATACCAGACAGCACTGTTGGTAATAAATGAATACTCGGCAACTGTTGGCTTTGCATATCGCGCACTAACCACACTCACCGCAGTTGGATCGTCGTATGTATGACCTGCCGACTCAACAGTGATTGCCGAAACACTACCACAATAAGTACTACTTGAGACAGATAAGGAGAATTCACCGACCACTCCCCCTTCTGGGTCATTATAAACATGTACATACGGTCCAGGTAATCCAGTTCCATCTGTCACATCATCTGGATAATGTGCTAAAAACCATTTGTAGTAATTCAATCCTGCCTCAGCAATCTCAGTAGCTCGCGCTTGATCATACCGAAACTTCACCACTTGATTCTGCGTGATCACATACCCAACAAAAGACGAGATCAGCACCAAAAAAACTGCCCCAAAGACCAATACTAATACTAGCAGATACCCAGGTGATTGATGTGAGGAGCGATAGTGTTCCATATGTCTATAGATTATCCTTTAGATTACGAGGTGCAATACTTGACCTGAGCATAAACTGACCTGGAGTACGATTCGGATCAATATTAATAATGAATTGCGCTTTGATGTACCGCACGTCAATTATTGGCGACGTAGAACTCAACTGGTTGCCAACATTATCATAGTAGAAGAACGTTGAGGTGCCCTGATTAATATTTTGAACATACAATGAAAGGATCTCCGTTGAATCAGGAGTCGTAAGGTCATACGTCGCCGGAGACCCGGTAGGGTCGTAGGTATACTTTCGCAACGTTGTCGTTGCCAGGATGTATTCAACATACTCAACCGTACTGTCTAGGTCTGTGTCGCTATAGTACCCGAAGTGGTGTTCGTCAATGATCGCAACAGGAAAAGTACCATCTTCTGCGTTCGTCATTTCTTTAACATCCTGAGACCACTCAGTCATACCGCGCCGTGCTTGCTCAACCTCACCTGACTGCGCCAGTGCTACTGAGTTGCTACGATACAAATTCACAATACTGTTTGTGATAACAAGCAGTAGAATTGACGCAATACTGATAACCACGATCATCTCAACAAATGTCATTCCTGCTTGCCTGTTGATTTGGAAACACATCATAGTTACTCTGTAAGTATTACCTTTGTGACTGCGTCACCAGCGACTTCAAATGGATCGACATTTTCCGTGATATACCCAACTGCATTTACATTGATCTTGTAGTCTGCAAACGCACCGACTCCACCGGTGAAAAATGTCTGGCCGCAACTATCCGTCGATTGTGTCACATCGTAACCAGTCCGTATGAGCTGCACAGAAGCTCCTGGAATTGATCGGTCTAAAGAATCCACGACATGTACCCGGAGAGTATTAGCGGCATTTCCAACTAAAACAAAATTTACTTCACCGTCTACTCCTGCTTCATGAACAAACGGATGGGTTGCGCAACCAGAGGCAATGTCAAATCCATCACCAGTAAAATCAAAAGTGTATGTATCAAACTCAAGGTCTGACACCGTACGCATACCAGCACCATTGGTAGTGGTCGTAGTACTGAGTTTGTAAATTGGAGCGAGCAGTGCATCTGTTCCAATCACCTTGAGTCCGTGCCAATTGGCTGTGGCGTTTGCGAGGGCTGTCTCAGACTGACGATAAAATACAGCGACTTCCTCCACTTCTGGTGTCACTGTTGTGTTCGCTGTACTTAATGCAATACCAACAAACACTGAGGGGTACGTCACCACGTCGAGTACAGAAATATCCGTTATTGAACCCACAAACCCCGTGCTATTACCAGGAAGATCGGCATTTGGGATCAGTGTATACGGACCTGCACCAGCACCAGTAAAGAACTGTATCTTATAACTTGTATTCACTGGCGTGTCAGCAGACACCCGCAGTGTCTGCCACTCTAAAACCGGCACAGGAGTAATTGGTCCTAAAAAGACATATCCACTCGTTTCATAGACACCCGCAGTATCAAACAACTCTAAGTCACCATTTCCGACCACACCAGAACTAGAAGCGACCGCCAGAAGATCATCAAAGGTTTCATTGAACTGCCCTTCAGTAACGTCAGAATAGGTCTTGATCGTAAGATCACTTAATTCACCGATTTGGAATGTCAGTGTTGAAACATCTGATTCAAGTACGGTAAACGGAGCAACTACTGGATTTGGATTACTTGTAGTCGCTTCATATGTTGCATCGGTTGAATATTGCTCACCGAATAAATTAGCGGTCACCTCAACCTGATATCCACTATCAGCTGGTACGTTAAACAAAGCCGCCCCAGAAGCATCTGTAAACTGTGTCACATCATACGGAAAGGTAGAGCTAGAACCATACAAGCGGACGCTTGCGCCTGGAAGCAAACCCGCATCTGCATCAATTACATTGATACGTGCTGTACCTCCTCCAGCGGTCGTCTCAACTGACCGCGGCACAATGTTACTTATAAACTGTATACTGCTAGTTGCTCCAGCGATATTCCACGTATATTCAAGCCGCACTCGTTTATAATCCAAAATAATACCGTTACTATCAGACGCAGCTGTGCCATCTGCTGGATCGTCAATGTAATCAACACGTACACGTTCAACAAACTCAATACCGTTCATTGTCGTCGTGCCGTTTTGCGGAATGATACCAGCTGGATACCCTGCAACAACACCCACTTCATCATATGGCAACGAACGAAAGTACTCCATTCGATCCTGAGCAACTGACATGGCACTCAATCTCGCTTGCGCATGATTCAAGACTCGCAGTGAATACTGATACGAGGCGAACATTGCACCGAACACGATCACTGTCAACGCCGATACAATAATAACCTCTACGAGCGAGAATCCTCCTGTGTTTACTTTTTGTCTACACAAAAGCATACCTTACTTATCCAATACCTTCTGAGATCGAGTAAATTGGCGCGATCAAAGCCAGAGCAAAGAAACCAACACCACCACCGATGACCACCATAAGCAGTGGTTCTATGATCGTTGAAAGGTCTTTCGTCTTTCGCTCTACTTCAGTCTCGTAAAAGATCGCCAATTCACCAAGCATACCCGCGATCTGACCAGTCTCCTCACCAACCAGTATCATTTCCCCTACCAATACAGGGTAAAGATCTTGTCTTTCAATAAAAGTCTCCGAAAGAGCAGTACCTTTTTCAACCCGCTTTGCAGCATCACGCAAGACAGCTTTGTAATAGACATTTTGTAACACCTCCTCAGTTATCTCAACTGACTGGATCATGTCTACACCTGACTCAAGCAAAGAGGAGAGAGTACGTGCCGTTCTGGCTGCATTAGCTTCTTTAGCCAACTTTCCAATGACTGGTAATCGAACCACCAGCCAAGACGATGCTATCTTCCCCCACTTTGTACGGAGAAAGTATATGAATCCAAAGATAATACCGATCATACTCCCAATCGCCACTACCGTATACTCTACAAGAAAATTGCTGGTCGCAATGAGAAATTCTGTGGTAGCAGGCAATTCTTTATCCATACCTTCAAACACACCAGTGATCTGTGGCATTACGTAGATCATCATCAAAATACCGATCACCACCATAACAATGATGACGATCGATGGATAGATCATGGCACCTTTGATCTTTTTCTTAAGATTGTTAGCACGTTCCATCTGGATCGCAAGTGTCTGCAGTGATTCAGCCAACTTACCACTCTCCTCACCTGCTCGTATCATAGAAACGTACAGATCACTGAACGTTTTAGGGAATTCTCTAAGTGCATCATGAAACGGATCTCCTTGGTTAATACGCTCAACCAAACGTTTCATGGTGCCCTTGAGACGCGGATTTTTGCTTTGTCGTTCTATCACCGACAACGCTCGAGGTACTGTCAAACCAGCTACGAGCATTGAACCGAGATTACGGGTCGACATGATCAGCTCGTCATCACTTACCCGATTCAAGTAAAAATTTATTTTATCAATATTTAGGAACCGACCAAATCCAGCACCATGTTTCTCTTTAATAGAAGCAACTGTATGACCCTGCGAGCGAGCAATAGCATACACTGCAAAGCGATCTTCAGCCTCGACCGTATTAGAGACCTTGGTTCCACTCGTATCTTCACCTGTGTATGTAAACTGTGTCATAGCTACTTATTCATTGATAACTCGCAACACTTCTTCAATACTTGTTAATCCCTGCGCCGCCTTGAAGATGCCGTCCTCAATCATTGTCAGCATTCCCTCCTTTTCTGCTTGTGCTTGAATAGCATCTCCTGTCTTGCCTTCCATGACCATATCTTTGAGTGTCGGAGACATTTCAAGGACTTCATGAATTCCCATTCTCCCCTTGTACCCATCTTCGGTCGCACCTTTTTCTTTGGGGTGATAGAACTGCACATCGTTCCAAGTTGCTTCGTTTTTTACTACCCCTTCTTCTTTGAGGCACTTTAGCACCTTATCGAGATCCACCTTGGTGCCCAATTCATCACGCTCTGCCTTCGTGAGTATGTATGGTAGCTTGTCATCTGCCAATCTACGAACGAGACGTTGTCCAACCGCAACCCGCAGGGTAGACACAAGCAAGAACGACTCAGCCCCCATATCAACCAACCGGTCGAGTGTACCTACTGCTGAGTTGGTGTGGAGCGTCGCAAGTACCAAGTGGCCAGTAAGCGCCGCGTTGATCGCCAAGCTCGCTGTCTCTTCGTCACGGATCTCACCGACCATGATGATGTCTGGGTCCTGACGCATGAGTGAACGAAGGCCAGCCGCAAAGGTAAACCCAATATCAGGCTTCACCTGTGACTGGTTTACTCGCGGCATTTGGTACTCGATCGGGTCTTCAATGGTAGAAATATTCACCTCTGGTGTATTCAAAATATCAAGCACTGTATAGAGCGTGGTCGACTTTCCAGAACCAGTCGGACCAGTCACGAGAATGATACCCGTAGTCGCACGCGTCGCGCGATGCACTCGATCGAGGGTGCTGCCATGGAATCCGATACCTTCGAGTGAAAAGCCACTACGATTCTCACGCAAGAGACGCATCACCACTTTTTCACCATAGAAGATCGGCAGAATAGAAACACGAAATGCGACTTTCTGACCATCCATTTCCATCTTGAAACGACCGTCTTGTGGTAGACGCTTCTGATCGAGCTTGAGATTAGAAAGCACCTTGAGTCGCGCCACGATACTATCGGCAGCGATCTTAGGCAGCTTCATTGCGTCATGCAAAATACCGTCAGTACGATACCGCACCAACACTTCAGCTTCCATTGGTTCAATATGAATATCGGACGCACCCTGAATGATCGCGTGACGCAGGAGCGTATCGACAATACGCACCACCGGCAAATCCTCAGCCATTTGCTTGAGGTCTTTCTCACTGATCTCTTCCCCATCTTCATTGACCACCTTCAGCTCAGACGCATCCTTCATGATGAGGTCGCCGAATTCATCTTTGAGCGTCTTCTGGTACTGCCGCAGCGCGGCTCGCATTGATTCAGTGTCGGTCAAACGAGGCTGAATTCGCAATCCTACTTTCTTCTTAATGAAGTCGATCGCTGGAAGGTCAGCCGTATCAAGCATCGCCACCTCAAGCGTATCTTCACTCTTTTTGTACGCAATAATATTGTGTGTACGAGCGACTGGCTCTGGAATGAGGGTAAGGGTCTCGAAATCGATCTTTTGTTCTTTAAGTGACACGAATGGAATACCAAGCACATACGCCTCGATCCGGCGCATGTCGTCTTCGGTCATGTGGCCATGTGCAATGAGCGCCTCGCTCAGCGTTCGCTCTTCCTCTTTCGCGATCTTTTCAGCAGCCGAGAGATCGGACTTGGTAATAAGCCCTGCATCGAGAATGAATCGCTTGAGTTGTTCGTCTTGGATTCGCACAGTTAAAATAAATGAAGAAAGGAACGTAGTGATTACTCTGAATTTAGTTCCGAATTTGCGCCGTTCCTAGCGCAAATTCCTGGAACACTCAGTACGAATGCATACAGACAAAAAACGAACCCTTACCTCCGGTACTTGTTACGCACATTATAGCATCGCGAAAAAATGAAACGTGTAGATGTGCACGGATTGCCACTCAATTTTGAATACACTCTGTCAACGTCCGACTCTTCACATAAAAAGCTGCGCCGAAGCGCAGCTTAAGAATACGTTGTGGATGCGACCCAACCTTAGAACAGTCTCGGGACCCGCGGGTCCCGGATACGCACTGTCCGATCGGGCTGTAACGACTGTCCAGATTGGGAGGCTGGAGCAGTACTCCGCGGCCAGCGATGCGGGCAAGAGCTGATGTACCAGCTCTGGCACTCATTGCAGTATGACCTTTCCTCGATACCGTTCATTCGCACACTGACGATTCGACACATGATCTCTCCTCCATAGGGTGATCGATTAAGAGCGGTGTACTCATAAACAATACATATATAAATACATATTGTCAATAGTACGGCCACAATGGCCATGCCTTTGCTTCACGCCGCACACGATAGCTGTTGTTGTTTCAAGCGATCATATTCACCTGCTCGTAGACCAACATGGTCTACAACAACTGCAAGCAGTTCCAATAGAGCTGCTAGCTCGCCGCAACCAAGCCCTTCCCGGCGAAACTGCCGCAGCCAGAAACGAGCGCGCAAAATATGAGCCTTTTTGACCAATCGCTCGACCTCACCGACCGCGATACCAAGCTCATCACGACTCGCGCCAGCTGCATATGCCAGTTTGAGCATAACTTCTACCTGACGCTCCGTTTGCATGATCTCTGCAAACGGGATCTTCGGCGTCATCCGATCAGGAAACTGACCGATCCGCTCGCGCAGCAACTGCAGCATGTGCAGTGCTGCTGCTTTGTCATTTAATCTTTGCTGTGCCATGGAACACCTCTCTCTTGCGTATGTAAATGTACTTACTTAGTGTAGTGTATACACTATTAGTAAATAGTCAAACACAAAAAAAGCCCGACCGCTGGATGCGATCGGGCATGTTCTTATAGCGATGTGTTACGTTACCACCGCAAGATACGCTTGTTGGTAAGCACGAACACCAACGAGGTTCTGCAGCCGATTCTGTGAAGCCGGCTCGCCATCTTCATCGACGGCACCCGGTTCCATTAGCTCGCTGAGACGTTTGCTGATCCGAGTAATTTCGGACTGAAAATAATCGGCCGGAGAACCGATACTCACTCCCTGCGAAAATTCTATCGCCAGTATGTGATTGAGCGCATCCTGAGTAGTGACCGTCTTAAGGCTTATGCCTTGAACCCGAACCACTTTCATCGGTAGTGCTTCCATGTTTCTTTCTCCTCTATTAGAGACAGGTTTGGTTGTACAAAGTTACCTTTTTAAAATAGCATAAAAATTCATATTGTCAATACATACGCTGTCTTTTGACTTTTTCAAGCAGCCAGGTATACTCTCGATATCTGATGAATGACTGCTCGGCCTTCGGCCGAGCAGCTTTCGTAGGAAGGCGGCGGTTTTGCTGGGCAGAGCCCGCAAAACCGCCGCCACACATAACAATTTAATAAACTAGTGTGGTATTGCATGGCACAAGTCATGATGCGACACGTAATAAACAATACAATGTTTGACCTTAAAGTAATTAACTCAGTCCTCGGAGAAATGGAAGAAGAGCGTGGAATTCCACGCGCACGCATGATCGACGCGATCGAGCAATCACTGGCGACTGCATACAAGAAAGAATTTGGAAAGCGTGGACAGATCATCACGTGTAAATTTGACATGGAAACAGGCGCAACTGTCTTCAACCAGATCAAGATCGTGGTTGATGAGAGCATGCTGAAGCCTGAACCAGAACTCGATGAAGATGGCAATCCGATCGAAGTAGAGGAGGAGGAACCGGTAGAAGGCGAAGAAGAGGATACACGAGTACGTTTCGACGAAGAGAAGCACATCATGATCAACACTGCAAAGATGATCAAGAAGGATGTTGAACTTGGCGAAGAACTCGTGTTCCCGCTTGAAAGTAAGGATGATTTTGGTCGTATCGCAGCTCAGACCGCGAAGCAGGTGATCATGCAAAAGATCCGTGAGGCAGAAAAAGAATCAGCCCTCGCAGAATTCGGTCAGAAAGCTGGCGATATCGTGATCGGCCACGTGCAGCGCTTTGAACGCGGTAATCTGTACGTCGATCTTGGTCGTGTCACTGCGATCATGCCGTACGAAGAGCAAATTCCCGGTGAACGATTCAAACCAGGAGAAAGACTACGTGCTATCTTGCTAGCGGTTGAAGAGACTCCACGAGGTATCTTCCTTAAGCTATCACGTTCACACCCAGACTTCTTGGTGGCCCTCTTTACTGTTGAAGCTCCAGAGCTTCAGACCGGGGCCGTGGAAGTGAAGGCAGTCGCCCGCGAAGCTGGTGCTCGCAGCAAGATCGCTGTATACGCACATGATGATCACATCGACCCAGTTGGTTCTCTTGTGGGACAACGCGGCGTTCGTGTATCGACTGTCATGAGCGAACTCGGTGGTGAAAAGATCGATATTATTGAATGGTCACCAGAGATCGACGAATTCATTGAGGATGCGCTTTCACCAGCCCAAGTGCTTGGTATCACCATCGAATCTGAACCAAATGAAGAGGAACACGAACGTGGACACGCGGTCGCTGAAGTGGCTCCAGACCAGCAATCACTTGCGATCGGCCGTGGTGGACAAAACGTTCGCCTCGCTGCCAAGCTTACTGGCTGGAAGATCGATATCGTTTCGGCTGCTACCGGAGAAGATCTCGCTGAAGCAGATGCAGACGGTGAGGTAGATCTTGAAGCACCGATCGACACCGCGGCTGGTAGTGACGATGATGCACTTGAGAACGAAGACGCTACTACCACCAAGCCAGACATTGAGGAAGT
This sequence comes from Candidatus Nomurabacteria bacterium, assembly GCA_020632075.1. Classification (NCBI taxonomy): domain Bacteria; phylum Candidatus Nomuraibacteriota; species Candidatus Nomurabacteria bacterium. Next base: position 881,370 of record JACKGH010000001.1, on the reverse strand, counting down.
CCTCGAGGAAGTAGACGAGACCAGCGACCGCGATGATACTGGTGCTGATGAAGAAGACGAGATTGATACTCCAGAAGAAGCAGAGGAAGAGTTAGCTCCAGCGGTAGATGAAGAAATTGTAGAGGAAATTGAGAAGGCAGAAGAAGAAAAGAAGGATTAAATAATACAACATACAAAAAGTGCCGGCCCTTCGGGGCCGGCCTTTTATATATAAAAAAACAGCGGCTGTGCCGCTGTTTGTTCATTTTGAACTCCGCTTGACCCCAAACTGCAACCGAAGCTCTTTTGGTAGATCAAACTTTCTTTCCTCAAATCGCTTACGTTGTTTGCTGGTCAAGCTGACTTGATGATGCGTCAAAAACTCCATCAAAGCACGTTTAGCAAATGGACCAAGTTTTTTCTTGCCCTTTGGACCGAGTGCCTTCAGTGCCCACCGAATCACACGGGATTCATCATCATCTGCGCAGGTCTCGAGAATATCGTTGACCTGACTCACATCTGAATCCGACGAAGCTCCCTTCGTGAGTTCATAAACCTTTTTCCCAAGTTTTGTACACTTCTTACCCATCAGCTTTTCCTCGCTTTGCAGAGTTGTACGACTACCTGCAGGATGCCTGAATTTGGCTGATTTTTCAAGGTAAAAGCGGCGGGGTCACGAAGTGACCCCGCCGCTTTTACTCTACTTAAGTGAGACTACTGCTCACCAAACCGCTTAATACAATCCTCGATCACCGCTACTGCTTCCTTTGCGTCACCGTAGCCGAGCACTTTAGTCGTACCTGGCTTCTTAAGGTCTTTGTAGGTATTGAAGTGGTACTCCACCTTGCGCTTCCACTGTTCTGGGAGGTCTTCAAGCGATTGGATCGCATTGCCGCTATCGCGCTCGTCAGCTGGAACACAGATAACCTTGTGGTCCATCTCGCCATCATCTTCGAAGTTGAGAACACCAATGATTCGCGCCTCTACCACCACGCCGAGTGGAATTTCTTCTGGACACACGAGCAATGTATCGAGCTCATCACCATCTTCGTCGAGAGTACCTGGAATGAAGCCATAGTTGGTTGGCTTGGCGAAGATCTCAGGCTCTACTCGGTCAAGCTCAAAGGTGCACTTCTCACGGTTGTACTCAACTTTTAGCATCGACCCTTTTGGAATCTCTACTACCGTATTGATAAGGCCATTTTCGAGATCTCCTGGAGTATAGAGTTTGTTGTAATCTGTCATGATATTTATGGGTTTTATGCAGCGGATTATAGCATGCAAACAGTATTTTTGAAGTAAAACAAGGGTTTTTGGGCGAGGTGTGTATAGCGCCGCTCGGGCATCCGCCCGAGCGGCGCTATACTTTAAGAATACAAGTAGGGATGCCTGTTCATGGGCATATTTATGAAGGTTTGTTATATATGAAAGCAATTACACATATTATTGTGACGCACGTGGTCTTTCTCGCTCTGTTTGCAGGCGCTGCACTAGCACTTGCGCAAGAGAACACTAGTGACACGGATTACACTGGGCCAGAAGATAACCCACCGGCACTCAACTCACCTGCTGCAGAACGTCGTGCTCAGTTTGAGGCAAACATGGAGGATCGACGTGAGGAATTCCAAGAGAATATGGAAGAGCGCAAAGCTGAAATGGAAGAACGTCGCGAGGAACTTGCCAGCACTACCGAAGCTCGCAAAGAACAGCTGCAAGAAAAGCGTGAGGAAGTGCAGCAAAATATGGAGGAACGTCGGGCTCAGCTCCAAGAGCGAGTACAAGAACGAGTGACCAACCTCGCTGCCAACATGAGTAACCGGATCGACGCAGCGATCGCGCGCATCCAGAACATCATTGATCGACTCGCCTCACGCATTGAGAAGCTCGATGAACTTGGAGTCGATACGAGCGAAGCAGAAGCTGCCCTCGCTTCAGCCCAACTCTCAGTTGATGCTGCTGCTGACGCGATCGCCGGTATCGACGAAGCAGTCGCAGAGGCGGTTGGTTCAGAGGATGTCCGCGTTGCCTGGGAGACCGTCCGCGAGATCATCACTACCGTTCGAGACCACCTCAAGACCGCTCAGACGGAACTCCGCGCTACCGTGGCAGCCTTAAAGGAAGCAGCCGCGGCCGCTGAGCTCGGACAAGGCGTCAGCAATGCAGTACGTGCCAACGCTGGCTCTAGTACACCTGATTCAGAAGAAGCTGAGTAGCAACATAACAAATCAACACCATGAATGAAGAACAAAACGACATCCAAACTCCACACTACGAAGGCGAAGTCATGAAGATGCCTGAAAACACTGACGCGACTGAGGTAGGACAAGCTGCTGAAAAGAGCATGGTCACCGGACCGATCCTCGCTATGCTGGTGGCGCTACTCATTGTGATCCTCGGTGGTATGTACTACTGGCTCAGCACTATGAACCAGCCAGCTCCAGCGCCAGTTGCACCAGTAGTAGAACGCCCAACTCCAGAAGAAAACAACGAACCAGAAAGCACGACCGCAGAAGCACAAACTGAAGTTCTCACAACTGTTAGCACTTCAGACGAGATCAGCGCGATCGAAGCAGATCTCGAATCGACCGATCTAGACAGTCTTGATGCTGAACTTGATGCTATCGATGCCGAACTAGATGCGGCACTCGAAGGACAATAGAAGATGTGAGGTGTATGAAGGCCGGCCCCTTCGGGGCCGGCCTTTTACGTCCTCCACCGGTTGCAATTTCGTCAAAGTTACGTACACTGGCGGACACTATGTCACAATCACATTCTCATACCCACGAGGTCGATTTTAAAAAAGCATTTACCGTCGAAGAACTCGACGGTTCAATGGTGAAGATCACTGGCGAACTCCCATACGCTGAGCTTCTAAGTGAACGCAAAGCAGCACTCGTTGCACTCGGGAAGAACGTAGAGCTCGACGGTTTCCGCAAGGGCCATGTTCCTACCCCAGTACTCGAAAAGCACCTTGGTGAAATGACCATTCTCGGCGAGATGGCAGAACGCGCAATCTCACACGCGTACCCACACATCGTAGAAGAGCACAAACTTGAAGTGATCGGTCACCCGCAGATCGAAGTAACCAAGATCGCTCCAGAGAATCCACTCAGCTTCACTGTCACCGTGGCAGTCATTCCAAAATTTGATCTTCCTGAATATGAAAAGATCGCCAAGGATCTCAATAAGAATCGTCCGACTGACGAAGTGGCTGACGAAGAAGTTACTGAGAAGATCAAGGAGATCCAGAAGCAGAAGCGTGCCTACGAACGCATGCAGGAACTGGCGCAGAAGCAGCAAGATGAAAATGCGGAACCAGAAGCGGAAAAGAAAGACGAAGGAGATGCGCCACTGCCAGAACTCACCGACGAATACGTAAAAACCCTTGGGCAGCCTGGTCAATTTGAAACGGTTGACGATTTCAAGACAAAGCTTCGTGAGCACCTTGAGATCGAGAAGAAGCAACAGAACGCTACCAAGCACCGCGGCGACCTCACCGACGCGATCATCGACAAGACCGAGATCATTCTCCCGCAGATCCTTATTGATTCAGAGATCAATCAAATGTTTGCGCAGATGGAAGAAGACATCAAACGCGCTGACCTCAAGATGGAAGACTACCTTGCCCACATTAAGAAGACTCGTGACGACCTCAAGAAAGAATGGACCCCAGCCGCAGAAAAGCGAGCAAAACTGCAGCTCGTTCTAAATGAGATCGCTAAGAAAGAAGAGATCGTGCCTGATATTGAGAAAGTGAACGAACAGACCAAGGAGCTCATGGAACGCTTCAAGGATGCTGATGAACACCGCGTACGACTCTATGTCGCATCAGTTCTCCTCAATGAAGATGTGATGAAGAGTTTGGAGGAGAAGTAGGTCAGTAAAAACCAGCCGCCGAGTGTTTTGAGGACATTGCGGAAGGCGTATCCTAAACGCCTGAGCATAGGACTTGATCCGTGTCTGAAGAACACTCGGCGGCTGGTTTTACTTTTACTCAATTTTTCAGTACGATTGCGAAGTACTAACACATTGAAACCCGAAATTTTATGAACAACGAAAAAGAAACCAACCTTCCGGCAGCACAACTGGTACCGATGGTGATCGAGAAGACCGTCGGTGGTGAACGAGCGTTCGATATCTTCTCTCGCCTCCTCAAGGAGCGCATTATCTTTGTGACTGGCCCTATCGAAGACCACATGGCTGGATTGATCACCGCTCAGCTGCTCTTCCTTGAAAGTGAAGACCCAAAGAAAGACATCTACCTCTACGTAAACTCACCAGGAGGGAGCGTGACCGCTGGCCTCTCGATCGTCGACACCATGAACCACATCAAGCCAGACGTGGCGACCGTGTGTGTTGGTATGGCGGCATCAATGGGATCAATCATCCTCTCACAAGGCCAGAAGGGTAAGCGATTCATCCTGCCAAACGCCGAAGTGATGATCCACCAGCCATGGGGTGGCGCACAAGGACAAGCGTCAGACATTGAGATCACTGCCAAGCACATCATCAAGACAAAGAACCGTCTCAATACGATGCTTGCAAAAGCGACTGGACAGAAGCTGGCTCAGGTGGAGAAAGACACCGACCGTGACTTCTTCATGGACGCTGACGAAGCAATGAAGTACGGTATTGTCGATAAGGTGTACAAATAAATCCTTACGACACTTCAAGAAAAGCGGGCGGACCCCTAAAGGGGCCCGCCCGCTTTTCTTGACTTTCTCCCCGACAAAAACTATCTTTCACCTAGACACACAGCACACCAAAGGAGAAGCAGATGCGTCAGTCACACATGCCCTACATCGGCATCACTGATTTCACCAGTCCCGAGCAAGTACGGGATATGCTCGGATTTATGGACGATCTCACTTTTTCTGACCCTTTATTTGATCGCGTCCTGCATGTCGGTGTTATGATGAGCCGCAAGACGCTGATGGGGATTGAAACCAAGTGGGCAAAAGCCTTCCCGCCCAAGGAAAACATTGCCAGAATCTTCAGCTACCCTGAAGCCTACAATTGCCTCCACTACGCCAACTTCGACTACAGCACCGGAATCGAGGACGAGCTGGTCCGCGCACTTTCCTACGGCGGAGAGAACCTTCGCGCAATTCAGCTCGACATGACCTGGCCTGACCCCGACAATGTCCACAAGGCCATGCACCGGACTGGGAAAAATATCGAGGTGATCATGCAGATCGGAAAGAAGGCTCAAGCGATGTGCGGTGATGATCCAAAGCGGGTTGCTGAGTACCTCGATCGCTACACAGGCGTCGTTGATCGTGTCCTGCTTGATAAGAGCATGGGCATGGGACTTGGCATGGATGCAATGGCCATGTTGCCATTCTTGCGCGAGATCAGCGAGCGTATACCACAGCTGCAACTTGTCGTGGCTGGCGGACTTGGTCCAACCTCACTACACCTGCTTGATCCCGTTCTGGCAGAGTTCCCACGCATCAGCTTCGATGCTCAGGGCAAATTGCGGCCAAGCGGCGACGCACTCAACGAGCCACTTGATTGGCACTATGTACGCAGCTATCTGTATCAAGCCATCGCCAAGATCTACTACTATCAAGGGCTGGCAGCATAGCAAAAGCGCGACCGTTCCGGTCGCGCTTTTTTTGTGACACCAGCGATGATGGTCACGCCGATCGCTGTTCTTTGGCAGAGCGATACAGTACGTACGCCAACAGCACAAAGAAACCGATCGCCCCACCCGCAAGCACCAATAAAGATCCGAACTGGAGAATTGTCTGCATAGCTAGTTCACTCCTCTGTTGCCTTTGGTACGCTAGCACTTTACCCTCCAATTTACAAACCGCCATTTCTCCTGTACAGTGCAATCGTACAGACACGAGCTTTTTGAAGCATTTATTGAAATAAGAAGAAAACATGCCGCCGCCACTTGTATTTGCAGCGTTGCTGGTTGGGGCTTTGTTTCTTGGGATTATTGCCGGATACGTTGTGCGGTATCTACACGCACAGTCAAAGACGAATTCGATCGAGCTACGAATAAAAGAACGAGAGATCACTGCCGAAAAGAAAGCGTTCGTGATCGTTGAAGAAGCCGAAAAGAAAGCCGAAAAGATCGAGAACGAAGCCAAAGCTGAACGAAAGCACTTAGAGGAGAAGTTGGAACAAAAAGAAACTCGCCTTGATAAACGCGAGGAAGTTCTTGATGAGCGCCAGATCGAACTGGACTCACAAAAAGAAGATGTCCGCGGGAAGATCGAACAGGTCAAGACGATCAAGACACAACTTGATGAGCGAAAGCTGGAAATCGATCAAAAGATCGAAGAAGTAGCAGGACTCTCAAAAGACGAAGCATACGAACGATTGATCGCAAAGATCGAGAACGAACGCGAGGAAGATCTTCGTGGCCGGCTCGAAAAGATCGATCGACTCGGCGAAGAGCAATACGAAGCTAAAGCGCAGAATATCCTACTCGCTGCCATTCATCGCCTCGGCAACACCATGGCGCCAAACCTCATGACGGCGCACGTAGAGATCCCGAGCGATGACCTCAAAGGTAAAGTGATCGGAAAAGAAGGACGAAATGTGCGTGCCTTTGAGCGTGCAACTGGTGTTGATGTGCTCATCGATGAGTCACCTGGCTACATCGTGCTTTCTAGCTTTGACCCGATCCGTCGTGAGATCGCGCGAGTTGCCCTTGAAGCACTCCTCAAAGACGGACGTATCCAGCCAGCCAAGATCGAGGAAACGGTAGAAAAAGCTCGCAGTGAAGTAGCAAAGACTGTGAAAGCAATGGGGGAAAAGGCGTGCTATGAAGCAAATGTACCAAACCTCCACCCAGACCTCGTGACCATTCTTGGTCGTCTTCATTTCCGCACGAGCTATGGACAAAACGTGCTCTGGCACTCAGTTGAGATGGCGCATATCGCAGGCATCATTGCAGAAGAAGTTGGCGCCAATCCTGCGATCGCCCGAGCGGGCGCACTTCTTCACGACATTGGTAAGACCGTGAGTCACGAGGTGGCTGGTACTCACGTCGAGATCGGCATTCGCATTCTTGAGAAGTACGGCGTTGATGAGCAAGTTATCTTGGCAATGCGAGCACATCATGAAGAGTACCCATACGAAACACCTGAGAGCATCATTGTCCAAGTGGCCGACGCGATCTCTGGTGGTCGTCCAGGTGCACGCCGTGATTCACTCGAAAATTACATCAAGCGACTCTCAGATCTCGAACACATCGCAACCAGTCTCAGTGGCGTTGAAAAAGCCTTTGCGATCGCTGCTGGACGCGAGATCCGCGTACTAGTGAATCCGACCACACTGAACGATATTGAGACCAATACCCTTGCTCGCACCATCGCCACCAACATCGAAGCGCAGCTGCGCTACCCTGGTGAGATCAAGGTGCACGTCATTCGCGAGACACGAGTAGTGAGTTACGCTCGATAGAACTTTGATCAAAAATAAAACCAGGCGGCACCCTTCGGGTGCCGCCTGGTTTTATTTTACTTAGACGTCAACGTTTTTGAAATGCTCCAGAAATAGTCAAATTGATTTTTAAAAGTCTTTGTTAATTCTTTACTATCAATTACAAAGCCATAATGTTCCTGTTCAGATGACAAAAAAGCAACTTTCGTGCCATAGATACCGTACCCCGTTGTCTGATCAATTTCCTTTGGCAGTATTCGCACTCTACGCATAAAGTTTTTTTCGTTCGGACTACCCTCCATAAAAGAATACTGCTCCTGCTCTACCCGTTTTGCATCTGGCCAAAGCACGTTTAGCCAAATACCACGCTTCATACGCTCTTGGTGAAATTCATTTAGAACATCAACTGGAATAGAACGTACCATCTCACTAATCGGCCAAAGCCAGTATGTTTCTTTCTCTTTGGCACGCAAGACATCCCATAAAATCTGAGAAGCTGCATTGGACTGATCATATACGTAAAACTTAGGAGAATAATACGAATTTATTTTTGTATATGACTCCATCTCAACGACAAATTTTTCTCTTTCAGATTTCAATTCATTGATTCTCCTGTCATATAGATCAGTGATTGTCGTTGGCGATTCTGCGTAAAAAACTGTTCGACCATCTTGCAAACCTTTTTTTACCAACGCTGCCTTAAGCAGCGTCTCCAAGTGACCATACAGTGTTGCTCGGGGGACATTAACCATTCGACTGAGCTCTAAAACGCTCATTCCCCCTGACTGTGAAAGGAGTGCGACGTACGTATTTGCCTCAGCCTCTGAAAGGCCAATATTTTCAATGTTTGTCTTGATAGACGTATTCATAAATTGCATGCAGGATATGACGTCGTATGCCGACGACAGATTTACATTACAGTAAATTATCTGTATAGTCAACACAGATTCTCATCCACATATACAAGGAGAAGACCAATGAGACAATCGCTAATTAACATTGCCCTACAGATTTCCTGGTCCACCGAAAAACTCATCAGACGCAGATTCTTAAGCGATCTTTTATCTACAAAGCTATTTTGGCTAATGGCCACGATAGTGTCGGTAGTTTTGTTCTACGCATTCATGCAGTATGCGATACCCGATATTGAGGTTACTACTGCAACTTGGAAGGATCTTTTGATCTTCAAAGGAGTGCCCTTACTCCTAGTAACGATCATTGGAACTCTAATTTGTCTTAGCCTAGCAGTAGTATTCGTCACGCCGTTGCTGCTTATACGGAGGGTCATCACACTCTTCTACAAGTTGTGTTTATACGAACTACTCGTATTCGATAATCAAGGGTCGGTGGTAAAAATATTTCCCGCTGAATCTACAGTCTCACACAAGGAACTGCGGTCATTAGGCGGAGTTGCACTTGATCTAAAACCTAATAAGCAGTCGTACAGGCTCTGGTACATAAATGGCGTCTATGTTGAACGATCACATGGTGATGAACTACCAGACAGCCGTAGCATTGTAGGGAAAATGAATGTTCGTGTTGATTGTGCTTGGGGAGATACTGCTAAATCAGTGTGGTTGATTCACCACAGTCAAAGAAGTGAACGTGATATCAACGAGTTGATAAAACGGGCGGCTATTGATTCACTAGCTGAATTACTAGCAAGTATGCACTGCTCAAAAAAACACAATATGGAGACCAGCTTTCGACAGCTCTTTGAGAAAAGAGTGGGCGCTGCTGGGGTCACTGTTACAAAAGTAGAGATCACGAATTGATCAGAGTGCAGCTTAGCATGACACCAGCTGGTGTCATGCTTTTTTTATTACAACACAAAATTATCCCTTGTGTAGTCGTTGCAGGCATATAGTGTTGCTATATAATGATTTGCAAGCCAATACGGCACCGTGCTTGAGTTATCGCTCACCACAACTTTACACACTAGAAAAAATAATTTTCTGATCTATGAACAAAGCAGACATCATCAGCAAAGTGCACGAAGTACTCGACACCACTAAAGCTGACGCAGAGCGCGCAGTTGACGCTGTGTTTGACAGCATCGTAGCTGCAATGAAGGATGGCAACCAGGTTTCTGTTGCTGGCTTCGGTATCTTTGAAGCTAAGATGCGTGCTGCTCGCGAAGCACGAAACCCACGCACCGGCGAGACTGTAAAGGTACCAGCAATGCGCGTACCAAAGTTCCGAGCTGCTAAGGCACTCAAGGACTCAGTTAAGTAGTATTTCTCCACTAGTACAGAAACGGGCGGGCCCTTCGGGCCCGCCCGTTTTCTGTCATCTTTCAGATACAGAAAAGCCGGGCATGGAATGCCCGGCCACAATTTATTCAGAACCTTCAGTCATTTTCTTCCTGTATTGCAACTCGCGAAAAACTGCTTCGCCTTGATACACATCCAATCTACCAAGCATAACCTCCCTAGCAGCATCTATGATCCTATCGATCCACTGAGTTTTACTGGACGGCTCGTACTCACCATACGTTTTTTGAGCATGATCGTACCTGAGTTGCACCCACTCACGCTGAACTTCAGTTATTTCAGCCCCTTTTGATTCCATTGCACGAGCAAGCAGCTCCACCGCTCGCTTCTTCATGCTGACATACTCATCTTGAGCACCATCTTCGAGTCGCTTACGCGACTCTTCACGCCTCTGAGCAATTTCCTCTAGCAGAGCTTCACCTTGTATAGCATCCAAGCGATCAAGGAGAACTTCTTTAATCAATGCCAACCCGCCTCGTATTTGCTCTAGCCCAGGCGACACGACTCCTGCCTGCAGCCAGTCTTCTGCCAGTCTGATACGTAAAGCTAAAAGTTCGCCCATAACTTCTGCGATATCAGCGTAAGTGGCGTTCTTCGCTTTTTCAAGCAAAGATAAAATATCCTCTTTCACACCTTTCTCCTTTTACAGACCTATACTGAAGCAAAAATACTACGGCCACCATATTTGTAAATATGTTGTCAAAAGTTGACAAATATGCGAGGATTCGAACATGACTATCGCTGATACGCTCGCACAACTCGGCTGCTCACCAGCTGAGACAAAAACATTTCTTGCGCTCGCGAAGGAAGGTCAAGGCCGCGGCGTACTTGCCCTCAGCCGGATCATGAATATCCCCCGCCCGACCATCTACGTGCATCTGAAGTCTCTTATGGAAAAGGGGCTTGTACGCCGCGGTCTGGATGAAGGCGGTTCGATCTTTTACGCAGAAAACTACCACACTATTGCTGCGCTTTTTGAAGAAAAAGCTAAAGCGGTCCGCCTTTCAGGGAAGCAGTTCCAAGAACTCTGGGAACAGCGCGATATTCCTGAGCAGTATCAATCAAAGTTTTTCGTACACACTTCTCCCAAAGCTGCTGAAAACATCTTTCGTGACGTCCTGCATTCTCGTGACAAAGAGTCGCTCTGGGTGTGGCCGATTGTAGAGATGATGAAAGTCGTCTCCGACACTGCTTTCTCTCACTTCTACAATGAGCGTGTGGCCAGAAAACTGAAGGCCCGTATTATCTGGCCACAAAAGCGTACGATGAACGTACGAGAAATCGAGGATGTTTTTGGGTCACTCGATCCCAAAGAATCCCTTCGCACCATTCGCATTGCCCCAAACGATATTGATACGACTCTCGGGTACGCGGTGTATGGGAATAAAGTCGCGTTTATATCATCTAAGCGAGAAAACTACGGCTTTGTCATTGATAGTAAGGAGCTGGCTGACATGCATCGGTCGCAGTTTGAGCACCTCTGGAAAGAATCAAAACCGTTTTCAAAATCAAACGGAAAAAGGTAGCGCACTCAAAAATTATGCTATAATAATCACGTAGCGGAGGTAATACGCTATGTTCGGAGAAGCAAAGACCTTTGCTATTTCCCATCACATTTACAAAACACCCCAGCCAGGGTGTTTTGTATTTTGTACGCTTGCAGAATTGTACGGACCTGCTACCATGCAACCATGATTCACACACCAGCCATCACCATGATGATGATGGAAAGCGCTTGAGCGGGTGTGTTTGTCTGTATCTAATTACAATCAGTAACACCCCGCACAGGGGATTTTTTATTCTTTATGTTTGCAACTATTATCAATGACTGCCGCGACACTAACGCACGCGCACGCCAGACCAGCCGACTCGCCTCACTCCTTGGGGTAAATGTGTCGTTTGTTGGGGTCGAATCAGACCTTGAAGCTGGAGTCCAATTGATCGATATTCTCGATGCTACCGAAGGACGTCCAGGCGTTATCTTGGTCAATGTCGCACCACGCGGCGGCCACACGACTAAATGGGAGAATGGTACGCCGTTTGCGTACTTCCACTACCACGACACGCTTGTACTCACGACGGTAGACGGCTTTGCGCTTTCGGCCGTGAAAAGCCTCGGCCTCGCTACTGAAGTAAACCTACTCGACACCCACACCGCTGCAGACGCGATGCTCGCCGCTGGCTTTATCGATGAAGACGCTGCGTCGCGGATCCCGATCACCCAGTTCCGTAGCTTCGACTTCACCCCACGAGTCGCAGCGTTTCTCTTCACTGGCCACGAAGTACCACACACCTCATACTCCCTTAGCGAAGTACCTGACCTGCCGCCAGCCGTCTGGCACATCGACAACTTCGGCAACTGCAAAACTACCCTGACCGAGAAAGATCTGAGTGACTCTACCGAACTTACCACCCGTTTCGGCACACTGCCATACATTACCCAGCTGCGTGATGTCCCAGACTCCAAAGATGCAGTGATCACCGGTAGTTCTGGCATCAAGACCCACCGCTGGCTTGAGCTGGTGTGTCAGCGCAGTCCGTTTGCCACATCGCACCAAGTCTCGATCGGTGACGATATCTTTGAGGACAAATCCTACCAAACAACCGCGACCAGCTTGGAGAACGACTAAACAAAAGCCCCTCATCGGGGCTTTTGTTTAGGTAAGATCAGAAAATGGATTGTATGCTACTTCCCAGAGATGTCCGTCTGGATCAGCAAAGTAGCCTGAGTATCCACCCCAAAAAACCTTCTCTGGTGCTTTCACGATCTCTACCCCCTGTGCTCGCAGCTCCGCAAAGACCGCGTCGACTGCCGCCTCACTCGGCTCATTGTGCGCCAGCGTCACGCCTCGAAAGCCCTTTCCCTCGGCTGATACTGTTGCATCTTTGGCTAGCTCTTCCCTATTAAACAATCCGAGCCGCGCACCACCCATATCATAGAAGACAATTCCCTCGTCCTCAGAAACTGGTGTAAAGCCGAGTTTCTCTTCATAAAATGCCCGTGACACTGCTAGGTCAGCTACTCCGAGCGTCACAATAGAAAGTTTTTGTTTCATTGGTACAGTGTAGCAGAATTGGTTGTATTATCGGCCTGCTGTGCTAGAATCGTTGGACTTCAAGGAGTTTCTTGGGGTGCGGGTGTATCTTTGATACAATCGCTCATTCGTCCAAACTGTTTGGATGTGCATGCAAACACTGCTTGCATCAAAAGAAGTGGCGGGAGTGCTTGCGAGCAAGCTCGCGCCCACTCCCGCCACTTCTTTTGACCATCACTTCCAAACGCTTTGCAGACTCAATACGCGGGTGTAGTTTAGTGGTAAAACATCTGCCTTCCAAGCAGAGGTCGGGAGTTCGATTCTTCTCACCCGCACATATACTAGAAAGCCGGTTTTATACCGGCTTTCTAGTATTAGAATGATTGGTGATATACTTTTTTCATGAAAATATCATTTGTCCTGATCGCACTACCTATTGCATTCATCATTGGAATTACTTTTGCTTACCTCACCAACACACAGGAACCTGCCTCGCAACGGCCAGCACAAAAACAAGCTCCTGAAGAAATTACTGAAGGAGAAAGAGGGCCTCAAAGCACAAACAACGAAGTACCTTTGGAGAAAACTATGCAACTCAAGCAGGAAAATACACAATCACCCGAACCGATAGTAAAACCAGAAATACCTGCAGAGACAACAGCAAAAATTAATTCCACCACTGAGACAGTCAGGGCTACAACAGTCCAAAATTCTATTAACGAACTAGTTGCGACAGAGAGACAAATTGGGCCAGACATAACTGTTGGGTACATATGGAGATCATTTGAAGGTAGCCCGAAATTCAAGAGCTTACGGATTCCGATTTGGGATTTCAGTGCGATGGAAAATGAATACCAGGTTGATGTCTGGAATGGTAATTCTTTCGTTTTCTACAAAAACGCAAAGCCTCTGGCTGATGAAATAATTTTTCCAGAAGGTGGGGTTAGTCAGTTTAGAGTCACCGGAATTGATCCAGAATACGGAATATGTCCAGGAGAACGATCGCGTTTTACATGGATGGTTACTTTTGCCACGGATGGAACATTTAACGGGGAACGTGTTCCTATAACAATTGATGGTTCTGCAGACGGATTAAGTTGTAAAGTTGTACGATAAATAAATTAAATCATCGTTGAATAGCATACTCACAATTCACGCACCTCATTTGGCGCTTCAATCTTTCGATAATTTGCTACAATCGAAAGATGCGAATAATTGTGATCGGTCAAATGGGCAGTGGCAAAAGTACACTGACAAGAAAGATCGCTCAAAAATGTAGTGTCCCTAGGCTTGAACTAGATCGATTGTGGTTTGAGAACGGTGGCCACGACTGCTTAGTTAATGGCTGCACTGAAGAGAAAAAACAACAAATCAAAGAAAGGACACGTAAGGCGGTCTCTGATTTTCTCTCAGAAAATGAGGAGTGGGTCGTGGATGGTACTCATTCAAAAATTCAGCCATTGATAGCAGAAAAAGCTGATGCAGTAGTACTGATTCAGCGACCAATCCTGAAACGCCTGCTTAGTCATGTTGTGCGGGTGTTCAAAGGCAAAGATAGGCATCCAGAAGTAAGTTGGTGGAAAGACCTGTTACATACTAAGGTGATTTTTGATAGATGGCGGCAGAACAGACACGACACGCAAATGGATGCCGCAGCGGCATATCAGGACAAATTAGTTGTTCTAAGTAGTTTTAAAGAGATCGATCACTATTTCAATTCACTTGGATAAGATCAAGCTGGGCAACGCTGTAATTCATTAAATTCCCAACCTGCTATACTCAATCAATGCACAATCAAACTATCATCGACCAAACTGCTAAGTACGTACAAGAAACCCTCGCCGAAGCCGAGGGCGGACATGACTGGTGGCATATTTACAGGGTTTGGAAGAACGCACAGCACATTGCCAAGGAAGAGTCTGATGTAGACACGCTCGTCGTAGAACTCGGTGCCCTGCTCCACGATATCGCCGACTCAAAGTTCCATGGTGGTGACGAGGAGATCGGACCAAAGACCGCTCGCGCATTCTTGAGCAGTCTCGAACTCTCCGAGGAAGTGATCACGCACGTCGAGAACATCGTCCGACACATTTCATTTAAAGGCTCACTTGAAGGACAAAAATGGACCTCGCCGGAGCTAGAGGTCGTCCAGGACGCGGACCGACTCGATGCGATCGGTGCCATTGGTATCGCGCGCACCTTCAACTACGGTGGCCACAAAGGCCGCGCGCTGTATGACCCAACCATCAAGCCAAACTTACACATGTCCAAGGAAGAGTACAAAACGAGCACCGCTCCGACTCTCAACCACTTCTATGAAAAACTCTTGCTGCTCAAAGACCTCATGAACACCAAAACCGGCAAAGCGATCGCAGCCAAGCGACATGAGTACATGGAAGAATATCTCGCGCAATTCCTTGGTGAATGGGATGGAGAGCGGTGAAACTTGCCCTCTATTTCATTTCCGGTACACTAGGCAGAATACTGAGCCGGAGACAACGCGTACTTGGCACTATTATTCATTCACAATAGTAATACTATGAGCGAATTAAAAAGTGGCTACTACCGCGTTAGCGTGAAGGCCTTAATTCTTAACGAAACAAAGGATAAATTTCTTATCTGCGAGGAGAAGAACGGCGTCTGGGAACTCCCCGGCGGTGGACTCGACTGGGGAAAAACACCCCAAGAAGACTTGCCACGGGAAATTGGTGAGGAAATGGGCCTATCAGTTACTTCCGTTTCTGAGAACCCAAGTTACTTCATTACTGATCAAAATATTGACCAAACCCTATGGGTCGCGAATGCAGTCTACGAAACAACTGTTGAGCATTTAAACTTTACACCATCCGATGAATGCATGAGTGTAAAATTTGTCGACTACGATGACATAAAGAATATGAACGTCTTTCCAACTGTTAAAAAACTAGCCGAAATATTTGACCCGTCTAACCACTCATAACCTATGCAAATTGAATACGAAGCAACGTTTGCCAATGTCGATGTAGATGACATGCGCAGCAAGCTCAAGGCTGCCAATGCAACACTACAGCGACCAGAATTCACCCAGCGCCGGTCGGTTTTCCATCTACCAGAAGGTAATCATATCGCTGGCGGCTGGATGCGAGTGCGCGACGAAGGCGATAAGATCACTATGAGTGTAAAGGTGGTCGATGGTGAGAATATCGAAGACCAGAAAGAATCATGTCTCACGGTCGATAGCTACGAAGAAGCGGAAACCTTCCTCGGTACTATCGGCTGCCAGCGCAAAGCCTACCAAGAAACGAAGCGTGAACTTTGGCTACTTGATGAAGTCGAGGTCACTATCGACACCTGGCCGTTTCTCCCGCCATTTGTCGAAGTAGAAGGCGCATCAGAAGAGGCAGTGCGAGCAGTGTCAGAGAAACTCGGCTTTGATTGGACAGACGCCAAGTTCTGCTCGGTTGCCACGCTCTACAGTGAGAAATATGACGTACCCGAGGACGTGATCAATAACGAAACCCCACTGATCACCTTCGATATGGAAAATCCGTTTATCACGTAGTCTGCTATACTCACGACATGGAACAGATCCCCCGAATTGGTGTCGGCGTACTAATCCTAAAAGATAGCAAGGTACTCCTCGGCAAACGGAAGAACGCACACGGTCCAGGCAGCTGGTGTCCGCCCGGTGGCCACTTGGAATTCATGGAAACGATTGAGGATTGTGCCAAGCGCGAGACCTTGGAAGAAACTGGCGTAACCATTACCAACATCCGTAAACCCGCGTACACTGAAGACTTCTTCACTGAAGAAAATAAACACTATCTCACTTTTCTTCTCACTGCCGGCTGGGAATCAGGCCAACCAGAGATCCTTGAGCCAGAAAAATGTGAAGCGTGGGAATGGTTTGACTGGAACAAGCTGCCGAGCCCCCTCTTCTTGCCGTTACAGAATCATATCGAACGAGGATACGATCCGTTTGCAACATAAAAACGCCCGAGGGCGTATATGATCGAGGCGCCGCTTGGAAAGACGGCGCCTTTTCGGTTACTTCAACTGTGCTGATTGATGAGCGCAGCAGCGCGATAGCTGGTCCAGAACATCATCCCGAGACCCCAGGCCATCAAAGTTGCCTGGTACACATCGACTGGCGTTACCAGCACAAGTCTTTTCTCACTTTCGCTCCAGATGTACATGTCTACCTCCCCATAAGAACTACGTTGTAGACGTAAATATTATACAACTATATTTTTATTTGTCTATACTTTCTAATCTTATTCTACCTCTGTCTGTAAGAAACTGAACTTACTCCATTCAAGACTATCAACGAAGTCTGATTCTGTAAGCATGAAAGCTTCCTTAGTGTCTTCACTGCTACCAATGAAGTACACAAAGCGCAGCTCCTGTTCTTCGGTATTTCGCTCAGCCACGTACTTAGTCGCAATATCTAACGGTGAAACGATCGGTCGACCATTTACCAACGATGTCTCCATATGCAGCCCATTCTTTTCTGGCAAACGCTCGTAGTATGCGTCATAGACTAGCTCTGAACAGACGAGTGCGTCTCGGGTGTTGAAATCAAAGTTAAAATCGTACGGCTTGCCAGCGTTTGCAAACGCCTTCATAAGCGCCAGCATTTTGTCTTGTTTGGCAAGCTCAGGGCGCAACACTACTACAAAGTCGGCATCGGCAGACTTCACGATCGTCTGCGCGACCACACCAGGCTCGATCGCTTCGATCACGCTTGGCGACTCACCCGCCGCAGCAACCTCTGTGAATGCAGCATACGCAACTGGCGTTTCAGCTGCCATGTAGGCAGACATACTTTCATATCCCTCGTACGGAAACTCTGAAGCAAAGTACTCATCCATCTCTTCAAGCGTGCCGGTGTAGAGCGCTGAGTGCGTCCAGAAGCCAGGGATACCGACATTACTCACGTGCCAATTACGCCGTTGCAACATAATATCGCCCGGCAACATCTGCTCACTCATTGCGATCGCCTGCTCTGGCGTGATCAATCCTTCTTTTCCGCGGGTAGAAAGGATCGCCCGACCCATTGCGGTCGCCACTCCCTTCTGCACCGGGAACCACGCTTCAAACATACGTCGTTCAGCGTTGTCAGTCAGCACCTCAGGCGCATGCAGGACTGATGAAAAGGCATTGCTACGGAGATAGTCAAAACTTCCCGCCGCCTTATCTCGAAGAAGCATGTATGCCAAGTCAGCATTGCTGCGATCGGTGACAAACAGCTGCTGATACAAATACCCTCCAACCAGACGCACTCGGGTCTTTGGTTCAAAGTAACGAACCACCATTTCGTTGTAGATATTTGCTCGATCGAAGGCTGGTACGTACTGATTGAGTGCGGTCTTTTTGAAGTCACTCCCCGATACCGAGATCATAATGCGCTGGATCAATTCGTACTTCTTTGCGTAGAGACTGTTGGCGATCAAGAAGGATTCAACTCGTGTTCCCCATTCTGCATACGGAATACCGGCAAAGTACCGATGAGTTTCGGTAAGTGATTCGGAGTATGCGACCGCGTCTAGAAAAGTGGCAAAGGCCAGGTCAATGTCTTCGGTTTGATTGCTGTCTGCATCATTGCGAGCGAGTACTTCCAACAGCTCATTACCACTTGTCTCAAGGTAGTCCATGGCGGTTACGGAACGATAGAGATCGTCTTCCACCAGCGCCACGATCTGCTCATTTGTCATACCATCAAATGGCTGCTTATCGACCGGACGAAGCCAGAAGAAAATCGCAATAGCAATGAAAATAAGTACCGCAAACACAAAACGTCGGCGCTCCTTCTTTACAAAATTCTTAGTGAGCTTGTAGGCGTGATACTTGCGCCAGGTATCACGGCTGAGATATACACGGCGAATAAATGGCACAAAAGAGATGATGTATAAGCCGATGCCAAGAAAAAGATGAAATGGATAGAACAGCTGCAGGCCAACGATCCCAAGACTGGCGAAGGTCAGCGCCGCCGACAACAATGACATGCGGATAAGCTGTCGGCGGCGCTTCTGAAACTCCTGATACACCGTCGCACTTGCTTCGACCGTGCCGGCTACATACTTGTGCTTTTGTAACTTTTTCCACCACATAACTCTACTGGTCTTTGTTTACACCAGTAATCTGCAAGCGCATATCCGCACTGTAGGTCGGAGAACTTTCATCCAACTCGTCATTATTGAGCAAGCTGTGTCGCTTCACATCCACAAATGAGGCTGATGTATCGATCAGCTCCATTTCGTACAATATCTCATCAAAGTACCCAGGTAACACCGTCTTCCACGTGATCGGAAAATCAACCTCTGAGATCCGTTCCACTGGTCGAGTGAGTTCATTGGTACAGTTATGTGTGAGCGTGTTGTACATACGCGGCTGCACATACACATCGTCTATGTCTGCCGCCAGTTCATTGAACAGATCACGCGCCTGCTCTGGGGTCGCCTTGGTCGGATACAAATACACCCGCTCACCACGGTGGCCTGTACGCACACCAGCAATGTCTGCTTCCGAGCCAACCACGTAGATGATCTCAAACTGTCGCAAAATACCCAGAAGCGGCGAGAATGACTCATCAAACTCCCGGCGTGTCTCAAGCGAGACCACCACCGGCTCGCTATCAGCAAATCCAAAACTCAAGAAAATGTGCGCCAACCCTTCAAAATCATCAAAGTGCGAGATGAACACATCAACGCCAGTGATCTGATCTAGGTCAAACGTACGCGTTTCGTACCGCACCGCAGCCGCCATGACATCAGTCCATTCAAAATTGCGGTAGTTTTCAATGGTCACGAGCGAGCTAGTCGCACTGTAGATGATATGCGGCAGCTGCTCATGCCCGAGCTCCCAATCACGATCATGCGATGGTCGAAAGACGATCACCAAAATCACATACACTACCAACCACGCGGCCAAGACATAGAAAAGCCACTTCCCCATTCGCTTCCATATCATCTGTTCATTGTACTCAATATGTAGAGTAGAATTCTCGCTTCTGCACAGACAAGTCCATTGAGTATTGGTTTATTTCACGTACTATGAGCAAGATCAAAGCTACCCTTCTCTCAGTCCAAGGACAGTTTAAAAATGTATTCAGCGGTATACTTACGTTCCTGCTTGGTCTTACGATCGAACAAACGTCATATCAATACGCTTTTTTCGCAATTAGTGCTCTGTTCTTACTCAGCACCATTCCGTTTTACATCTATATTCTCCGCTCGAAATAAGAAAAAGCCCGATCTCGTAAGAGACGGGCTTTATTTGGAGGAAGGGAGGCTCAACACGTAGGGGTGAAAATTTCACACGGATACGCCGTGCACTCGACCGCGCTCTTGAAGATGTTCCACATCTTCTGATCGCAGGAGGCGTCGGACGTAAACTACGCGGGCGGTACCCAAAAATGGGTCGCTGAGCTGAGCACTCTACCTTCCAAACCGATGGGGTGCAGCTATTGACGAATTCGACAGCGCAAGCGCAGGGTCGATTCCGGAGCAAGTTAGTTCTCTAACTCGTCTTCTAAGCGCACTCCCAGAAACTGGAATGAACTAACTGTGCAATATTATACACACTTCAAAATATTTGTCAAGTTTTTTTGAGGCAAAATTATTGCCGGCAAACGTTGGGTGCGCTTGCCGGCTAGTAGATCATCTGCCCGTATCAGTTATCGCTGGGCACATTCGGGTCCTCGTCGGTGATATCACCATAGTCAACCGCGAACTGGGACGCCTGGACACAGGTGATGTGATCTTTCGGCACCCCCTGTTGCTGCTGGAACTGATGGCGGCGACTCTCGAAATCCCTTTGGTGTACCGTGGCCCCCATTTGGGCACTGTTTTCTTCCGAAGACATTTTCTTCTCCCCATTACTACATTTCAAAAATGAACACTGCCGGTCAAGTGGCTGGCATTACCGTGACTATAGCGCAAACCAGCTTTGTTTTTCAACCTGTTTCTGCACTTTTTTGCCACTCATGAGACATTAAACTACTAAAAATATTTTTGTCAATACTTTCCCCAATTCTTTCACGTTTTGGTCTGCACTGAAAACGCTAAGTGCTATACTGAAATCACCATGCACTTTCTCACCGATGTACTCGTAACCATCCTGGCTGGCTACATGACCATTACGAACGCTCTCGCTGTTGCGGTCGAGTCATGGTTTGTCACCCCAGAAGAGACCGTGATCGTATCAACTCCAGCCGAAGTGCCCACTGGGCTTGCCTCTCTTCCAAGCCGGATCGGACAGCTGATCCCTGATATCTTGCTCCAAAGCGCTGACTATCAGCAAGCTGCCCTTGGTGCGGCAGCCAGCCTTTCTGGTGCCACGACCCGCGAGCCACTTGAAGCAATCGTAAATATATTTTGTACCTTCACGACCGACACATACATTCGCACTACTACGGGAACAGGTTTTTTCATTGATCCAGACGGTGTCATTATGACCAATGCTCATGTTGCTCAATTCTTGTTGATGGAACAAACAGAAGAAACAGGTACCACTGATTGTGTGATCCGCAACGGCAATCCAGCCGCCCCACGCTACACCGCAGAACTACTCTATCTACCACCAGCCTGGGTGCAAGAAAATGCCTCTGTCGTGAATGACAACGTGCCGATGGGAACTGGCGAGCGAGATTACGCGCTACTCTACGTGAACGACACTATTGATAATAGCCCGCTGCCAGCACGCTTCCCTGCACTCGATTTCGACAGCAACCTGCTTTCTCTCGCCATGCGTGAGCAACCCGTGCTGGCAGCGGGCTACCCTGCCCACGACCTGATCGAACGTGGTGCGAGTGTCGATCTTATTCCGAAGCGCGCCACCACCACTATTTCTGAACTCTATACGTTTGGCTCTAACTACGCTGATGTGATCGCTATCCGTGGTAGCGAGGTCGGCGCAGAAGGCGCATCTGGCGGCCCAGTGCTCAATGCAGACGGCGCGGTGATCGGTATCATCGTAACTCGTGGCAACGATAAAGCTGATGGGGCTGGCAGCTTACGAGCTATCACGCTCTCACATATTGAACGCACCATTCAGCAAGAAACCGGCTTTAGTCTAGCGCAGAACCTCGGCGGCAACCTCAGCTACCGCGCAGAGATCTTTGCTGAAACCTTGTCGCCATTTCTACTGACTTTGTTGCAGCAGGCAGCAAGGTAACAAAAAAGCGCCCGAACTACACTCGACTCATTACGCTCCTTGCGCGCCCCAGCCAAACCCTCCCGTGCATAGTCGCTAATTCCCTGAGTGTAGTTCGGGCGCTTCACACAATTCCTCTACCCAACCGCCTTGGTGTAGATCGTCTGTGTTGGATACGCAAAGTCGATACCAAGTTCCGCAAAACGCTCCATCAAGTCAAAATTAAACGCCTGCTGAATATCCATGAATTCAGTGTAGTCAGACGATTCTACGTAATACACCAGCTCAAAGATCAGCGCTGAGTCGCCGAAGCTCGCAAAATGTACCCGATCCAGTCGCGCCTTCGGCTGTGCCTCGAAGATACGCTGCACAATCCCCGGTACTTCCTTCACGCGTTCCTGCGGTGTTTCATAGGTGATCCCAAACTGCGTTGAAATGCGTCGCTCTTGCATCTTCTTGAAATTCTGTACCCGAGCAGTCGTCAGCTCCGCATTTGAAACCACTAACTCTTCACCTTGTAAGGTGCGAATACGAGTACTTTTAATACCGATCTTTTCTACCGTTCCCTTGTCAGTACCGATCACAATAAAGTCGCCGATCCGGAATGGCTTATCGAAATAGAGCGAGAACGATGCAAACAGGTCACTCAGTACGCCCTGGAGCGCAAACGCCACCGCGATGCCACCGATCCCAAGTCCAGCGAGAAGGGATGTCACTTCGATTCCGAGGTTTGAGAGCACAAACAAGATGCCAAGTGCCCAAAGCACGATGCGAGCAATGAGCGTTACCATATGCGAAGCTGTGGCTGCGTTTGGATCTACCACTCCATCACCATCTTCATCTTTTTCAAGAAACGTGGAAACAAAGTACTCAAGAAACACCATGGCAGCTTCGATTGCCTGCCAAACAAGCGCAAAAATGAACACGCCCATGAAGACCTTGTCGAGCATTTCTGGCAACGTGAAGTACTGCAAAGCGGCGTAGAGCGCTACTAGCGTGTACACCCATGCCCGAATACCCTCTACTGCGCGCACGATCGTGTCGTCAAACGAACCCGTTGTCTTTTGCGCTAAATGCTTCGCTCGCACCAACACCACCTGCCTGATCACCCAAAACAGTACCGTTAGTGTTACAAAAGTCAGCCCTGACGCTACAAATAAACGAATATCAGTCTCCCCAAAGTACGGGAGGTCATACATCATTTCTGGCAAAAAGGATGTAATGGCGGTAGCCGAAAGTTGATCAAACATGCCTAAAATCTTTACATTAGTATGTTCCTACCCTACCAAACTCTGACATTTGAGCAAATATTGCACTATTCACAGCCCTTCACTTTTCAAGCCACCAGAAGAGCCGTATGATGTTCGTTCCCTCGGCAGCAAAATACTGACATGTCTTGTCGGGGTGGAAACGTTCTTTTATGGATTAATGCATTATTCCCAAATTCTGTTGGGGAGAGCCGCTCGGGTGGGACCGAAGCGGCTTTTCTCTTTGCATAAAAAAGGACGCGAGCAAAGCTCGCGTCCACTGGTCAGATGCCCCAGCACCATCCCCTATTCAACTCTCGAGAGATTGATTCACGTGCGTCGAGACACAACTGGCGGCAAAACCGCGCCCACTTCTCGATCTCAGGCACCGATGGTGTACTTCCAAACGACCGAAACTCGATCGTACCGTAGATAGTGATTCGCATCTCCGACCACCAATCACGTGGGTTTTGAGCAAACCCACGCTCAAGCGCAAGTTTGTACAGTCCACGTTCTCCTGCAACCAACGGCGGATCGAACTGTGGCGCCACGACTTCATAGAGACGCAACCGAGCGCCATTTGAGTGATCTCCGAGCTCACGAAGCTGCCTCACTCGATCACGAATATGATTGTAAATCATGATCGCGGTAGCCAGATTAGGCATACCGACATGCACATGCGTCCCCGCGACACGGCAGGCCGCACTGAGCACTTCAGTCGGCAGCGTGTCCACGATCTTCAGATACCGCGAGTTCGGATACACCGTCAGTGGCATGGTTTCTTCTGCCACCTCAGTGAAATCCCCGTATAGGCCGATCTCTGCCAGCTGCTGTTGAAGCGTTGCTTCAAGCAGTTCCAGCTGCTCACCGAGATCACTGATCGCCAGTGGATCCGTCTTATACTCGTACTGACAAGCCGACAGTTCGGGACTAAAGTGCCTTGCATATGGACTTGCCTCCATGAGCGCATGCACAGCCGCTGCCTGATCCTGGATGATCCCAGACCCGACCTGACGCAAGAAGCACTCGCGCTCTACGCCAACCATAAATGCCCGCTCTGGCTTGAAGGTGAACTTGGCCAGAAACTCTTTGTATGACACCATTTGTATTCTCCTTGAGAATGGATGTAGAAAGAACAAACCCCGCTGTGCATTTACACAGCGGGGTTTACTAAACGATACATATGACATCACCAAGCAAAACTCGCTGTGCAAACAGCTTTGTTTTGCCACCACCAGATGTTACGTGCGGATGTCATGGTTATGCGTTATGAAGCCACTGGCTCCGTTACTGGTCCTTCTACTTGCAGAGCCACAAACTTACCGAAGTTCTGCAAGATCTTATTTGAATTTGGATCATCCTTGAATACCTCTTCCGCCAACACCCCTTCCGGCAAGTAGCCCGGTGAATTCTTGATCCGTTCTGCCATGTCCTCAAACGTAAGTTCTGGATGAAACTGCGTGGTGTAGATATTATTCTTATACTTCAGGGCTGAAACCTTACACTCATCGCCACCATTCATTAAGAGCACCGCTCCTTCCGGCACACGATCCAGCGCATCCTTGTGGCCGTAGTGTGCCTGGAATGAATCTGGCAAGTCCGAGAACAAGAAATAGTCGTGCTTATTGATCATCAATTTGATCTCATGCGAGCAGCTTTTCTTCTGTGTCTCATCGTACTTCACTTGCGCACCAGCAAATGCACCAAGCAACTGATGCCCGTAGCAAATACCTAAAGTCGGCAGATCATGTTCAAAAAGAAAGGCAAACAGCGGTCGCAAACGTTCAAGAAAATCATATGAAGTGGTCCGAGCCGGGTCATCAGCAGCGCGATTGCCATCAAAATCGAATTCTCCAGAACCGCCTAAAATAAGGCCTTGATATGGGATCATCAGTGTCGCTGGATCATTCCAGTTGATTGACTCATCAAGTGCACTTATAAAGTCGATCTCAGCATACACTCCAGCTTCACGCTGAATAGACGCTTGCTCTTGGGCAACCGATGCGGGATTAACCCGAAACTGGATCGTTAGTATCTTTGCTCTCATAAGTATTGATTATAAATGTATTGTTCAGATCTCAGCCGAGAAACACGTGCAAAACTAGTTTCCAGACTAAGGACTGAAGACAGGCGAACCTGTCTTGGTAAAAACTCTAGGGGAGAAGTGGTGAATACGGGCGGGCCACTTGTGGCCCGCCCATCATTAGGCAAACGACACCCGTGCAATCGGAGCAGTCGCAGTCTGTTTTGCGTCAGCGAGCAGCTTAATGACTCCTTCCTGCGTTGGAGCTAAGGCGGCCCCTTGGTATTCACCAAGCGGAATCGGGCCAGGGTTGAAGACGATTATCCCCTTCCCTTGCGTCTTGGAATACCAGAGGCTTGGATGAAGGGCGTCAACGATAGTGTTCCCTTGGACACCCTTGACCGTTGCGACACCAAAGCGTGCTACACCGTGCTTCCGAGCCAAGATCCAGCCGTAGACCGGAGCAGTCACGCGAGCATTGCACTCGATGACCCAAACCCGACCAGTCCTGCGATCGACCATCAAGTCAAAGCCGAAGAAGCCTTTCATCCCGCGATCAAGTGCGTCTCGTGCCATCACGTCGGTGATCGCGCGAGCGGCGTGCTCGTAGGTGTAGTCTTCGATGTTACCGACATGCTTCGAGTCTTCGATCTGCTGCAGGGTGGTAAACAAGCAGTAGAGCTTGCCTGCTCCATCAATGTAATAGTTCACACTGATCTCTACTTGCCCAACATCGCGTTGGATGACAAAGTCGACATCTTGCCAAGCCAGATCCTTGAGTAGCTTCTTCAGCTGCGACAAAGCCCTAAACTTTGGCTGTTGGTCGCCGGAAGCACCGTAGGCCAGCTTGAGCCGACCAGGACGTTTTCCTAGGTATTCCCAGACAGCAGACGCGTCTAGCGCAGCCTCTTTGCGAGACTGACCGTAGACCGCTACCGATGGTGGTGTAAATCCCTGTCCTTGCCATAAGTCAGCCAAGCGGCCCTTATGCTCGTACAGCGATACTACTTCCAACCACCGAGGATCATCCCGAATGACTCGCATCTTCGGAGTGAACTGGAACGGACAAAGATCGAGTCCTGGATGTTGTGCAAACACCGCCCCGACCTCGTCGCTCCAGACAATATGATCTGCTCCAGCAACTGGCGTACCAGTTGCCGCAAAGTGTGCAATGAGATCATGGTAGATCGCACGCACCAGCGGACTAAGACGATTGTAGTCAACCGGCCGCGACAGCACGTGCGTGCGAAGCGGATAGTACTGCAGCCCGGTCACATTGCTGAGACCAGGATACATATCGAACACTGTTTCTAGACCACGAGCCGGACCAGCATCGAAAACCACATAGGCCTCATCAGCCGTACCGATGTATTCCATGAGTTTCTCCCATGAGTTGTGAATGAACAAATGCAGGCTTCCAGCGTGGCCCTGCAGCGAATGATGTTCCGGTCCGTATGGGCCGGTGAGAACATTGAAGGACTTCAATATTCTCACCGGCCAACACCCCTAAACAAAAGCGGCCCGCTCTTCGAGCGGGCCGCTAGTCTGGAGAATGATTTTATAACACAGTCCAACTAACCCCGCCGAGTGCGAGCATAAAGAAGAAAAACCATGACTGATTTTCAACTCGGAGGACTGCTGTCTGTGTTGTCATAAAAGTAAATATACGCGATTACACTTCAGTGTCAACTGTCGTCTCTTCGCTGCTGATCGCGGTACCAGTCGCTGTTTCTTCAACCACCACAGGCTCTGTACCAGTTGCGATCTCTTCTTCAATAATCACTTTTTCAGTAGAACTTGCTACCTCATCAGTGGTAGTAGCCTTGTCTTCTTCAAGCGGAGGCAGTTCGATTGAGCCAAGTTCACGCTCAAGAAGAGCAATAGTATCAGCTCCAAGAGCCAATGCTTCAGTAGCATAGCGCTTGAATGAACTATATTCCTCGGTTGAAGAAGCCATCTGCTCAGATAGCTCACCGAGTGTCGAAGATGCCACCGCAACTTTCTCAAGGACTGCTTCAGTAGTGACCAGCTCTGCCAGAGTATCAATCTCTACCTGTAAAGCAGCAACCTCAACTGTCCAAGCCTCGATCTGAGCTACTTCTTCCTCCTCAGTCAACACCACCGGTACCAATGTTTCGATATCGACTGTTTCTACTACTTCGATCTCAGTCATGTACACGATCAACTTCTGAGTACGCTGCAATGCATCTACTAAGTGTTCACGAGCGACAGTCTCGTCATTTTCACGTTCGATTGTAGCTGCTTTGATAGTACGTTCAAGGTCTTCAATCCGGCGCACAACATCAGTAAGTTGCTCCTCAGGCGCTACTTCACGCAGTGAGGAAAGGAGTTCATACACGCGAGTAGTATTGATCTCCACGCGAGCCATCAGCTTATCGTAAGCCGGTAGCGATGAAGATGCGGCCGGCGCGGTGCGTGATTCATCGAGCGCAGCTGCGATCAAGTTCACCGGCTTTGCAATAGCCTCATCTGCGCCGGCCGCGTCTTCCTCTCCCTTATACGCAGTCGACTGTGCTTCAAGTGTTGTATCAAGCGCAATGGTAGCCAAAGTAGCCTCGTCAGCATCCTCGGTTGAAAGCTCTGCGATCTCACGCTTGGCATTTTCAGAGTGAGTGCGCACTGCTTCAGCCACTTCAGCTTCTACTTCTTCGGTCAAACGACCTTCACTCGCCAAGAGACGTGCTTCTGCAATACGACGATTGAGCCGCTCGGTTTCCCACTCGACTTTCTGGTAGCCATCAAACGTCAGCGTGCTGCGTAGTTCTTCAGTCTGCACTTTAATTGCGTACAATGTGTCACCAGGCACTGCTTTCTCAGCCATCATCGGCACCACAACCAGCAAAACAACTGCAGCAAAAGCTGAAGATTTAAAAATAGCACTAAACGGTATTGAAAATGTTGCAAACGCTTCGGTCTTGAGACTTTCCGGCATTATTTGCTTTTGCTTTGAAGCCTTCATTGCTGCTGGCAATGGATGATACTCCATATAGGAAACCAACCGCTCTCGCAGCTCATCACGCTCAGCAGCCTGCAGCTTTACAGACTTTTGTGCTTCTTTATGTAGTTGTTCGCTGAATCGTTTCATTTGGTTTGGTTTCGTTTTGCCGCAGCTTTGCGACGTTCTTCGGCGTATTCATCGCCCGCTTCGATCATTTGTCGGAGCAACTTCAGTCCTCGATGGAGTCGAACCGAGATCACGTTTTCCGTTTCTTCGATCAACTCACTGATCTCCTTTGGCCCTAGCTGATCGACGAAGCGATATATGATCACTTCTTTATACTGATCAGGTAGTTCTTCAAGGAGTTCAAAGGCCTTGCGCCCGTCGATGGTAGCCGCGAGTACCTCTACCGAACTTTCTGTCAGTTCGTCAAACGTGCCCTCATCTACTCCTTCCTTCTCAAGCATCGCATCAAGAGAAGCTTCTTTCTTCCGGCGGTACTCATCAACGATCTTGTTGTTGAGCACTTTGTATAAAAACGGCCGAAATGATTCGATCTCATAACCGTCGCGAATGTACGACCAGACCTTGGTGTACGTATCGTGAACGAGATCGATCGCTTTCTCACGATTACTCACTCGCATATACGCATGGCGAAAGAGTGCGTCATGATACTCATCGAAAGCTTTCAAAAAACGTGCTTCCTGGTCTTTTACGTTGTCAGTCGGTTTCTTCCCTGCCATGTATGGACCATTATATACGTAGACGGAGCAAACAGCACTTTCTTTCAGGGATATATGTCGCACAGCAACACCGACACCAATTTCTCACACGCTCCGATGTTCACAGAGCAACTTAGGCACTGATCCCCCGCGGACGCTCGAAATCGGTGCCGGTGTTTAAGCACTGAAATAGTTAGTTATGCGGGGATTTTCCTCCGGAAAATCCCCGCTGTTGCCCCACCCTACGCAAAGTACAGCCAAAATTGACTTTTCGCCTTTTTCTAGCCCAATTCCTTAATCTTCACCAAAAGTTCCGGAAACTCCTCAATCAAAAAGTGGTTTTTGTCTTCAAACGTAATAAATTCAGCGTCTGGGAGCGCCGCCGCAAACTTTTCCGAGTGTCGATATGGCACAATCGGATCGTCTTTAGAGTGAAAGAGGTATATTTTAGGCGCTTGTTTAGACAAGTTCCCGGCCAAGCTAGTATCGAAGGCAAAATCTCCCCCATCATCACCATCACCTTCAGCCGCTTCGTTCTCAAACAAGGGTGCTAATAGAAATAGCGCCTTGATCCTAAACGGTGTTTCATTCTCAGCCAGGTACTTGGCGAAAAAGTACCCACCGAGCGACCACCCCACCAAGATCACATCATCGCGCAGATATTCAAAGTGTCGCTCGAACCAGATCTTCCACTCTTCATACTTGGCGTTGAGCTTATTTGGCATACTTGGCGCAAACACCTCATAGCCCTCAGCGGTCAATTCCTCCCAGATTGTCTTGCTCCAAAACGGCTTTGATTCTACTCCCGGCAGGTCGCGCACTGGTATATCACGCAAGAACTGCAGAAAATCATCGTAGTTTGTAAACGCGTCACCCCCGTGAATATAGAAAATTTGCTGCTTCATATCAGAACCACTCATGTTTCTTAAAGTACCACACTCCCCCAGCCACCAATACTGCCACGACGAGCAGCACCACTTCAAACGCATACGGCTGTTCTGCAAGTGGCAACGGCACGTTCATCCCAAAGAGTGACGAGACGATCGTCGGTACCGTGAGCAAGATAGTCAATACTGTGAGTGTCTTAATGCGGTTGTTCAAATTGTTGGTCAGAATTGCCTCAGAAGCTGAGCGGACATTCTGCAGGGTCTTTAGAAGTGTTCGAGCCGAATCAACTGCCTGCACATTGTCGATACGGAGGTCGTCCATTAACTCTTTATCTTCCTCACGAATCGTAAAATACTGTCCGTGCATCACTTGCTGCAAGGCCACGTTGGTCGGCAAAAGCGCGGCTACCATATCGTTGAGCCGATGCTCATAGTTTACAAATCGCACGATCTCTTTGTTACCGATCGCACGGAGTTCTGCCCGATCCTTATGCACTGCTCGACGTAGTGAAATAAGCTGCCGCTCAAACGAAAGCGTGATAACTTCCATAAGCTGAATGAATAACTTGGTCTTCTGGGTCGTATGCACTTCGATTTTACCCTTTAAAATAGCATCAAACTGCGGAACTGGCCGCAGCGTGATCGTCAGCACAAACGTCTCCCCCATCACGATAAGCAGCGGGGCCGTATCGATATCTTCAGTTGGTTCGTTATACGGATAGCGAGTAAAGAAGTACGTAACGCCGTGTGAGCGCTCGAGGCGCGGGACTTCGAAGAAGTCCCGCGCATCCTCCAAGATGGCCACATCGAGCTCTAATCGTTTCGCCAAATCTAGCAGTTCTGCTTCAGAGGGACTTTCCGCATGTATCCATACTCCATTGCGGAGTTCGCTGATTTCCTTAAATTCAGCATCCTTTAACGTGCGAAAAAAGTACGTGATCATAGACAGTATCCTAACACAAACGGCCGGCGCCTTCGGCGCCGGCCGTACGTGATCATAGACAGTATGTCGGGGAGCCGGGAATCGAACCCGGGCCACACGGTCCCAAACCGTGTACACTACCATTATGCTACACCCCGAGTGAGCAGGTAAATAAAAGTTTACTTTTATTTAAGCTGCGAACGAGGGGTGAAAACTTCTGTTTACACCCTCGCGACTCTGCACTAACACAAGACGCGAATCACTCGACTTAATCACAAACGTGATCAAAGTTCGCAAAATATATCATTCTTTCTCAAAAAATGCGAGTGTGCTACTGCGTGATATCCTCATTGATCAGCAGAGAGATTCGATGTGCTAGATCAAGATCAAGCTGAGTCACTCTATCTCCCACCCCATGCGTGGATAATGAGAAAAGCAAACGATTATACACATTGGTCATAAGTGGATGATGGTCCATTTCACGTGAAACTGCTGCTACTTTGTTCACAAGCTCAATTGCAGTGTCAAAATCCGGCAGTGTAAACTCTGCCATAAGCTTACCGTCTTCGAGGCGCCAGTCAGACAAATTGGTCAATGCTTCAGTGATCACTGATTCTGAAAGAATTAGTACTTGTTTCATACAGACAATATTCTAGCATGCAGTCAAAATACGTTTCACGTGGAACACTCGTACAGTGTTTCATGTGAAATGCCCAAGCAGCACGCACGCTGCAAAAAATTATAGCTAGTGATCACGCGTTACACATGAAACGCAACTACAAAATAATGTTTGGAATGTATTTTATAGTACCGTATTTTTCACGTGGAACAATTCGAACCGAAATAACGTCGATTTCCCAGTCGCCACCATACTCATGTTCCATGACCCAACTCTCAATCGCTCGATTTATGCGCTGAATCTTCCTAGGATGCACATTTTCTTCCGGACGCCACGTTCCACGTGAAATAGCTGCCTGTAGTGCAGACATTGTTTCATATGAAACTGTTTTTACCTCAACAAACCTTACAGTCATACCATTTTCACCAGTTTCACGTGCAACAATATCAATTTCACCCCATTTTTTAAGATAATTTGTATCCAAAATAGCAAAGCCTCTTTTTAAAAGGTAATTCTCAGCGAGTTTCTCTCCATATGCACCGATCTGATTCCTTGCTCCTCGCTTATCTCCTTGTTTCATGTGTAACTATGTCAAACTGTTTCACGTGAAACGTAGTAAACACATTTCACATACTTGTATGGCTTTAATTATAACAGTCTTTAATAAAAGACATTAGGAAGATAGACCTGTGGATTGTCCTTTATCCCCATATCCACTCATTTATCCACAGTTACCCACATGTGAAAAGCACCTGCGATGCAGGTGCTTTTCACATAGAACAATTATGGTGCGGCCAGGGAGAATCGAACTCCCGACTTAGCCTTGGCAAGGCCACGTTATACCACTTAACCATGGCCGCATCGTTATTTTATCAGTTCTTTTTCTGCAAGCTTTACCCACTCAGTGAGCTTACGCTTTAAAACTGTGCTGCCGATTATAGTATTTCCAACGCCATAATGCAATGTTTTCTTAGAGGCAGTGGAGTTAATAACCTGATTTTTATAAAACTGACTGTAGGGAAGCGTGGTGACAGTACGCCACTTCTTCATGCACACCTCTTCACTTTGACCATGATAGAGCTGTAGCCAGATGTGGACCCTACTCTTTTCTATACCTAAATATTCTCTAGCAAACCGTACGAACACAGCATGTGCTGGCATTCTCGCACTCGAGAGACGAATGGACCGCTGATCCTTCGTATCTCCGATAGATAGGTACACCGTTAGTCCAGCCATGAAAAGTGGATCCTTTTTGTAGTGCTTATACTCGACTGCAGCGGAACGCGCAGCTTCGGCGTAGCGAGCCTTGCGTTCTCCACCACGAGCTTTGTTCACTAATTGTAGTCGCTTGGCATTATCAGCACCGGCGCGTTTCCTATTTTGCTTAGTAACATGATCCGAAAAAGCCTTATTTTGCAACCATTTTGAGGCAGTAGACTTAGAGATATCGCAGTACTTTGCTATCTCTTGTAGAGTAAAACCGCGCTTACGTAATTGCAGCGCTTGATCGTATTTCTCCTGATTTCGAACCATAATGTATGTATATTATATACTATATTCATATGTTCGATTTGTACAATTCACAAATCTCCGTGGTATCATTTTCGTACTATGCAAAGCACCCCATCACTTTTCAATTTACGGGAAATTAACCCCGTCATCAGGCTGTTTATTGTTTCTGACTTCTTCATTATTGGCGGTCTCGGCTTGATCACACCTATATTTGCGTTGTTTATCACAGATTTCATTCAGGGGGCGACAATTGAAACAGTTGGTGTTGCGACAGCTGTCTACCTTGTTACTCGTAGTGTTGGACAATTACCGATCGGCATCTTGATCGATCGATGGAAAGGGCAGAAGGATGACATGATCATTCTACTCATTGCCACGTTTGGCTTTGCAATTATTGCGCTTCTCTACAGCATGATCGATACAGTACTCGAGCTTTACGCTGTCCAATTCATTTTTGGTCTTCTATCTGCAGCATCGTACCCAACCTGGTATGCAGTATTCACAAGGTCAATTGATGAGGGGAAAGAGGGTTTTGAGTGGAGCGCGTACCAGACCATTGCCGATTTCAGCGCAGCGATCACCGCAGCAGTTGGCAGCTACATTGCAGCGGTCTTTAGTTTTGATGCTGTATTTTACGTCATGGCTTCTTTCTCTGTTATTGGCGCTGCCTCACTGGTCTGGGCAAGTAAGATTCTGCTGCGACGGTGATTACTGCGATAAAACCATTGCCAAATAGTCATATCCACCGTATGATAGTGCCACTCAGCGATACAACCGCTGTGCCACACACGCACCTGTGGTGAAATGGATATCACAACTGACTTCGGATCAGTCGTTCTGGGTTCGAGTCCTGGCAGGTGCACATTGGTAAATGAAAATCAGCACCAGGGTGCTGATTTTCATTTAGAAAGTGACCTGCGTCACTTTCGTGCCAATGTGCAAGGCGTAGACATGCATTTTGCTTAGATCTTAAAGCAAAATGCCGTCGAGCCGGGGTCGCAAACACTTAGTAGATTCAACACGAAGTGTTTGAATATACTTAGTGATTTGTGACCACAATCTTGCTAAAATACAAAAGCACATGATCACCCCACAAAATATTCCAATTGAAGTGAGACAAGTCGCAAAAACCCTGGAAGACAAGGGTTTTGAAGCATATGTGGTCGGCGGCTGCACTCGCGACCTCTTACTCGGCAAAATCCCAAAGGATTGGGACCTGACCACCAACGCTACCCCTGAAGAGATTCAAGCACTATTTCCAGAACATTATGCTAATAATGATTACGGTACCGTCGGTATAAAAACAGAATCTGAACATGATTCTCTAAAGGTTATCGAAGTAACTCCGTATAGAACTGAGAGTGGCTACAGTGACGCAAGACGACCCGATGAAGTGACATTTGGAGTATCACTTGAAGAAGACTTACAGCGACGTGATTTTACCGTGAACGCCTTGGCGTACCGTATTTCTACTGATGAGCTGGTTGATAACTACGATGGTTTGGAGGATTTGGCCGCGAGACGGCTCAAGGCAGTCGGTGACGCGAATGAACGCTTCTCAGAAGACGCGCTCCGCATGATGCGTGCCGTGCGTCTCGCGGCCGAACTTGATTTCATGATCGAAGCCGAAACCATGGCAGCAATCACCCGACATAGCCAGCAATTAAGTCGTATTTCTATCGAACGTATTGCGAGCGAATTCTTACGTACTGTTAACTCTCCGACCCCGATGCAGGGGATCATCTTTATGGAGAAGCTCGGCCTACTGGAGCAGTTCTTACCGGAACTACGACTTGGTATAGGGATAGAACAGGGTGGAGCGCATGCATATGACGTATATGAACACCTTTTACGCACCATGCAGGCTGCCGCAGACAAGGACTACTCACTAGCCATGCGACTGGCAGCACTCTTTCATGACATAGCCAAGCCGCAAACCCGACGTGAAGGAGGCAAGAACAAGCAGTATACCTTCTTTGGACATGAAGTAGTTGGAGCCAGAATGACTAGTAAAATCATGGATCGTTTACGATTACCACGAGAACTTTCTGAGGAGGTAATCAACCTAGTACGCTGGCATATGTTCTTTGCTGATCCTGACGAGATCACTTTAGCTGCCGTACGCCGGACGATCACCCGAATTGGTGAAGATCACATTGAAGATCTCCTTAGTTTACGTGTTTGTGACCGCATTGGCATGGGTCGACCAAAGGAACAGCCATTCCGATTCCGAAAATACAAAGCGATGGTAGACGAAGCACTGCGTGATCCGATCTCAGTCAAAATGTTGAAGATCAATGGCGACCGCATCATGGAACTCTCGGGCGAGAAGCCAGGACGGCGACTTGGCTATATTTTGCACGCTCTTTTGGAGGAAGCCTTAGATGACGCAAGTAAAAACACAGAGGAATTCATGGAAAAACGTGCCCTTGAGTTGCTTGAAATGCCAGAAGAAACGCTTGTTGAACTGGCGGAAGCCGGGAAGCGCAGGCAGGCAGAAGAGGAGGAAGCTGCTCTAAAGGACATTGCTCGGGAGCACCACGTGGGGTAGGGTAATTATAAAGGACAAAATTGAGAAAACGGCTCTGTTGAGCCGTTTTTTTATCAGAAACACCGCCGAAGCCTTGCTACATAAGTAGCTATACCATTATGAGTGAGGTAAAAACAATCTCCTTTCCTGCTAAGAACACCTGCTTTCTCCATAAAGCGTAGAGTCCTGTGGTGCATGACACCGGGAACTTGCTGGTTACTGAGCGCCCGCTGGACTTCGTTGCTCTCAAAAGCAATCGTTAGAGCATCTGCGGAACCAAGAGTGCCGTCTTTCTGTAATGCAGATCGCCACAGCTGCTTATAGAGCTCAAAGGAGTCTACTGCCTGAGGGAGTCTTAGAATATTTGACATGTAACCCTCCAAACAAAAAGATCGATTACGCTAGAAAGTTACCACGACTTCTGGTGTCACACAATATAAACAAAAGAAAAGACCTGAAGGTATCGGGAGCCAATCGTGGTGGTGATCAGCTGCCGGTGCCTTCAGGCCTTGTAAAAAATTGAGCTTATATTTGGAGGATTATGGTAATCCTAGTTGGCGATCATTTTGATCTAACCTATTCCGAAGCTCTTACGTTGTGTGAAAGATGAACATTTGGTGATAGTCGCATTGTAGAGGTGCTTCTATCTGTTCTCTTTCGGGGTGGGATGTTATGAACGTTTTTGAGTAAAGAATCTTTCGATTCTTGGAGGTAATACTCTTGTTGTTATTTTGGAAGATCTCTTTACGGTTTACCCCCAGGGAGATGGACGGAAGATTTTCTTCAGTGCAACTCTCTGGAAGTAACTGCGCGCCCTCTCTGGGCCTGCCAATAATATACTCCCTGTAAAGGACAAGGTAAAGGACACGCTTGTGCATAAGTGGGGATAACTGTCTTTTACAATTAATCATTGACAAATTTGTGTTTCGTGTGATTGCCTTTTCGAAATACATTTACTTTTTGTGCCCTAATATGCTTATTTATCAACGTAAAAGAGCGCTATGTAATTGTAGTGAAGCATCCGCAGCAATAATTCTCATTGCGAGGACGCTGAGTCACAATTACACAGCGCTCTTAAAGTTTGCCTGGAGACTAGAGTTCAATCCCCAGCTCTACTGATACTGGACAGTGATCACTTCCCAGCACATCAGGATGGATCTTAGCATTCTTAAGGAGGGGAGTAAGTGCTTCTGAGAGCATCACGTAGTCGATACGCCAACCGACATTACGTTCACGAGCACCACCGAAGTGCGACCACCAGGTGTAAAGTTCTGGAGTGTTAGGGTGGAAGTGGCGAAGGGTGTCGACGAAACCTTTTTCGATCATCGCATCGAAGCCTGCTCGTTCTTCGAGTGTGAATCCTTTTTTGCCCTCGTTTGGTTTCGGCCTTGCGAGGTCGATCGGCTGATGTGCAACATTGAAATCACCACAGAAAATCACTGGCTTGTCTTGCTGCAACCGATCCATGTACTCAAGATACGCTGGGTCCCACTCTTGACGCATTGGAATACGAGAAAGGTCATCTTTAGCATTCGGAGTATAGACCGTACTGACATAGAACGGCTCAAATTCAGCAGTGACAACACGACCTTCTTTAGTAGTGTCGCCATAACTGTCCTCAAGCTTGTACTTGCTCAAGATATCCTCGGGAAGACCATTTACAACGTCAATTGGGGTGTATTTGGTGAAAATTGCCGTGCCTGAGTAGCCTTTTCGCTCCGCTGAACACCAATATTCTTCAAATTGTGGCCAATCGAGATCAACTTGCTCATGGTTTGCCTTAGTTTCTTGTAAACACAGGATATCTGGGTCGTGTTTTTCTAAAAATGGCTCAAATAAACCCTTTTTATTGACGGCTCGAATGCCGTTAACGTTCCATGAGTAGATTTTCATGTCCTCAGTCTACCGTATTACTGAAAAACTGCTATACATTTGCACTATTCGGGTACCAAGCTATACTTTTTACATATGATCGAAAGTGGGCCTCAGGCACCAGAACGAGTACTCGGAGCTGCAGTGCAATACAATGGAGAGATATTCAGGGGCATTACACACGCGCATGCATTCGAGCAGTTACGAGAACAGTTGCACGTAACAAACCCAGAACTAACGGAAGGTACAGATGGTGACATCAAGCTATTCATTACTCGTCTGCAGGCGGCCAATCCTGACCTAGTGCTTGATGGTTTTGCGACAAGTGTTGGACGATTTGTCTCAAGAGCCGAGGCACTACAGATCGCAGAGCAAGCTGAGCAGGTTAGAAACGACGCAACCCCAAACGGCGAACTACACTCAGAAGATCTGGCAGCCTAAACATTTGTTATTCAGTACACACTATTGACTAAAACAATAGTGTGTTTTATTATTTACAACTAGACAAGACCAAAGAGAGGGTAGGCAGATGCAAGAAAAAAACCTGACACTATTGTGTCACTGCGTGCGTCAGTTGTTCAGCAAGCTTCGAGACCTCGCCCCTTACCAAATCGTCGGCAAAAAAAGTCGTCCCTTGGTAGAGGCAGAATCAGATGCCCCTTGCGCGGCACTCGGCTACAGAATGACGAGACCGCTCGATCGGCTCACCCCGGAAGAAGCTGGCGTAGGCAGGGTGATGGAAGACATCGTCCTGAACCCCGACCACTGACTCCGCACCAAAACATGGACCCGCACATCGTAGCGGGTTCTTTTTGTTATACTGCGCTCATGACTATCACTAAATACGGGCATTGTTGCTTACTCATTGAACTGGCAGGGAAGCGCATACTAACTGATCCGGGTGCTTTTAGTAGCGGATTTACTGAGCTAACTGGTATCGATCTCATTCTGATCACTCATGAACACGGGGACCACCTGCACACACAATCACTACAAGCTGTTCTTGCATTGAATCCGCGGGCGGCGGTCGTGACCAATACCGGGGTGGGAAAGATCCTTGGTGAGCTTGGCATTTCATACACCACACTCACCGACCGCGAAACGACGACCGCCGCCGGGATTTCGATCAAGCCCTATGATGGAAAACATGAAGAGATATATGAGAACTTCGGACAAGTGGAAAACACTGGCTTTCTCCTTGAAGATGGGGAATTCTTTTACCCAGGTGATTCATATATTGTGCCTGACGAACAAGTAAATATTCTCGCCGCGCCCGTAGCTGGACCATGGCTTAAGGTGAATGAAGCAATTCGGTACGTCCTGGCAGTGAATCCAAAGCAAGTCATCCCGGTTCATGAAGCAGTACTTTCAGAAGTGGGAAAACGAGTGACATATCCGCATTTTGAGCGGGAACTAACCAAACAAAATATTACGTTTACCGTTCTTGAGCCAGAAAAAACTGTTATTATGTAATCATGAGTATCGAAAATAGTGCCTTTAAAACGCCAGGCCACGAACAACAAGAGCAAATCAATGATTTAAATAAACGCCTCCAAACGGAGATCGTGCCGGAAGTGAGTACTTGGGAAGTAACAACTGCAAAGGAATTTGTGGACAGTGCACAGGCGCTTGCAGCCAGCTACGACATACCACTGGGCGATGCCTGGCAGATCGTGCGAGCCCACGCGCAAGTCAACCTCAACTTTTTGCAAGAACATCAACTAAAGCAGGACCTGAAGGCGTTTCAGGCAGCAGGATATTTTGAGTAACAAGTAAACGGGCGCCGGCTTCGCCGGCGCCCGTTTGCGTTTACTTCACTGGGATGCTGGCAACCAGTCCGACACGGATGGCCCGATACTTTGCGTTGGGTCGAACGACGACTCCTCATCTAACATCTCGACCGAGCACCTGCTCGGTCGTTTTCTTTGTATTTAGACTATTCTGTGATTTAATTTCAGCCACATCATTCAAATGCTGGAGTGGTGAAATTGGTAGACACGTACGCTTCAGGTGCGTATGTCGCAAGACGTGGAGGTTCAAGTCCTCTCTCCAGCACTAGGCGCAAGCTCTAAAAGTGAATACTTTTAGAGCTTTTTGCGACTAGCAGCTGGGAGGGGGCTTGAAAGCCGGAGGCCGCAAAGCCGGCTTCGTAACGAAGTGGAGAAGACGAGGCCGAGGCGGGGTCGCGAGCGCGACCGGAGAGAGTGACTTGTGACCAAGTCCTCTCTCTAGCACACCAAAGCCCTGCGTCTGCAGGGCTTACTAGTTATCGTACTGGTTAGAACACTGTCTCTCCATAGTTCTTGAGTGTCACATACGTGGGGATCAAGCCTGTACTGCGCAATTTTCTTTGCACAAATTTAGAGTTAGGACCAGCCACTCGAGCTTTCTCCACCTCCTGGCCTTCTACAGTCACATACAGCACACCCTCCTTGCCACTAGAGCCACTATGATCCTTCCCAGCTTTAGACTTTGTCTTTGCTTTGATAACAACTCGGCGACCCAGCTTTGTGGGATCATTCATCTTTCACACCTCTTTATGCAAAAGTAATTCACCAACAAACATACCACCACAAGCACCAATAGCAAGTGTTCCAAATCGCCCAAACCCCTTGCACTTTTACCCCCCTATGCTTTAATGCTTCTAACGAAACCGCTCCTCTTGAAGTCTCATTGAAGAAGTTAAGGAAGTGACGTTTTGTAGTTAGAAAAATAAACTATATATAAATATGAAGGGAACAGTAGTACGCAAGCGCGATGAAGGTTACGGATTCATCAAGCCAGAAGAAGGAGATAAGGATGTATTTTTCCACGCATCAGCTGTGGTAGACATCACTTTCGATGATCTTAAGGAAGGTGACGCAGTCACTTTCGACGTTGAGGAAGGACCAAAGGGTCCTGCAGCTGCTAACGTAACAAAGGTTGGCAATGCTGCTCCAGCAGAAGCTGCAAACGACGACAACTTCGATCAGGCTGAGGCTGCGTAAGCACTCAATTACTAATACTAAAATCGGTGCAGACCTTGTGGCCTGCACCGATTTTAATTTAAAAAGCAGCCAAAAGGCTGCTTTTTGTGAAGTGATGCATAGGTTTTTTACTGTAGGGTAGTACTGACTCGGTACATTTCCTGATCACGTGGATCTATTACGTTCAGTAATGATTCCATATCGTCCAATATTGTATCGGGTTCAACCAGATGTTTCATACCGATCATATCTTGCCATATCACCAACACATTTAACTCGCGAGCTATGATGTGTGCAGCGATTTGATGTACACGATCTGAATAGTGCAATTCGCCGCGCAGTGTCAAACAGCGATTCTCTGCACGAAAATGAAATACTCTGTTATCCAGTTCATGAACGATCAGTGTCCCTACAATTCTGATACCAGTTAGCATGTGTATTCACCTCCAGACTGCCTTATTGCGGTATACACAGAAACGACAAAATCCCACAACAACTCAACGCAGCTTCTTCCACAACAACTTAAACAACTTCTGATGAAAACGCGCTATCTTAGCCGACTCAATGATAAACGAGGTCTTTGAACCATAATCAATGTATGCCGCCTTATCACCATAGAGCACGAGGGAAATGTTGTCTTCAAACAGATCAAATTCTTTTGGTATAGAGCGAACCGTTCGCTCAAGCTTTGGCTCTTTAACGGCAGCTTTTTCTTCACTAGTGATCACCAAGCGTTCGATCTTTCGCTTATCCCGTTCACGCGCGTACAGCGTGTTATCAAAATCCTGCGTCTTTTGGTTTATACGTGATGAGTAACGATAAAACTCTCCACCAACCGGCAACGTATGAATGATGTCGTTAAACGCAAAGCGGATACCTTTATCTCCTTCAAAATACTTCACCACTGGTCGCTTTGCACTATGATGTTCAAATTGCTCTGCCAAGCTGGTAAGCCCATCGATCTGATACTCTGTTTGCTCCTGATACTGCTCAAGGAGTCGTTTGGGTGATTCAGCGACATACTGATGACGATTTTTACATCGCACCTTACTCACAAGACCGCGTCGCTCGAGTGCAGGCAGGACCTGATACAAGGCTGGACGATTTATCTGTGTACGACGATGTAGGTCTGACAGTGATTGCTGACCATATTCTAAAAGGGCAGTGTAAACTGACGCTTCTTTTTTTGGCAAACCTGCCTGGTGTACAAGCTCGAACGTGTCCATTTGTAA
Source organism: Candidatus Nomurabacteria bacterium (assembly GCA_020632075.1). NCBI lineage: Bacteria > Candidatus Nomuraibacteriota > Candidatus Nomurabacteria bacterium. The sequence continues at coordinate 840,059 of JACKGH010000001.1, read as the reverse complement.
GAAATAATTACAATTTAAATACCTTTATTTTATAGCATTAAAATGCTTTTTCTGCAGCTAGACTTACAAAAAGTATAAATTGCAATAACAAAAGATAATTACTAGCATACACTGCAAACGGTCGTTCATTACAACCAAAGGAGCCTCTTCATGACCAACGTTATGTATGACAATTGCCTTGACTGCCCCTATCACCAAGTGATCAGTGACCCTGATCCAGACGACTGGTTCTGCGACGATGACCAAGCGGTCGTGTGCACCCAAGCAGCGAACCCCAAGCGGCAACTATCTTCTCGCTACGCTGCAGATCTCTCACCGTACCGAGTCGTCATGCCAGCAATACGACCCTACAATTTGCGCAAAGAAGCAGTGACACCAAGCTGGTGTCCGCTGCAACAACCCAAACAACTTGAAGGAGGGTGATATGGCACTCTACATCCCCAACCAAAACAACCGCATCAACCATGCGATCCAATTCGCCACCATCGCACACGGAAACCAGGTCCGGAAGGGAAACGAGTTCGTGCCATACATCTTTCACCCGATCGATGTTGCAAACGAGATCGCCTTTCACTCTGGTCTGACAGGATCCGAGATGGATCAGGCACTGGTCGACGCGATCTTACATGACGTGATCGAGGACACTGCGGTGACCTACGAAAACGTGCGCGATCAATTTGGTCAGATCACAGCCGATGATGTACAGGTGACATCTAAAAACAGCCGACTGCAGAAAGGGGAGCAATTTGTAGATATGCTCCAGCGTGCGAAAGCAGCTCCGGCTCGTGTGCAGTGCGTCAAACTCGCCGATCGGCTCTCAAACCTCAAGACCTTTCCGAGCTTCTGGGATCGAGACAAGATCGCACAGTATCTCGACGAGGCGGTCGTGATCGCTGAAACGCTCGGTGGTGCTTCAGTTGAACTGAAAGCGAAGCTGTTGACCCAAGTGGCCGACATGCGGAAGGTCCTGTCGCTACGTAGTTGAGACAAACAGTCACTCACGACAACAGAGGAGGTGCGTCATGTTGCATGATCCAACCGACGTGTAGACGTCAGTAAGCGCAGCATCCACTTGTGGATGCTGCGCTTTTCCTTTGCGCATATGTCATAATAGAGACACCATGCTCTTTCTTTCGATAGTGCACCACTATTTGTTATGGCACTACTCTCGCGCCTTTTTAGAGATATTTAACGTCTGGTTGAATCTCATCTGGTTCATCATCCACTTCTTCTCCTTGCCACAACTATTCCGCACTTGGTTTTCACCGTGGAAGCGGATCATTGAGGACCGAGGTGACAAGTGGAACTTTGAGGACTTAGCTGCCTACCTCATTATCGGGCTTATTTCGCGCATCATTGGTTTCATCATGCGTACTTTTATCATCGCTGCCGGATTGATCGCTCTCGCACTTATTATAGTTGCTGGCTTTGCCACCTACTTGTTTTGGATAGTCGCACCGCTAGCTATTGTTGCGTTACTCATACTCGGTGTCTCACTGTTGTTCGCATAATCAATTTCATCTTATGAATACTCTTGGCAACAGCATCAAAGATTACCAACCAGCAATTCGACTCACCGCGATCATGAGTCGCTCACTACTCTCAGTACTTCGAAAGATCAGCTTTGTGATCGCGGTCGTCACTGGAGGAGCAGCCGTAGCAACCTATTTCTTTATGGGCGAAGCATACACCACCCAACTCCTCGGTGTCTCACTGATCAGCACCGCGATCTGGCTTGAGCAAATCCTAAGCTATGCGTACCACAACAGTTACTACTTCCGCGGACTCAACTCACTCATCGGTATCGAAGAAAAAGATGTGGAAGTGGCCACCTACGATGTAGCTGCAGCCACCCTCAAGTACCCAAACGATGTCAGTATGGCCTTTTGTGTTTCGACTTTTGGCGCTACCGCGCTACTACGGAGCGGCCTAAGCAGTGATGCAGTTGACGCATACCTCCAAGGGGCCCGCCAGAAGATCACCGCTGATATGGTCATGCTTCCAGAAGATGAGATCTTCAGTCTGATCGGACTCGGTAAATACCTCCTCATTCACGACACAGCCTTCAAAGCACTGTTCAAAAATGCTGGCATTCGCGAAGAGATATTCCTCGGCTCACTACGGTGGGTAGTAGGTAGCTACCATCAAGAAAAGCGTCGCCAACGTTGGTGGAGTAAGGACAATCTTTCTCGCACTACCGGCATCGGACGTGAGTGGGCCTATGGAACCGCCTACATCTTGCAACGGTTCTCTCGCGATATTCGCACCAGCGCTGTCTTCTCGACTCTCGGCGCAGACAGTTCGTTTGCAGATGAAAAAGTGCGTGAGATCGAATCAACTCTCGTCCGCGCGAAAGCTTCCAATGTATTGATCATCGGTGAAGCAGGTGTCGGAAAGATGGACCTGGTCATGGAGGTGAACCGTCGAATGCAGACTGGCAAGTCACTTGATGCGATCGCCGGTCGACACATGATCGTACTTGATACCAATCGTCTTTTCGCAGTACACCGCGATAAGCAAGCGCTTGAACTGACGCTCCTTGAACTCTTCACTGAAGCGACCAACGCAGGCAACACGATCATTGTGATCGAAAACCTCAGTACGTTCGTACGAGAAGCTGAAGCCATGGGCGTATTTATTCCTGAACTCCTCGATGAGTTCCTGGCTCTTCCACAATTACAACTCATCGCTACTGACACCCCGGGAGCATACCACACCTACCTCGAGACACTCGGCGCATTTACCCGCCGCTTCGCCGAAGTATTGATCGACACCCCAGACCTCACTGCAACTACTCGTGTACTTCAAGACATTGCACTCCAACACGAGATGAAATTCAACATTCTCTTTACTTACGCTGGCCTTAACGCGATCACCACTGCTGCTGACCGCTACGTAGTCGAAGGGGTGATGCCCGACAAAGCGATCGAGCTTTTGATCGACATTGCAACTAAGGCCAGTCAGCAGGGAGTCAGTGTGATCACTGAAGACTTCGTGTATCAATCGGTGAGCGATATGACCGGAGTACCCGCTGGCCCGATTAAGGACGAGGAACGTGACCTCCTACTCAACCTCGGAGATAAGCTTCACCAGCAAGTGATCGGGCAGCAGCGTGCGATCGACGCAATTGCCCGCACCATGCGGCGCGCTCGCGCTGGCATCCAATCTACTGATAAGCCAATGGGTTCATTCCTCTTCCTTGGGCCAACTGGTGTGGGTAAGACCGAAACCGCCAAAGCTCTCGCCAATATATTTTTCGGTGGCGAAGACAAAATGCAGCGTATTGATATGTCTGAATATAGCGGTGAGGACGCCCTTGAACGCCTTATCGGAGACGGGGAACAACCAGGCGTACTTCCGACCATCCTTCGCGAACACCCATACTGCGTACTACTGCTCGACGAGTTTGAGAAAGCGACCCAGCCAGTTCATGACGTGTTCCTCCAGGTACTCGACGAAGGGATCTTCACTGACGCTCGTGGCGGTAAGGTAAACGCTCGAAACACGATCATCATTGCAACTTCAAACGCCGGTAGCCAGCTCATCTTGCGTACAGTCCAGCAACGCAAAGAACTCTCGCATCTTACCCAAGAGATCATCGATCACATAGTAAAAGAGGGTACCTATCGACCAGAGCTCATCAACCGTTTTGATAACACCATTATCTTTGAGCCACTCAATATCGAAGAGCAGACTGAGGTGGCCGGCCTCATGCTTGGTGGACTGTACGAACGCGTGAAGGAGAAGGGATATGAGATCACAGTCAGTCGCGATCTGCTCGATATCTTGGTAGAGAAGGGGTACAACCCAGAATTCGGTGCCCGCCCAATGCAGCGTGTGCTGCAAGATATCGTCGAAGAGAAGATCGCCCAAAAAATTATTGCCGGTGCGGTGCAAAAAGGCGATACCATACCACTCACTCGTGCAGATTTCACTGATGCAGAACTTGATGTAAAGATGTAAGAACGTAAAAACCGGCCGGCCCCTTCGGGGCCGGCCGGTTTTTGTTCAGCATCTACTTACGCATTACTCTGCATCATCAACTGTTGCTGCTGGAGCAACTGGATGAGAAGCATCATGAGTTCACGAAGCTGTGCTTGGAGTTCGTCACGATCAGTCGTTAGGCCGTAATCTCGGTACTTATCCATCGAACGATCCTGGAAGCGTACTACCTTCTTTTCCATTTTGTCATTTACTTGCCAGTCGTCTTCTTCAACACACTTCTTAGCAACACCCCAACCAGCAGCTTGGCTGGTACGGTCACAATAATCACTGTCGTCAGAATCATCCTCGTCATCATCCATTGACTCATCTTCGTCGTCCTGACCATCTTCATCCATATCATCAGAGTCATCTTCATCATCCATCTCGTCTTCATCCTCGTCATCTTCCTCAGTCACACTGGTGACCGCATCTTCAACTTCAGCCACCGTGATACCAAGATCATCGGCAAGATCCTCATATGCAGTATCAAGATCTGTAGTCTCGTATGTATAATCCTCTTCTACCACAGAACCATCTTCCTCATACTGTACTTCGATCTCGATCCGATCAGCGAACACATCAACTTCGATCTCTAGCTCATCGTAGGCGAGAGCAGTGAACGCAGCACCAAAGGCGACTGCAATTGCTGCCAAAGTGACAGCAAATTTATTGGTAAGTGTTTGTTGCATACACAATTACGTTAATTTTAATATTGTACTTACTATATGCCGTGTAGTTTACGTTTCGTTACAAAACGCAAAAAGACCCACGAGGGCCCCCAAAACTTTAACGCGACAACTATGGTGCAGGATATCCTGCGATGCTGAACAAGGCGAACGCCAGTTCACTCCCAAGTGTACTCTCCTCTAGTGTACCTGCAACTGACTTTTCCCCAGCTGACAGAGCCTTTACTTAAGCCAGATTGGCCAATCTACTTGAGCTGACATACAATAGTAAGCATATGCAAGCAAAAAACGTTGTAATCGCCGTATTGGCACTGGCGCTCATTGGCGCAGTTGGATACTTACTAATGAATGATGGAGACACCATCACGATCGTTGAAGACAACGAGAATGTAACCCCGGTTGAAGAACGACTTCCAGTCGAACCAGATGGAGGTATTGGAGACGGTGCTGAACCACTACAAGTAGAAGAGGCAGCTCGGCCAGCAGAAGAAGTGATCGGCAGCTCAGTTGAAGGTACCGAGATCAAAGCGTACCACTTCGGAACTGGTGCAAAGGAAATTCTACTTGTTGGCGGCGTACATGGTAGCTACTCACCAAACACAAGCGCACTTACTGATGAACTCGTGGCCTACTTCAAAGGAAACGAAGCGGCGATCCCAGCTAACTTGACAGTAACTGTCATCCCAACACTAAACCCTGACGGAGTAGCTACCGGAGGGACAGCAGGTCGCTTCAATGCTCATGACGTAGACCTTAACCGTAACTTTGATTGTGAATGGAGCGCAACTGCTGTATGGCAGAGTAAAGAAGTAAGCGGTGGTAGCGCGGCCTTCTCAGAACCTGAGGCGGTGGCACTGCGAGACTATGTACTCAAGTACGACCCAGTAGCTGCAGTGGTATGGTTCAGCGCAGAAGGAAAAGTGTACCCATCTGCTTGTGCAGGCACTCCAAGCAATGCGTCTGTCACACTTGCAGCCACCTTCGCAACCGCAGCCGGCTATCCGTCTGAAGCTGAGTTTGATGCGTACGCTATCACTGGCGACATGGTGAACTGGATGGCAAAGCAGGGTATCCCAGCTATTAGCGTCCTCCTGTCAGACTACCAGAACACCGAACGCAGCAAGAACCTTGCAGGTGTCGAAGCAGTTCTTAACGCCTACGCTGAGTAATGAGTCAAAATAGTAAACTGATCATTGGCATATTGTTGGTACTGATCGGCGTAGCGATCTTCTTGGTGATACTGACCAAACCCGCTCCCGAAACACCTGCGCCAATAGTCGATGAGATCGAAGAACCGATCGCACCAGTCGCACCAACCACCACTCATCAGATCATTGGTAGTTCGGTGGAAGGCCGAAAGATCGAAAGTTTCACCTTTGGTACCGGAGAAACCAACATCCTCTTTGTTGGTGGTATCCATGGTGGCTACGAATGGAACAGCACTCTTTTGGCCTACGACATGATCGACCACCTGACGACTGATCCGTCGATGATCCCCTCGAATGTAACGGTACATATCATTCCGAACCTCAACCCAGACGGACTCTTCCTGGCTACTGGTCTGGAGGGAAGATTCACCAGTGCAGATATCACCGACTACAGTATGCACACTGCCGGGACCGGCCGCATGAACGCCAATGGAGTTGATCTCAATCGTAACTTCGATTGTAACTGGTCACCTGAGAGCACCTGGCGCAGTCAACCAGTGAGCGGGGGAGTAACTGTCTTCTCAGAACCTGAGGCGGTAGCACTGCGAGACTATGTCGCGGCCCATCCACCTGCAGCAGCGATCTTCTGGCACAGCATGGCCGACAATGTCTACGGCAGTAGTTGTGACGGCAATCTCACCCCGGAAGCTCGCACACTCGTAGATACCTACGCCAACGCCAGCGGCTATGGCGCCGTGCCGCTCTTCACTGCGTACGCCGTAACCGGCGCCGCTGAAGACTGGCTTGCTTCACTCGGCGTTCCATCGGTAACCGTTGAGCTTGGCTCACGCACCAGTCCTGAGTGGACCAAGAATCTTGCCGGCACCGCAGCAGTGCTGCAGTTGTACGGGAAGTAGAAAATAAAGATGAAACCGGCCGGCCCCTTCGGGGCCGGCCGGTTTCTATTTTCGATGCTACAATAAAACTCAATTACTCATTACAAAACTTTAGTATGCCTTTCTTTCAAAATCGCTACGTAAAAATTATCGGCTTCGGACTACTTGGAGTTGCCGGACTCTTTGTACTCCTCCTACTCTGGGGAATCATGAACCTCATGGTGGGAAGCACTGATCTTGGTGGTAACACGGTTGGCGTCTCAGCTCCACGCGCACCAATGTTTGATGGCTACATGGAAGCTGATGGTGACTATAGCTACAATAAAGTAGCTGAAATGGAATCCGTAGTTTCAAGTGCACCAGCTCCTACGTATATTCCCGAACCAATGCCTAGTTCGTATACCGACAATCTCGAAACCTACGAGACAACGAGTTATGCCGTCTCAGGTGTTACCAAGCAATTTGATGAGCTCTGTGATCTGGTCACCAGTCTAAAAGCTGACACCGAGGTCCACTTCCAGTCGATCAACACCGGCACCAACTACTGCCGCGCCAGCTTCTATGTCACTGAAGCCAAAGCCGAGTCGGTGGTTACATCACTATCTGAGTTCAAGAATGTCTCGATCACTCGTGACACTCATTCAGTCACAAGACACAAACAGCAGCTTGAGAGTCAGACCGCGATCTTGCAGCAACAACTGGTTCGTATTGAGTCTTCACTCACTGCGGCTCAAGCCCAGCTCGATCGACTCAATACGATCTTCTATTCAAGTAACGATGTGACTGATCTCTCAAATCAGGTGACCAACAGCCTTCGCTACATTGATCAGCTTACGAGTCGGAAGATCAGCCTGATCTCGCAACTTGATAACATCTACCAACAAGCAGCAGATCTCAATGCTCGCCTGGAAGTGGTCGAATTTTCTGTAAGTGTCTCAAGGAAGAATCCGATCGTCGAAGACAAGTACGAGAACCTCTGGAAGAATGCATGGGACGATCTCAAGGATAACTTCGTAACCACCTTGATCAACCTTACCACCACCTTCGGTATCTTCCTTCTTTGGGTACTCCAAGCGATCGTGTACATTGCTGTACTGATCGTCGTGCTCCGTGGTTTCTGGAAGTTCGTGAAGCTCTTGTGGAGTAAGTGGTAAACCTGCTTACTGAAAAAGCGGCGACCCTTCGGGCCGCCGCTTTTTCATTGACACCTCCAACCGACGCGAGTAGTATGCCGACAGTTCCACAAAGCGAGGTACTCGCATGATCACTGTCAAAGCCTGGTGGGCTGGCCATCGACTGAAGCAGCTGTCGATCGAGGAATCTTCGCTTGAAGAAACCATCGAAGTGCTGCAGCAAGAACTCAACAGCGGGGTCCTTACGATCACTACCTGCGGTGTCATCATGACACCAAGCACACTCTGCGTTGATGTGATCGACGTAGACAAGTTGGTGCAGCAGTTCAATCTCAATCGACGCTAACACAAAGGCGCGCATCCTATCGGATGCGCGCCCTTTCAAACTCCACTACACCACCTGCACGTACTGTCGATGCAGACTATCTCGCTTCCACATAATACTTTCCATGTAGTAGTGGATCAGCGCGATCGACATAACGACCATATATAAAATCTTCGGATCAGAGATCGAGTTGCGCACGACTGCGCCACCAAAGATCGCGAAGAGGGGAATAACGATCACGAGTGACACCGGCAAGAGTGGTAACCATTTGTACAACTTATTCTTGATCGTCTCTGCATTGCGATTCATCTCATGCGTGATGTAAAACATAAACGCCGTCACCTCATGCACAAACCGTACCACCAACACTGCCAAAAACGCATACTGCAATTGCACGAAGAGGAAGCTGGTGAGCACCATCGCTAATGTCGCCACTACATACCAAACACCCAACCTACTCTTCGTCTCTTTGATCAGACCCACTCCTGCAATAAACCCGATCGCCAAGATACTTGTCCCGACTGGCCACAGCCACGCGAGTGCCTGATCGATCCGTGACTCCACCAGTTGCATAAAGAGTAGCGCACCACCAATAACGATCGACCAACTCCACACACTATGCCAACGACCCTTCGGCACTCCAAACATATGTGCGATACCAGTCTGTTGTCTGATCACATGATAGATAGTTATCGCGAGGTATAGTCCAATTGCAAAGAGGTAGTAGTGCCACGCGAACACTCCAAATAAAAGCAGCATGACCGGCAGTCCAATGAGTAAGTGCTTTCGATAATGCCTGGCATATTCTCCATCCGCAAACCCAGCGAAGCTCGCTAAGATATGCGGCAACTCAAAAAAGAGCAGGTAGAGCGGCAAGAGTAACGAGTACAAACTAAAGTACGGCTGCCAAGCCTGATCATTCAAAAAATAATCGTAGAGTCCGACCGCGAGCACCAAGGGAATGATGATGAAGACCCCTAAGATCCACTTTCGCTGAATTGGGTAGGCAAGGTTTTTATTTTCCATGAAATTTTTTATGTACTTCTCGTAAATGTTTGTCGGTCACGTGCGTGTAGACTTGCGTGGTGTTGATACTCGCATGACCAAGGAGCGCCTGCACGCTACGGATGTCTGCACCATTCTGCAAGAGGTCGGTGGCGAAGCTGTGACGGATCACGTGCGGCGTAACCTTGCGCGTGATGCCGGCAGCGGCAGCGTACTTTTTGATCAGTCGCTGCACTGCACGCGGGGAGATACGTAAGTCACCACCATCATTTTGCTTTCGTCCGTATCGTACAAACATCGCGTCGTCCATGTCTTTGCGATGCTTCAAATATTCTTGAAGCGCTTTTCGCGCGGTGTCAGAAAGAAATACCACCCGCACTTTGTCACCCTTTCCACGAACTGAGAATTCATCACGCGAAAGATCAACATCATCGATCGAAAGGGAACAGAGTTCAGAGATACGCAAGCCAGTCGAGAAGAGCAGCTCAAGGATCGCGCTGTCACGCTTGCCTTCGAGCGTCTTCGTGTCGGGAGCTTTCATCAGTCGCTTGAGCTCCGCACCAGAGATGAGATCGAGCGACCGCTCCGGCACTTTCGCAAGCTCGATCCGCTCGGGCGAAAGCGCTTCGATGTCGCGCTTGCGGAGGTACTTGAGGAATGCTCGCAGTGCAATGAGGTAATAATTTTGCGTACGACGTTTCATGGGTTCGCGCCGCCCGCCAACTTTCGTTCCCGGCTGCCGATTGAGGTGTAAGCGAAACTCACGCACCTGTTCCTCAGTGAGATCGCTCGGTTTCTTCACCTCAGCAAAATCAAAGAAGCGATCGAGGTATCGATCATAGTTTTCAACCGTCTTCACTGACCTACCCCGCTCGATCTCGAGGTACTCCAAAAACTGGGTTTTCAGTTTCACTAGGTCTGGCATGGTTTTGATTATATCAAGTTGCAGAACGTGTTACACGGAAGAGAAGAACTCTTGACTTTTTTAACTATTACAGTACAGTTAAACAACTGATTCCTTACCCCAAACAAGGAGATCCGTGAATGAAACCATCACCCAATATGATGGATGTGAGAACTGCTCTTTTGTACATCTTTGCGTTGAGTCATGCTGTGCGCAATCACACCAGAATGAAGCCTGGCCTTCCACTCGCCACAGCTGAACTGCTCGGTAGTGTGGCCACACTGATCCTCCTCGCACTGCTGGCAATGCTTCAACTACTTCCATCTCCTCTGCTATCAACGGTAGAGTGGGTCATGGGACTACCGCTACTCGCAACAAATCTGATCAGTGCCGCGCTGCTTTTCATCAGCGGAATGAGCAGAGTCACACGTGAGCTTTGGCGAATGACATAAAGTCTCTCGACGAGGCAAATAGTTCAACCACCCGACTTTCAAAGTCGGGTTTGTTTTACACCACTGCGAAACAACTCAACCATGCGGTGGTACATTCTTCAGACACGGATCAAGTCCTATGCTCAGGCGTTTAGGATACGCCTTCCGCAATGTCTTCAGAACACACCACCGCATGGTTTCGCACAGCGTGGAACTAGTTGCACCTTGGCGCGAGCATCCGCAGGCGCTGAGCCAGTCTTTCATTCCTTTAAAATTAAACTGAATGAAAGTCAGCGCCGAGGACGGAGTGAGATTCTGCTGAGAATCTCACGGTCGAGATAAGGTGAGGCTGGTTTCATGCGAGACTCAAAACCACTTGATTTTTGCTCAAAATATGCTATTATCGTCCGAACCTTAACAGGTTATTTATTCCGGACTGACGGTGCCACCGATGATGCGAAACATCATATGCGTGGAAACACACTGTCCGTTTCGTAACAGAAAATACACTATGCTATCAAAGCGAGTAAAAGAAAATGAGGTAAAGAAGGTACAGCGCCACGACGCTGACACTGGTTCGCCAGAAGCTCAAGTGGCACTCCTTACCCGCAAGATCGAGGAACTCTCTTCACACCTGCGCAAGCACAAGAAGGACTTCCACTCTCGTCGCGGACTTCTTCAGATGGTAGCGGATCGCCGCAAGCATCTGAAGTACCTCATGAAGAAAGATGAGAAAGCATATAGCGCTCTCATCAAGAAGCTTGGCCTCAAGGGCTAACTGAACAAAAACTCGCTTCACATCTGGAGCGAGTTTTTGTTTTACGGTATAGTGTTGAAGCTATTGAGGTTCGCTTATGGCGCTACCATTTGTGAGACTCAACGGCTTCGCTCCGAGTATTGTCGTGCGCCCCTTTGACGAAGTCATTGGAAGTACTCTTGGGGTGCAGATGTTTCGCTACACAAATGGTAGCGCCATAAGCTAATGCAACACTCAGAAAGCAGCAGTTGTAACTATGTAGGGAAGCATCCGCAGCAGCAATGTCAGCTGCGAGGACCATGCTGAGTCTCATAGTTATAACTGCGGCGAAATTTTCATAATAGAAAACTTACAAAAATAATTTCCAAATTTTATGGGAGTAATCCGACACCCCGACCAACGCGTCGCGGTAATCATTGATACGCAAAATCTGTATCACAGTGCAAAAAATTTATACAAGTCTAAAGTGAACTTCGCTGAAGTCGTGAAGGCGGCCGTGCAAAATCGCAAACTCATTCGCGCCACTTCATACGTGGTAAACACCGAAGGCGGGGAAGAGAGTGCGTTCTTCGAAGCGCTCGAAAAAGTCGGGATCGAGATCAAAACGAAGGACCTCCAGATCTTCTACGGCGGCGCAAAGAAAGCTGACTGGGATATTGGTATGGCAGTCGACGCGATCAAGATGGCACCAAAGATGGACGCGATCATTTTCGCGACCGGCGACGGTGACTTCATCCCGGCAGTTGAGTACATCAAGAGTCTTGGCTGCCAGGTAGAGGCGATCACCTTTGGACGATCAGCTTCGTCTGGTCTCCGTCATGCAGTCGACGATTTCATTGATCTCGACGACGATCCAAAAAAATATCTCATCGGCTTTAGGCCAACGCGGAAGGGAAACACGCGCAAACGAACACCAAGCAAGAAAACTGGCACAAAAAATGACAGCAAGAATACTGAGCCAAAGACTGTCGGCTCTGATACTGATTACTTATAAAAAATTTCCCCTGGTATAGACCAGGGGATTTTTGAACATACGATCATCTTCTTTGAGAAGCATCAAACACACGAACACTGACTACCGTGCCGAGAGTTTTGAAACGGATGCGATTTGCTGCACCAAGCTCGGCAAATATGACCACCCGTCCTGAAGCAACGTTCGGTTCAAGCACCGCACTCATCACTGAATCAAGTTCGGATGAACTGGCTGCAACTGTGCTCAGCTTTTCACCCATACTAAGCACTCCGATCTGCTTCGCACTCTCGTCCGCTGTTTCCTTTTGCGCTTTTTCTTGCGCTTCACGAAGATCATGCACCGTGTACGATCCGATGATCACAAAACTCTCTACCCGGTCATACGCATCTGCTTGATCGTAGTAGAAACCTCGCGCGCCATCTGAACCAGAAGCTGGTATGACGAGCTCCTTCCGGATACCTGGTGGTAGCGGACTCTTCACTCCAAAACTCTTTTTTACCAATGGCCTGGTGAACCAATGCCCTTTATCGAGCAAGTATTCACGATACTCTTCAGTGGTATTAGGCGTACGGACGATGATCCCAAGACCATTGAGGTTTTGCACATCGTAGGTATCCTTGCCAGACTGTTTGGTCAACAACTCACCAAATCGCACCCCAAGACTCGCCGCGGCCGACCGTTGCCATTGCAACAACAGTGACTCCCGGAGCGATTCGATCTCGGCTGTTTGTTGCTCAACAACTGCCTCAAGACCGACCATTTCTTTCTCTTGCTTGGTAGTGCGTGCTTTAGCCGACACTTCCGCAATACATTTCTGCGGGTCAGCTTCGACCGCCCGTGCCGCTTCCTGCAGTGCTGTGAGATCGATACTGGCTGGCGGAGCAGCTCCTTGGTTCTTGTCCGGATGATACCTGCCAGCAAGCGTGCGATAGATACTCTTGGCAACCATCACGACCGCCTCAGTCGGCAGCTTATTTGCCAAAGCTGGCGAGATACCAAGCACCGTAAGCGCTGGTGTTTTTCGCTTAGTCGCCATTCAACATATCCTCCACATCATCAGAATGATAGTCAGAATCTGCCTTTTGTGTGATCCGTCGTACCATCTCTTCATTAAGTTCGTGCATACACCGGCAGATCGAACCGCCATTTTCCTCTTCGATAACATTGAGTGCATCGATAACGATCTCAACGACCGTAGACCACGTATACGTACGCGGACACGCATCAGCAAACTGACTGACCAAATCGACCAGTTCGTTTAGGTGGTCATCCTCCAGATCTTCGATGTTAGGACAGGTTCGCCGCAAGAGCAGCAGTGCCTTTTGGATCGAGAGACCGAAGCTGTAAACAAGACCGCCGTCACTGCGGTCTGGATCATTCAAGGCACCAAGCTCTTCGCGCAGTTTGTATGCCGCCACAATCGATGGAAAATCGAAACCATCGTCCATCAATTTGCTCATGTACGAGATACTCGCTTGGTGTGCAACACGCAGTTCGAGTACCGCTGCCGGTTCCAGGTCGTGATTTGCGACAATAGTCATGAAGGTACTGATTGTCATTTCGCCCAGTATTTCCTCAAGCTCTTGCCCACGAACAAACATAGGGAGATACTTATCCTGCTCGGACATATTTCTTCTCCTAGAAAATTCTCAAAAAACAACAGGTAATTACCTACTTAAAACTATCTGAACTATACCTTTGATATAGTATATGTCAATTACAACAGCTTGCTTTTTGTGTCTTCTGTTGTATTGTGCTAGCAGTACATTGTTCAACAACATAACCGTAGGAGGAGACATGCCCCTCTATATAATCAATCCTGATCGAAAACAATCTTTGTCTCGAGCAGTAACAAAACACCTAACCTCGTTTATCGAGGGGGCTGCTCCGGATGCGATGAGCAAGAAGATCGACGTTCGGGTAGACCGTGATCTGTTACGGCGATCTGGCGACAAAGTCGAGGTCAAACCCGACCCTACCGCAGGCAGCGGTGTCCGAGTTTACGTTCCTATACCTTCACTCCGAAGGGGTGAAGTAGCGACCTGCGGCGTCTACCCGCCTGAAGGTATCTCATTGATCGAGTGGCACGAGCGTCTCAGCGCACACGCTGCCGACCTGGCGACCGATCGACCAACGACTGAACCATCACCAAGTCCCGAACGAGGAGACAATGACGTGACTGAAATAACTGAAGGCCAAAAGATCGCCAGTGCACTGCAGCGACTCAACACCAACCTGGTTGCAGATAAGCCGAAGGCCGCACCGCAGGTGATCATCGCTGCGTACGAGGCCAAGGGCCAAGAACTCACCATTGCAGGTGGCCAGTTCAAACTGAAGAAATTTATCGAAGACGGACTGGTTGTATACAGTGGCAAAAAAGTTGGGCGCGTAAAGTTGCACAAACTCACCAAAAAAGGTGTGAAACTGGTTGAGCTGGAGCTGAATCACAACATCACCGTACATACTGCCGATGAACGAAAGGACGCAGTGACGGATACACCAGCATATCCCGACCTCGATGACATGACGCCAACAGAACTCCAGGCAGAACTGGCAACGGTTGTCGGGTCAATCACTGAGCTGGCGCAGGCGCTGCACACCGGCAGCAAGAATGACCGCGAGGTGGTGAATCAGTTGGATGGAGAGATTGCACAACTCGAGAAGCAACTCGGCGATCTCAGAGCAAGACGAGCCAAGGCCGAAGAGAAGATCAACGACGCTGCACGCTCTGCTCGTGAACAAATGGTTGATCAACAAGCCCGGCAAAACGCCATCATCACGCGCATAACCAGCACTAAAAAATAGACTGGTTACCACACTACAGTTAACACGACGCCAGCCTTGCTGGCGTTTTTTGTTGCAGAGACTTTAGTTTTCTAAACACTTTGCTACACTACTCACTATATGAGTGAGCTGGGAACGAGTGGATATTTGCACCGAATATGCTGGTCAAATGTCTTATCGTCTTCAGCTCGTTAATTTTTTACAATGCAAACACAATCTTTTTCTTTAGACCTTGCAGGCAAAACACTCACTGCAGAATTTTCAGACCTCACCGCACAAGCCAATGGCTCAGTCCTTCTCAAGTACGGCGAGACCGCGATCTTGGTAACTGCAGTGATGGGGGAGAAAGAAGTACCAATGAATTACTTCCCACTTTCAGTCGAGTTCGAAGAGAAATTCTATGCCGCTGGCGCAATCCTCGGAAGCCGCTTCCAGCGACGGGAAGGTAGGCCAAGTGATGAAGCAGTACTCTCGGCTCGCATCGTTGACCGAACTATTCGTCCACTCTTCAATCAACACATCCGTAAAGAAGTGCAGGTGGTCGTGACCGTGCTTGCAATTGGTGAAGATGATCCTGATGTACTTGGCGTGATCGGTGCCTCACTCGCACTCGCGGTCTCTGACATTCCATGGCGCGGACCAGTTGGTGCAGTTCGTATCGGACGCAACAAAGAAACGAGGGAAGTGATCATCAACCCAACCTACAATGAGCGGAAGGAGGGACTGCTCGATTTTGAGGTGCTCGCTTGTGGTAAAGACAACACGATCAACATGATCGAAACAGCAGCACACGAGGTCAGCGAAACTGATGTAGTGGCAATCCTTGAAGCAGCTACAAGCGTACACCAACAACTGGAACAGTGGCAAAAAGAAATTGTAGCGGCCCTCGGAAAAGACAAACAAGCTGAACCGGTACGTGAGATACCTGAAGCTCTCGTTGATCTATTCACCACAACCTTCAAGCAAAAGTTATCTGATACACTCTTTTCAAACAAAGCTGGAAAGTCTCACATCTACGAGCTAAAGGGTGAGTTCATGACAGCAGTTGACGAACGTGAGATCGATGCTGTTGTAGCAGGTGACTATTTTGAAGATAAGGTCGACGAAGAGCTGCACCGCGGCGCACTCGAAGACGGTAAGCGGGCCGACGGTCGTGGTATGGATGAAGTGCGCGAGCTATTTGCGAAAGCTGGTGGAGTTTCACCAGTGCTCCACGGCTCAGGCATTTTCTACCGAGGGGGTACACACATCTTTTCTGCGCTGACACTTGGCGGACCAGAAGCAGCTCAAGCAATCGACACCATCGAAAGCCAAGATATGAAGAAGCGTTTCATGCACCACTACAACTTTCCGCCATTTTCAGTTGGCGAAACCGGCCGAGTTGGCGGATTCAATCGTCGTATGATCGGCCATGGCGCCCTCGCTGAGAAAGCACTCGTACCAGTCCTTCCATCGCAGGAAGAATTTCCATACACTATTCGACTTGTATCGGAAACACTTTCGAGTAACGGATCTAGTTCGATGGGTTCCGTGTGTGGTTCAACTCTTGCCCTCATGGACGGGGGCGTACCGATCAAACGACCAGTGGCAGGCATTGCTTCAGGCGTCATGATCGGTGGTGATCAACATGTCCTTCTCACTGACATTCAAGGACCAGAAGATGAGTTTGGTGATATGGACTTCAAGGTGGCTGGAACCACTGAGGGAGTTACCGCGATCCAAATGGATGTGAAGGTGGATGGTGTGCCACTACATATATTAGAAGGCGCTCTTGAGAAAGCACGACAAGCCCGACTACAGATCCTTGACGTGATCACGGCTGAGATCGCTGTACCACGGGAAAACATTTCGCCACGTGCTCCAGAGATCATTGTACTGAAGATCATGCCAGAACAGATCGGACTCGTCATCGGAAGCGGTGGCAAGACCATCAACAGTATTAAGGATGATTCGGGGGTAGAAGAGATCGGCATTGAAGAGGACGGCACCGTGTACATCACTGGTAAAAACGGGACGGCTCAAGCTGCCGCCGATCGCATTCGAGCTCTGACCAGGGTCTACGAAGTGGGGGAGCGAGCCGAAGCAACCGTTACTCGCATTGCCACCTTTGGTGCCTTTGCAAAACTAGACGCATTCAACGAAGGTCTGATACACATCTCCGAAGTAGCACCGTTCCGGATCGAAACAGTCGAGGGAATACTCAATATTGGAGATGTCGTGCCAGTAGTGATCTCAAAGGTAGAAGACGGTAAGATCGGACTATCGATCAAGCAAGCTGATCCAGAATGGGGCAAAAACCACGGTCTCACACCACAAGCACGACCCGAAAAGAAACAAGAGTAGTTGAAAAACTCTCCTTTTAGGACCGAATCCGTGCGATACTAGAAACAATGAGTGACGAACCACACAAGGTCATTTCTAAATTCCGCACATTTGCGAGCGATATCGAAGCTGTCAAAGTACAGCGTGGTGAGGCTACGCCAAAGAAAGAGGAAAAAGAACCAGAGCCGCCAGTGCCGAAGAAAGACACCGGGGAACATAAAGCCGTTGCTCCGAAGCATCATCCTGTTCAAGCGCACATACAGGAACACCTCGACAAGATGGATGACGAAGTCGCTCCAACACTCAAGTCAGAACTACAAAGCAAAAAAACTGGAGACGACCATGTTGCAATGCCAATAAGCACTCCAACGAAAGCCGTTCCCCCAAAACCACCAACTAAGATCCCTTCCTTCCATGAGCTCCAGAAGCAGAATAAAACAGTTAAAACACATATCGTTGCTGACGAGGAGGATGCGATAAAATCAAAATCACACAGCAAGAAAAGTAAAAAGAACAAACATTCCGCACGGCCAAATATTGGTTTTGACGCCACAGTGATTACAGACACCAAGAGTCATCGATTCAACTTTTTCGGATCAGTTGGCGCTTCAATTTCAAACTGGTTCAAGAACTTAGCTAAAAGTCATAAGCGCAAAAAAACACCGAAATATGTCGTACCTGAAACGGAACGTCGCAAGGGTGTTATTCAGCGAGCCACCTCAAAGACCGGCACGATCTTTACCGCTGACAATGAAACACTGAAGGAACATATCCGACGTCGACGACTGCAAGAACAAGAAGATGAGGATAGCGAGACATCTTGGTCTCCATACACCGAAACCGGATACAATCTGCTTGAAGCCCCAGAAGGAGAGGTGGGAGCTCCTGATTCGACCATCAATGTACAGGTGGCGTTCAAGAAAAAACACCACCCCGCTACTCCT
Source organism: Candidatus Nomurabacteria bacterium (assembly GCA_020632075.1). Taxonomy (NCBI): domain Bacteria; phylum Candidatus Nomuraibacteriota; species Candidatus Nomurabacteria bacterium. Next base: position 821,767 of record JACKGH010000001.1, on the reverse strand, counting down.
GAGATCACGTTCACCGAACCGACCAGACCAGTGATCCCTGAACCAACAAAAGCACCTGTAGAAGAGCCAAAACCTGACCCAAGCATCGTTGAATCACGTTGGGAAATTGATGAGGATAAAAAACCTGAACCTGAAGCTGAATCAGAAGTGATCCCTGAGCCAAAGATCATTGAACCATCTACTGACTACGAACCACTACCTGAACCGATCGAAGAACCCTCAGAAGACTTGTCACTTGAAGAATTGCCTGAGGAGGCATTCGAAACAGAAGAAGAGGAAGCCGTCTTCGAAAGACGAGCTCCAGAACAAACCGGACTACTCAACCGATTTGACACAAATACTCTCACCTTGTTACTCCTCCTTAGTGTCGTTGGACTTCTCATTATCATTTTCGTTGGTCGCATTATATACGTGCAGCTTACAAACCTTGCGAACGACACTGTTCCTGAACGAGTTACGGAATCTCTCGTTGACACTGCCACCCTGACCCCCGTCACGATCCAAGCGAGCAGTGCATTACAACTTACCGAAGTTCTCAATGATGCTGTTGCTACTGGACCAGCTGGCTTAGTCGAGCTTCCAATTGTCTCTCCAATGGGTGACGAGCTTTCCGCTGACTATCTGTTTGATGTACTTGATTTCCGTACACTACCAAACCTCAATCAATCAATCACTGCCGTTCGATTTGTGTCACTGAACCACGCAAAGCCAGCTATCGTCTTCCAGTTCGTTGACGAAGACACTGTTATGGGTGGCTTGCTACAGTGGGAAGAGACCATGACTGAAGATCTACAGCCACTCTACGGTACTCCAGCCTCTACTGACACTTCGTTTGTCGACGAGACTGTTTCTGGAATTGATGTGCGAACACTGCGAGTTGAAGGTAAAACCATTCTCATCTACGGTATAGTCGGCAGCAACACTGTAGTGATCGCTAATAGCCTCACCGACTTTACCCAGATCTTAGAACGTGGATTTGGACAGTAGGGTATACTGCTCTATATGTCACACGAAGCATTGAAGACTCGCCTAGAGACTGAACTTGATCAGGTTATTACTGAGCTCAACACCATCGCTGCCCAAAACCCAGACACTGGCGACTGGGTAGCCAGGATCGACCCGGTAGAGATTGGAAACGCTGACGAAAATGTAGTCGCCGACACCACTGAAGACTGGGACACCAATCGCGCACTCCTCACTCAACTCGAAACGCGCTATCGCAATATCACCCGAGCATTAGAAAAATTTGCTACTGACACGTATGGTATTTGTGAGATCAGCGGGGAACCGATCGAAGAAGCAAGACTCAATGCCAACCCAGCAGCGCGTACCAACATTGCCAATATTGACCGAGAATCTGAGTTGCCGATCTAACCATGGCCATTGCACAAGTGCACACCGTGCAGCCAGACGTGCTGCGAGGGACGGTTGTAACCATTGAAGCTGATATCTCCCGCGGTCTTCATTCTTTTTCTATCGTTGGCCTGGCTGGCAAAGCGATCGATGAGGCAAAGGACCGAGTAGGAAGTGCTATCAAACATTCAGACTACCCATCACCCAAGACGAAGAATCAGAAGATCGTGATCTCACTTTCGCCCGCAGACCTTAAGAAAGAGGGTCCACTGTTTGACTTGCCGATCGCCATTGCATATCTATTGGCTGCTGAGGAAATAACTGAAGACTGTGTGCGGCGGGCGTATGTGGGAGAGCTTGGACTTGACGGCACCTTGCGTCGAGTGCGCGGTGTACTCAATGCCGTTGCTGCCGCACGCGATGCTGGCTTTGCAGAGATCATCGTACCGACTGAGAACGCAACGGAAGCTGCGCTCATTGATGGGATCGTTGTGCGACCGGCACACAACCTGCGAGAAGTAATAGAACATATTGCTCCGACTGAACAATTTGATTTCAACTTACCGACCCAACCAGAGACCATGATCGAGGATGGTTGGTACGAGAGCAGTGTGAGTTTAGAAGATATTAAAGGGCAAGAGAGTGCCAAGCGAGCACTCACTATCGCGGCGGCAGGGCGACATAATGTCATGCTAGTCGGACCGCCTGGCACCGGAAAGACGATGCTCGCTCGGGCACTCCGCTCACTCCTGCCGCCGCTCTCACGCGAAGAAGCGCTCGCAGTGACCGCGATCCATTCGATCGCCACAAATGACTTCACGATCAGTACCAGGCCACCTTTTCGCTCACCACATCACACCGCGAGCCACACCAGCCTGGTCGGTGGTGGAGCACACCCAAAACCAGGTGAGATCACCTTGGCTCATCATGGCGTTCTTTTCATGGATGAATTCCCTGAGTTTGACCGCCGCTCACTTGATGCGCTACGGCAACCACTTGAAGACCGAGTGGTAAGTATCTCACGTGTGCAAGGGAGTGCAGAATTTCCAGCTGACTTCATACTTATTGCTGCACTCAATCCATACCGCGGGAGCGAAGACGGCACCACTGACCTCGCGCGCGCGATGAGTGAGACCTACAAAAACAAAGTCTCTGGCCCGATTCTCGATCGTATCGACCTCTGGGTGGAGGTGCCACACGTCCCCTACGAGACATTGACCACACTTAAGAAAAACGAGGGCGAGACAGACCGAGCAAGGGAACAGATCATGACCGCCCGGCAGTCTCAGACCGGTCGCTTTGTACAAACCAAGACCAATACCAACTCCGGCATGACTGCGAGAGATATCGAAAACTACATTACTCTTACCGAAGAGGTGACCGATCTCCTCAAGCTCTCAAGTGAGAAACTCAATCTCTCCCCGCGCAGCTACCACCGACTTATTAAAGTCGCACGTACCATTGCCGATCTAGACCAAAAGGAAGAGATCGAAGTACCGCATGTGCTTGAGGCGTTGCAGTATCGGGTGAGTTTGTAACAGAAAAAGGCGGGCGCTTCGCGCCCGCCTTTTCTTTATTATCACTAGAATGGGTTACTTGCGCCACGAACCTCGAAGTGAAGGTGGGTCCCGGTAGACTTTCCAGTCGACCCCATACCACCGATCACCTCACCTTGTGAAACCCACGCACCAACCCCTACATCATTACGCATCATGTGAGCGTAGAGTGTTTGTGCACCATTAGCATGACGGATCACCACATACTGACCATATCCACCATTCCAGCCTGAACTCTTTGAAACGATCACCTCACCAGCTGCCGCAGCACGGATCGGTGTACCGTATCCAGCTGCCAGGTCGACAGCGTTATATCCGTGAATACCCTGCGTTTTTACTGCTCCCGGTACTGGGTGAGAGAAGCCAGCAGAAGATGCGGAACCGCCGCCAGAGACACGCACTGGAGAAGCCGCTGACGCGCGTACTGGTGCAGCATGCATCGCACCGCCCGGAATAATGAGGGTATCTCCAACAGATAGCTCTTCAGCCGACGCAAGTTGGTTGTATGAAAGGATCTCATCGACATCTCCTTCGTATTTCTTCGCAATAGAACCGATCGTATCACCACTCTTCACAACGTGTCGCACACCAACGATCGGCAAGATTACCAGCGTGTCACCAGGCTGAATTGAGCTGGCTTTAGAAATATCATTGGCCCACATGATGGTATTAGTGGTCACTCCGAACATCTCCGCGATCTGTGAGAGTGAATCCCCCTCACGCACGGTGTACACACGGATCTCGCCCATGCCGTTCTTCTGTTCTGCAATCTCATCTTCTCCAACCGGACCAGTTGAAACGAGCACATTCTCATCAACCAAGATCTCAGCACCACCACGCGCCCCAAGGGGGTTGGGGTTTTGCAGGGCAGCAAGCAACGGAACATCAGAAGCCGACACCGTAGGTGCAGTCACTGCTGGAGCTGCTTCTGCAGGTTCACCGAATAATTTAGAGAAAAAGCCAGCTTGTACCGAGAGGGGTACAGCGATCACGAGGCTTAGAAACACGACTTCACTCAATACCCGAGCTGGGGTAGAGAACTTCTTTCCAAAGATGGTCTGCTTTGCGGATATACCAGCTGTATCATCCGATTCTGTTGTGTGGGATTTAATATGCGTTTACTTATGGACTCGCCGCCGTTTCGATCGCTACATCCGTGCTTGGAACATCGATACATAATTATTATGTACGCTCTGTATCGATGAAGTTGTACGAGGGATATTCTACTAAAGCCTATTAACATCGCAATTGACGAAATACACTTTTTCAGCAGACTACCACATCCGCCGTCACAGCTAGTAAATAGGCCGTACTTTTGATATTGACATTTTTTTTGAAGGTGGTAAAGTTTTTCCAATGCAAACAAATGCACACATTGTGAAGACACGTATCGCTGCCAAGCAGTGGCTTTTTGCTACCGCTGCCAAGCGACAGAACCCAGAAATGTCTGGGCTCTCATACGTGTCTCTACTTTGTAGGCAATCTGGTTTGATGACGTAACTCCACCCAAGGAATTATTTCCTCTAAGCAGCTTGCCTAGGTGCAAGCCGCGAATTTCTTTTGTAGGTACAACACCTACAAGTTCTTTCACAACCACAAATAGGGAGATCTCAATGAGACCATTGCTCACCAAGATGAAAACGAGCAGGGAGGTCTTGCTCGATTCCATCGATACGATTCGGTGGATCTGGCTCGAACTACTCAGCCCTTCTGGTCGCAGTCGATCTGTTCGGTCGGTTGGACTGTTGCTCATCTCAACCCTGGTCATGCTGGCCGGGGCCTACGCCACTAAAGAAGCAGTTGATGCGCTCGCCGCTGGCGACCGCATCGCTGCACTGTGGTGGGTACTCATCGGAGTAGGAGGGCTACACTATGTGTCCCGATTTCTGATCGCTTGGCAAGCCTACGAACGAGAGCTCGCCTGGAACGACAATCACTTCCATGTACGAAGTCGACTAAACCGGCTGTTCTTTGAACGGACCACTGCCGAACTCAACTCAGAGGACAGTGACATCGGACCAGAGCAGATCGAAGCGGCCCAAAACCGCATCGACAGTCTGCTGCACTTGCTGCTCTTCAACTTTGCCCCGTCGGTCGTCACTATCGTCATTAGTATCGTACTCATGATACTGATCGATAGTATCGCGGCGCTACTCATGTTGCTCTTACTCAGTTTCAACATCGTCTGGTTTTTGTATCACAACGAAACCATCGATATGAAAATGAAGCCGGTTGACAAAGGGTTCCGACAGGTCAGCAACCGCATGGCTGAGTACTGGACACAATTCCAGACCACCAAAACAGCGGGAGTTGAAGACCGTGTCTGCGACCACGTCGACACCGACTTGCGAGCCGTACTCGATGCAGACCGTGCCGTTTGGGCCGACTGGTTCATCTGGCTCGATGTCAGACGAAGCTTGGTGAACATCACCAGCTTTGTGCTGATATTCGTCTACGGTGTCGTGATAGCTGCGTGGAGCCCTGGCGACTTTGCTGCGATGGGTGTCTGGACCGCTATGGTCGGGGAACGATTCAGTGTGATCGGCACGATCATGCGCCACCTCACTGAATACACAACTCGTATCAAAGCGATCCGCACCGCACTCACCAAACCGCCTGGCTTCGATCGAAACAAAGGTATTATCTACCAACCAACTATCGGAGGTGCACATGCACATGAGGTTGAATAATGTCACGCTTGCTCATAATGGAGCAGTGATATTGAAGAATGTCTCGATCGACCTACCACCTGGTTGTCGATTGGGACTGGTCGGCAGTAGTGGTGCAGGGAAAAGCACCATTATTAGTCTGCTCCGTCGCGACCTCGACCCCACAGCGGGCGAGGTGTTACTCGACGGACAAGACCTACGCGGGTTCAGCCTACGTAGTGTACTACCGTACATCGGTGGCATTCCGCAGACGACACAGGTCCTGACGGGGACTGTGCGAGAGAATATCTTGCACGGCCTGTCGCGGATCGATGGCGTCACTGACGACGCGGTCTGGGACGTGCTCGACGCGGTCAGTCCAAGCTTCCGCACTTTATTTAGGGAAGACGGACTCGACACCCGCGTCGGCAAGCAGGGCTTGCGGCTCTCAGGTGGTGAACGCCAGCGACTCTGTGTCGCCCGTTCACTGATCGAGCACCCGCAGTTTCAGAAGAGACTCTATTTGATCGATGAGGCCACGTCCGCTCTCGACTCCGAAACGGAGATCATTGTGCAACGCGGCATCGACCAAGCCTTGGACAAAGGAATGTCTGCGGTGGTGGTCACTCATCGACTTTCTACTCTGCGCGGTTGTAACCGATTCGCGTACCTACGCAAAGCGAGCGACTGCGACAACAATACTCCGCAGGTAGCTGCAGTCTGTGATTCACTTGGTGAGCTCTATGAGTACTTACCCGAATTCAGACCTATGGCTGACCTGCAGGGTATCTCGTTGTAGAAAGTGGTAGTAAGGCGCGGTCCATTTCATGGACCGCGCCTTTTCTTATTCATTGGCCAAAAACCACCTCAATGCTACAGTACATACGGTACAGTTCACGATACGGAGATGGTCATGGAACAATTCCTAGTGTCATATCTTTCGCTCATAACTTCCTGGTGGTGGATCAGCGCCGCATTGATCGCGTTTACATACCTGCACACTTCCGTCCTGAGGGAAGCTGACGGAAGACTAGGTTTCTTCAAAGCACTGCAGTTGACCTTCGTCGGCTGGGTAGGGATGGTCCCGATCGTTGCCAAAGCAGTTCCATCGAAACTGCAACTCGACTTCATCACTCGCTGGATCCTGCTCGACCTCGGTCCATTCTGGCAATTCACAGCCGTCATGCTTCTGTTCTGTATCGGACTTGGTCCGATCGCAGCGATCATCGTCTTTGGTGCAAGAGCTGTCGGCGTGTACTTTGACTCCGCATTTGCTCACGACGTGAGTCACTACGGACTCAAGAAAACGATCCGACTCTGGATCACACATACAGCCCCTTAAAATCACAATCGACAGACCCTAACTCGTTTTGAAGGGTCTGTTTTTGTATCTGAAGTGCTCACGGTAGTCTGTGTTATCATGTCCCGACATGTCTGAAAATCTTCCTTATACCGAAGGTCTTAACGACCCCCAAAAAGAAGCTGTTTTACATATCGACGGTCCGTTGATGGTCCTGGCCGGAGCTGGTTCGGGCAAAACACGGGTGATCACTCACCGCATCGTCCACATCATTCACCAAGGCGTCGCACCGCACAACATCCTCGCAGTAACCTTCACCAACAAAGCTGCCAAGGAAATGCGCGAGCGCGTGGTGGACCTCACCAAGAAATATTTCCCTTCCGATCGAGCGGTCATCGATAGCTATCCGGTCGTTACCACGTTTCACTCACTCGGCGTGCGCTTGTTACGCGAATTTCATGAAAGCCTTAATTTACGTCGTCATTTCACCATCTATGATCGGAGCGACAGCCAGAAAGCCGTGAAGCAAGCGCTGGAAAAGGCTGGCTACAACCCAAAGGAGTTCGAACCACGCAAAATGCTCTCGATCATTTCCCGTGCCAAGGGAGACGCGAAGACTGTGCTGGAATTCAAAGACGCGGCAAACTCATACCCTGAGCAAGTGGCCGGGGAAGTATGGGAGAACTACGAAGAGATCCTCCGCGCCGAACACGCACTTGATTTTGATGATCTCTTAGCAAAAACACTTAAGCTGTTAAAGGAAAACAAGAACGTGCGCGAAACCCTCCAGCAGCGCTACAAATATATTCATATTGATGAGTTTCAGGACACCAACAAAGTGCAGATGCAGATCGCAGAGCTCTTGGTGGGCGAAGCAGAAAACATCTGCGTGGTAGGGGACATCGACCAAAATATCTATAGCTGGCGTGGTGCCGACATCAAGAATGTGCTGCAATTCGAGCGCCACTTCCCGCGCGTCCACACTATTCTTCTAGAAGAAAATTACCGCAGTACGCAGACCATCATCGCGGCCAGTAACGACATCATTAAGAAAAACCAAAACCGCGTCGACAAAAACGTCTTTACCAACAATCACGAAGGAGAGAAGATCACCCTCTACGCCGGCATGACCGGTAGCTGCGAAGCAGACTATGTTGCCCAGACTGCCAAAGAACTCATCGCTGACGGTGCTGATCCAGCTTCAATTGCCGTGCTGTACCGCACCAACTTCCAGTCGCGTTCACTTGAAGAAGCATTCATTAATAATGACGTGCCATATCAGCTTTTAGGCACCAAGTTCTTCGAGCGAAAAGAAGTGAAGGATGTACTGTCGTACCTCCGCCTTGCACTGAATCCTGGCAGCAACGCCGACCTCACCCGCATCATAAATGAACCAGCCCGCGGTATCGGCAAGGTAACCATGCTGAAGGTGGTAGAGGGGAAGCGGGGTGAGCTGAACGCCGGCGCAGCCGCAAAGGTAAAGATATTTGACGACATCATGATGGATATCGCCAAGTGCGCCACTGAAAAAACCTTATCTGAAACCATTAAATTCATCATGAAGCGAAGTGGAATCGAAGACCACTACCGTGAGGAGGGAACCGAAGAAGCACTCGAACGCATCGAAAACCTCCGCGAACTTGTGACCCTCGCGAGCCGCTTTGATGACCTCGCACCGGAAGACGCAGTGGAGCAATTCATCGAAAACGCTGCGCTCCAGAGTGATCAAGACGAGATGAAAGAGAAGGAAGAGCAAAATGCCGTGCGTCTCATGACCATTCATGCCTCAAAGGGACTCGAATTCCCGTACGTGTTTATCACCGGCCTCGAGCAAGGCCTCTTCCCGCACGAGCGCCTCGATGATGGACGAATCGACAATGAAGAAGAACGCCGACTGTTCTATGTCGCCCTCACGCGCGCTGAGAAAAAAGTCTATCTCACCTACGCCCACATGCGCACCATCTTCGGCAGCCAACGCGTCAATGTGCCGTCAGAATTCCTCAACGACATTTCAACCGAACACGTCGAGCAAGCTGAGCCCGAGGGAAGGGGACACAATTCAGGGTACGAGACAACGGTGTATTTGGACTAAAGCAACAGACACTCAAGCAAGTCTGTTACAATTTATCTGCATGAAACCTTTTCTCGAAAAAGCACTCATTAGAAACAGCTCAAAAACATACCTACGTACGAATGAGTTTTTAGGCATTGTCACCATCATTTCAGTTTTATCGATCGCACTTGAAACTGTCTCCTCTCTCACTGAATACCAAACACTATTTACCATCATTGAGTACGTAGCAGTGGCTATCTTCACTATTGAATTTATTGCAAGACTGTACGCAAAGGATGAAAAGAAGGAATATTTACTGAGTTTTTACGGGATCTTAGACATAGTATCTATAGTTCCTACATATTTCGGCGTAGCCAACTTAACATTCTTAAAAACCGCCAGAATCAGTCGACTTCTCAAATTCCTCAAGCTCTCTCGTGTCGCAAAACTCTCACGAATCAGTAAGTACGCAAACAAAAATAGTAAGAAGGTCCAAGAAGTGCGGGTTATTTCTATGGAAATTTACCTTATAGCACTAGCTATTGCGGTTATGATCTTTGCTAGTTTGCTGTATCTTTTTGAAGGTGAAAGAAATGTATTGTTTGCAGACATACCCTCCGCAGTACTTTGGGTAACCACCGTATTGCTTGGCAGTGGCGTGAATCATGCTGATTTTTCAACCATCACAAAACTTCTTGTGGTTGGGCTACAGTTTACCAGCTTGCTGCTTTTCGGATTACTGATCGCAATTGTCGGTAACATGGTTGAACGTCGCCTTCTTGGATCTTCGAGCGTCGACTAAGTCACCTTGCTTGATTCGTACCTAAAGAAAGGTATGCTGTTGTTTGTGACCAATAACTTTCAACATAAAAAGTCCCTCGGGCAGCATTTTTTGAATAGTGACTACGTGCCGAAGCAGATGTGTGATGCGGCAGGGGACATAGCAGGCAAGACCGTGCTTGAGATCGGTCCGGGAACGGGGATTTTGACGCGGGAGATTTTGACGCGTGGCGCGAGGGTCGTGGCCGTGGAGGCGGATCAGCGGGCGATTTCGTCGCTTGAAGAAACCTTTCCTGACGAAATCGCCCGCGGTCAGCTCACCATCCACCACCACGACGCTCGTACCCTCGACCCAAGTCAATTTGGCCTTGAAAAACATAGCTATATCGTCATTTCGAACATCCCATACTACCTCTCCGGCAGCCTCTTCCGCAGCCTGCTCGATACCAACTGTCAGCCCTCAGACCTTGTCTTTCTTGTACAAAAAGAGGTCGCAGAGCGCATCGCGCGCGACCCGAAAGAGTCACTCCTCTCACTCTCGGTGAAAGTCTTCGGTGATCCTTCATATATATGTACCGTCAAGCGCGGGCATTTTACACCACCACCAAAAGTCGATTCTGCCATCGTCGCAGTTCACAACATATCTCACGACAAAATACCTGCCGAAAGCTACACAGCATTCTTTTCAATCCTTCATCTCGGCTTTGCGCAGAAACGAAAGCAACTACTCGGTAATCTATCAGCAGAATACGACCGGGGTCTTCTTGAAACGATCTTTACTGAATTACAGATCAGTCACACGGTGCGTGGGGAAGACCTGCCGCTCGCTGTTTGGCTGTCACTTTTATCCAAACTCCATCCTCAGCTACACCCAACCTCCACCAACAACTAATCCACTGTTTATACACAGTTTTGTGTTTTCTGTGTGAAAATAATTCAAACTGACCGATTTGTACTGTTATACTAATTGGTATATGCAGGGGCAGATTAACCCAAAGATAGTTGGCGCGACCGTCATCGGTTTTGCGCTTATCTTAGGCGCCTACACACTTAGTAGCCTAATGGAACCAAAAGCAATCCCATCTCAGACTGCTGCTGCCGTTGTCGCCTCAACCGAACGTATTGCGATCGAGGTGGTTGACACCGATAACAACGGCATTGAAGACTGGAGAGATGACTTCGTGACTACCGAGCCGGTCTTTCTAGATCAATCTGCTTCTACGTCCTACATTCCGCCAGATACACTCACCGGGGAAATGAGTATCAATTTTATGGAAGGAATTGTCCTATCTCGTGAGTACGGACCGTTTGGTAGTTCACAGGAAGAAGTTATCTCACACACCATTAATGTGTTGAGCCAACAAACAGAAGCAAAGATCTACGACACTCCTGATATCAGCATCATGAAGCAATGGGATGATCAAGATATCGTTAATTATGCCAATACTATGGCAGCTACCATAATCCGCCACAACGTACCTGATTTAGAGGGCGAGTTGTATGTGTTACAAGACATCGTTGTGGGGCAACAAATTGATAGAATGGATGAACTTAAGGGCCTCTCTGGTGTGTACAAGAACTACCGAGATGACGCTTTGCTCATACCAGTACCTGAGTTTCTTGTTAAGGAACATCTTGATCTTATTAATACATTCAACGCTATCCATCAAGATATCGAGGCAATGACCATGGTTATGGAAGACCCAGCTCAGACCATGTTGCGACTTAAGCGTTACGAAGATGACGCGACCGGATTAGCATACGCAGCCCAGAACATGTACCTAGCTGTTGAGCCGTACGCCAACCTGTTTACGACCGAAGACCCAGCATCACTGTTTGTTATTTTTAGCCCTGATTATCAAATGTAATTAATTTCTTATGGACACCCTTTTTGCACTCTTGAAGAAAACGATGGTCGCAACCATATTCATGGTCTTTGCGTTTGTGGCGACCTACGTACCACATCAGTGGAACAAGGTGGAGCATACTGAAGCTGCATTTGGACTTGAAGTGACACAGCTGGTCAACGTGGCGAAAAACTCAATTTCAGCCATTAAAAATACCATCACCGCAGCAAAGACCACTGTTATTGCCTGGGCCACATCGGCACTCCAATCGAAAGAGTGGGTACTAGACGGAATTGCTTGGGCTGTCGCGAAGCAGATCGTCAGATCAATGGTTAATAGCTTGGTAAACTGGATAAACTCAGGCTTCGAGGGCAGACCAATGTTTGTTACGAATTTAAAACGACACCTACTAGAAGCAGCTGACCAAGCAATTGGCGAGTATATCGCCCAGGAGATCAGTAGTTTTGTATGTTCACCTTTCCAGCTACAAGTGCGAATGGCGATCGATCTCCAATACCAAAACACTCGCATCAACCAACCAGCTCCAACTTGTACCCTGACCGGTATTATCGACAACATCACCTCATTCACTGATGGAGCACAGGGCAGCTTCAATGCTGGTGGATGGAATGACTGGTTTGATATCACTTCTTCTCCAGAGCAATACACTCCATACGGTGCAGCGCTCGCTGCACAGACTGGTGCAGAGATACGCATTTTAAATGCTCGCGGTGAAGAAGCGACAAAGATCGGTTGGGGAGACGGATTCCTCTCTGGCGAAATCTGTCGCATGGTCAGTGGTCCAAATGGTGCAACAGAAGATTGTTTCATCTCAAAGCCAGGCAAGATCATTGAAGAAGCACTCTCCTTCAATCTTGACTCTGGTCGCGAAGCACTCATCACTGCTGATGAGATCAATGAAATCATTGCAGCACTCCTTGGGCAACTTGCCAATAAGGCATTGACTGGAGCAGCCGGACTTCTTGGTCTCTCAGGTGGTACCGGTTACACGTACGCTGGATATGCTGGCGGTTCATACCTCAACGCGATGAGTCTACCAATTTCTAATGTCCCAAGTGCAGAAAATATCCTACAACTGGCTCAATCTGCTGTTTCGTTTGAAACTACATTCCAAGGTATCCTGGTAGACTATCAAAAGAAGTTTGCCGCTATCATTGCTGACCCAACCGCACCAGCTGCTCAAAAAATTGAAGCAAATACAGAACTCATTAAAATAGCTGGCCTAATTGGCGCTACTGGAAACAATGTAATTGTTCTAAACAACATCATCGGAGATCTAGAAGCAAATCCAGGTAACGTAGCAGTAGCAAATGCGTCTGTCGCTACCTACAGTGGCCTGACTCTCCACACATCAGATGAACTAACCGAGCTTATTGCTGAGTGGGAAGAAGTAATTCGAGAAGATCTAACCACACCATGAAAAAACTACGACACTACCTACCAGCACTCCTTTTGTTGACACCTGTTGTTGTGCTGTTATTTCCAAATGTAACATTCGCAGCAGACCCTGATGCTATACATGAGGTATTATGGGGTGTTGTAGTATCTTTCTTCGGACATGTTCTGGCTGGTACTGGCGGCCTTCTCTTGAATTACGGCGTGAACGACTTTGTGATCGGATTCGGCCACTACTTTAATAGTGGGGGCGTCGGAGTCGCGGTCAACCAACTCTGGGCGAGTGTCCGAGATCTCTTCAATATCACCTTCATCTTTGGTCTGGTATATCTTGGCTTCCGCATGATCCTCAACAGCGACGATTCTAGTACTCGCCGCGCTTTGGTGTACCTTATCCTCGCAGCCCTTCTCGTGAACTTCAGTCTCTTTATCACGAAGTTTGTGGTTGATTTCAGCAATGTGCTTGCGACTCAAATTGTGACCAATGGTTTCCCATTAGGAAGCACTATCCCAGGTGCAAAAATGGGTGACTGGTGGTATGACAAATACGATATCTCTGGATCATTCATGAATGATCTTGGTATTACTACGCTATTCGGTCAAGAGTCTCTAAAAACTGCTGTCAGTAACAAGGGGGGGTTGAGCAGCGGGGGATACTATGGCTTTATATTTGGCGCCATGATCCTCTTCATCATCATGGCCTTTGTCTTTGCTGCTGGTGGTATTTTGTTGATCATACGCTTTGCTGCTCTCTGTCTCTATATGGTGCTTTCACCACTCATGTTCCTTGGGTGGGTATTTCCGCAGCTCCAGAGCGTCACTTCCAAGTACTGGCGAGGCTTCCTTGGACGTGCGTTCTTTGCGCCTCTGTATCTACTTCTCGTATATTTTGCTGGTAAAATTATCTATCAATTCTACGGCAGTAAGGTTAACGGTGAACCTAATTTCGCAGCCATCTTTGGTCGTGACGGCGCTTCAATCCAGGCCAACTTCGGTGGCACCATTCCGCCATTTGTGCTTAGCTGTGTATTCTTGATTGCTGCTATTGTGGTGGCCAACAAAATGAGTGCTGACGGTTCAGCTGCTGCTATCCGTATCGGACAAAATCTCAAGAATCGCGCACAGCGCCGACTACAACGTACTGCTCAAGCTGTGCCTGGAGCTGCTTGGCGAGGCACAAAGTGGGGAGTGGCACACTCTGGCGCTGGTGCATACGCACGTTCAAAGACCAGTCAGCTTGGTACTGGCCTTGATCGTAAGATCACTCAGTGGCAAGCATCCGACAGTAAGCTACGTCGTATGGTAGCTGGAACTGTGGTGGCAGACACCATTGGTCGTTCTACTGCAAGCAAGATGCAGAACTCTAAGTTTGGACTTAAAGACACCCAAGCTGAACACGACAAGAAGGTTAAGACTATCGAATCTCGCCGAAGCAACCGTACAGATGTTCGAGACGGTGCTAACGCTCGCAATGAAGAAGCTCGCTACGATCGCAGCACCCACGCGATCGATCCTGACACCAACAAGGTAGTCACCCGTGAATCACTACAAAATGATCCTGATAAGATGCAGAGAGTTACTGACGCTGAAAAAGCTCGTGACGAATCGATTCAGAAAATGCGCGACATTGCATCTCGAGCGTCTGTTAAAGATCTGGAAGAAATGTTCCAGACTCAACCAGAGACATTCGAACAATTGGTTAGCGAGCTTAAGCCAGGTCAGATTGAGGGTCTTATGAAGAGTGACAACCTCACTGGTGATGTGAAGGGTAAGATCGCCAAAGTTCGAGATGATGCATTCAATAACGCGATCTCATCAGGCGGCAAGATCATGACCGATCAGCTCGCTAAGCTCTCTGCAAAGCAGATTGAAAACCTCGGCGCCGCCTGGATCCGTGAGAATGCACACCTCCTTACTTCGCAACAAATGGACGGGCTTGATAAGAGTGACGGTTTCAACGATCAGCAGAAATCTATGTTCAAAGCATCACGTAAGGCAGGCTTGATCAGTACCTTTAGTAATGCAAGTCCAGAAGTGCGCAAAGGAGTCTTCCATGACACGACTCGAGGTGTTGAAACCTACGACACAAGCACCCAGCAGCCAATTCAGACCACAACTTATGCTTCACGCGCAAAGAAACCTTCAGAAATTGCAAAACTTCCACCTGACATTCTCCTTTCAAACAATGCGCTCGAATACATCAATGCTGGTGTACTAGAAGAGATCTATAAACAAAAGACGCTTGATGCTACTCAGCGTGATCAACTACGCGACGCGGTACTGAGTAATGGAAACGAAGAAGCGAAGAAATACCTCACTAGTAAGGTTGGCGCTCGCGACTGGAACACTCCTGATGAATACTTGAACCAATCAGGCAGTAACTCAAATTCAAGCAATTCCGGATCAGGGAATTCTGCACAAAACCAATCAACAACTACTCAGTCTGAATCAGACGGAAACGGCAACTCACCGATCGCACTAGATTCAAACGTAGGCAACGCCCTTAGAGATCAAAATCGTAGCTAATACCTATGAAGAACATAACCAATGAACTAAGAGATCAAGCCTACGCTGCTGCCACCGACGAACAGTCACGCTTATATACCGCCGAGGAGACCTTCGTGGCTGTAAATACAATGATAACCAAGCATGGCATCACTGGTAGTGAACAGGGAAGTTTATTCTCCACTATTGTGGGCGATGTAATCCTAGGTCTTCGCAATCAATCTGAACTACCGCAAATACTCACTGAAGAGCTCAGCATTCCTACCGAGAAAGCTGTTGCGATCACTGGTGATGTCATTGATCTCATCTCAAAAGGAGCAGCACCAACACCTACTCCAAACCAAACACTAAAAGACGCGTCCCATATCCGCACCATGCAGCAAGATATGAGTCAGCACAACATCCCCGATGAGATCATATACACCTCTACCCAAGATGCGATCTTGCAAGAGGGGAGACTAGGCAATCAATCAAACCCACAAACATTACCGACCAACCCAGCAATACAACCGTAGTGGGGATAGCCTCGCTACACACATACTCTTATCGTACACCACCATGTATAATGGTGGTGTATGCATTTTGAGGTACCACAGTTCATTGAGGTTGAAGATAAGATCTTTGGCCCATTCACCTGGAGACAGTTCTTGTATCTAGGTGGTGGTATCGGCATGGCAGTGGTTATTCTCCTTACAACGAACTTTTTTGTTTTTATCTTGATCGGCTTGCCCCTCGGCATTCTTGCTGGCGCACTTGCATTTTATCCTGTCAACAACCGGCCATTCTCTTTTTTTCTTGAAGCCATCTTTAATTACGCTAGCAAACAACGTTTGTACTTGTGGCGACAAAAGACTGAAGTGGTCCACAAAAGCGAACCAACTGCACCTCAGAACACTGGTTTCACTGCCGTAAGTGTGCCGCCGCCATCAACCCAACAAGAAAAGAAAGACATCAGCTCACTTGCGCGTAAACTAGAATTACAAGCTATGCAAAAATCCGAATAATATGCCAAGTACTCAAGCCGCTACACAAGATTTTGTTTCAATTCGCGACATTAAAGAGAATGTTGTGATCCAAAAGAATGGACAGATGTGCATGGTCATTTTGGCATCATCGGTCAACTTTGCACTCAAGTCAGCTGATGAACAAGAGGCGATCTTGTTGCAGTTCCAACAATTCTTAAACACACTTGATTTCTCACTCCAGATCTACGTCCAATCACGTCAACTTAACATCAAGCCCTATCTAGAACGCTTACATAGCCTAGAGTCTAAGCAAGATAACGACCTCATGCGGATCCAACTTCGTGAATACATTGAATTTATTCAATCATTCACCAACAATGTCGATGTGATGAGTAAGAACTTCTTTGTCGTCGTTCCGTATAGCCCAGCGAAGCTTAATATTGCAAAGGGTATCACCAATCTTTTCACTCCCGGACAAACACGGGGCGTCTTACCTACCGACGCTCTGTTTGAGGAACACCGCATCCAGCTTGAGCAGCGCACCGCTATGGTGATTGAAGGACTAGCTCGTGTTGGAGTCCGCACTATCACTCTCCAGAAAGACGATCTGGTTGAATTTTATTACCATCTTTACAACCCAGGCGACCCGACTGGATCTGCGCCATTAGTTGAAAACGCATAAACATATATGGGAATCTTTGATGCACTACAACCAAAAGCAAGTACCACTCCAGAAGGGAACACCACCCCTTCAATTGGTGATCAATTACTAACGCTGACTGATGTTATTGCTCCATCTGCGATCAAGATCACACCAAATAGTATTAATATCAGTGGGGTGAATGCGCGAGTGTACTACGCGGTTTCATACCCACGTATTCTAAACGACGGCTGGATCGAACCGATCCTTAACTTAGCCAGCGAACTTGATGTTACCTTGTTTATTCATCCGATCGACACTGCCGAAACACTCAAGAAATTCCAGAAAAAAGTAGCCGAGGTACAGAGTCAGATCAACATCAAAGCCGAGAAAGGGGAGGTGCGTGATCCACAACTTGAAGCTGCGTATCGCAACCTGGAAGACCTTCGCGACAAGCTCCAACAAGCAGAAGAAAAACTCTTTAATGTTGGATTCTACATTGCGATCTATGGTGCAGATGATTCGGAACTAAACCAGATCGAAAACGATGTGCGCGGTATCCTTGATGCTCGTATGGTGGCCATGAAACCAGCCCTCTTTCAACAAGAACCTGGTATTAAAAGCATCTTACCCCTCGCCTCAGACGAACTCTTAGTGCACAGCAAATTCAACTCAGCACCACTCTCAAGCTTTTTCCCGTTCACTTCATTTGACCTCACATCTGACACCGGGATCCTGTACGGCATCAACCGTCACAACTCATCACTTGTCCTTTTTGATCGCTACAGCCTCACCAACTACAACTCAGTAACCTTCGCCACCTCAGGAGCAGGGAAGTCATACACCCTTAAACTTGAGATCCTGCGCTCACTTATGTTTGGTACTGAGGTTATCGTCATTGACCCAGAACGAGAGTACGAATACCTGGCTGACGCCACTGGCGGCCGTTTCTTCAACATCTCACTTTCTTCCGATCACCACGTCAACCCCTTTGACCTACCCAAGCCCGCTGAGGATGAAGATCCACGTGACGTACTTCGCACCCACATCATCGAGCTGGTCGGACTTTTCCGACTCATGCTCGGTGGCTTGACACCAGAAGAGGAAACACTGATCGACCTAGCAATCCAAGAAACGTATGCACTCAAGGACATTACCGGTGATACTCAGTATGCCGACATGGAGCCACCACTCCTTTCAGACTTCGAAATGGTTCTTGCGGGCATGGATGGCAGCGCTTCACTCATCACCCGTCTACAGAAATACACTTCCGGTACCTGGGCAGGCTTTATGAACGAACCAACCAACGTTGATATCAACCAGAAGTTTGTAGTGTTTTCACTCCGCGATATGGAAGACGAGCTCAAGACCATCGCGATGTATATCATCACCAACTTCATTTGGGGTTCGATCCGTCGTCGTCTTGCGAAGCGACTGATGGTGATCGACGAGGCGTGGTGGATGCTTAAGAGCGAAGACACTGCATCATTCCTCTTCAGCCTCGCCAAGCGCGGTCGTAAGTACTATCTCGGCATCGCGACAATTACCCAGGATGTAGATGACTTCCTTCGCTCACCTTATGGCGTCCCGATGATCACCAACTCTTCGATCCAGCTACTCATGAAGCAGTCTCAGACCGCGATCGATAACATTCAGAAAACCTTCAATCTCACCCAGCATGAACGACTACACCTTCTAGAGTCAAACGTGGGGGAGGGGATCTTCTTTGTAGGACTAAAGCACGTCGCCATCAAGATCATCGCTTCATACACCGAAGATCAGATCATCACCTCAGACCCATCCCAATTACTCCAGATCAAACGCGCACGCGAAGAACTGCAGGCATCACGCATGTAGTATACTTTTAGGGTATGGCGGAGCCAGCTCGAAACATTAACCCCAACGACCGCACCAGACATGTGCGGCGTAGTGGTCGTCTAGAAGGTAATGAGTCAGTATATAGCTATGACCCTAACCGCCGTTTTCGTGGCCCCCGGACCAGAAAGGTAGAGACTACTACTCCCACAGTTACCCAAGCCGGTTCTGCACCAACCATTTCTGAACGGTTCACTCAGGAACAATATGTAGACGCAGGAATCCAAGCAAAAGGTCTTGTAGGTCCTGATGTCCAGGCTCCCAACCAACAAACCATTGATTCTACTCGCGGCGCAGCAGTGGAATACTACCCTGAACCAGAATATGAAGAAGACTTCGTTCCCGCCCAGTCGATCAAATTAAAGAAGAAGGGTCCTTCTGCTGCAAAAGTTGCTTTAGGAAGAACAAGAGCATTCGCTGTTAATACTGGCATTTACGCCTGGGCATTCCCACTCTGGTTAACATTTCAAGTACCTTTAGCTATGATGAGCCTGATTTTCTTGGGAATGGCCATTACTATAAGAACTTTTTTCTCAAAAAATGTTTCTGAGAACACTGAGGGTGGATTTTTGGTCCAAATTACAGACCTATTTTCTAAGGTAGTCAAAACACTATTTGAAGGACTTAATGTTGTAAGTAAAGCGATTTTTCACATTGACCTAACGATACTCGACCCATTGAACTTTTACTTTATCCTACAAACAGTCCTGTGGGGTTATGGCGTTATCCTGCTACTTACTATTTACTTGATTTACAAGTTTGCCTTCTTAAATCCCTTATCTGGAAATAAATCAAGTGCGAAATGGGGTTGGCTTGCACTAGCAGTCATTGGATATGCCGTACCTCTTGTTAGTTTATTCCCATGCTTTTTTGCATGGACCATTGCAGTATTTAAAGATCCAAAGTAAAAATACCCCAAAGGTTACTTTGGGATATTTTGTTGCGACTATTTCCGTCCACATCACAGCTTCATTTTCATCATACCCGGCTGTAACTTACGATTCGCATCTTTCTCAGTCCACCCATTCTCCTTCATGATGCGGTTGGGATTGTACATTCCCGTCAGACCCTGACGAAGAGTACCTGACTTTGTTATCACAAAGTCTTCACAATCCGCGGGGTCTGCTTTACAAGCAGGAGAGATACGCGGTAGCACATCTTCGTTCGCATGGGCAACTTGTGCACCACCAACCATGAGCACAGTCCCTGCAAGGACCATTGCCATTTTACTAGCCATGACGGCCTCCATATAAAAAGGGAACTGTGTCCCGTGAACAATGTGATATTGACAGAATTACAATTATCACGCCTATAATTCTTAATATCATAGTATTTAACACCTTGCAAGACATGATTAGCAACTATATACACAGATATGAACAAGTTTATCCTCAGATATATCCACAATTCCTCTAAATGTACATTTCCCCGATATCAACTAACGTGATCATTTTTACCAACCCCTATCTGGTATGATTACTGATATGAGGACATTTAGTATACTTTTTCTCTTCTTACTGTTCGGTGTTGTCGCACCGACACATGCACAATTTAATACCAACGAATTCGGTGCGCCTGCATCAGGAATTGATCTCCAACCGACCCACCCCCGACCTGGGGAGGAGGTGACAGCCACTTTAAATGACTACCAAAGTAGCCTGAATACTTCCATTACTTGGCTATTTGACGGAAAGGTAATTGAAGAGGCAGCTAATAAGCGACAGACATCATTTATCGCTGGAGAAAATGGTTCTCAGCAGATCATTCAAGTGGTATTGACTGATGGAATTGGTGGAAAACGCACCATAAACAGTGTTATAACACCAATGTACCTTGATATTATCCTCGAGCCACAAACACACGTGCCAGATTTTTACCTTGGTCGAGCTCTACCAAGCTATGGCAGTATTGTAAACGCAACTGCACTTGTGAGTGAGGCCACATCACAGAACAACAACTATATTTACACCTGGCAGTTTGGTAACCAGGTCTTGGAAGGAGGTCCGATTCGCGGCCGTAATCAAGTTTCATTTACTATTCCAAGAGACCCTAAAACAATACTTTCAGTTCAGGTTAGTCGACCAGACGGTACAGTTGTTGCCAATCGATCGATTTTTGTTGTTCAGCAAGAACCTGAATTGTACTTTTATGAGGTGAGTAGTTTGTTTGGCGTAAAGACAACCGCATCAATCAATTCATACGCCTTGATTGGCCCAAGTGCGGTACTGCGTGCTGAGCCGTACTTCTTAGATTCTCGTGTATACAACAACCCTGGCATCAGTGAGTGGGAAGTTGATGGTAGAGCAACCAGTGGGCTGTCAGGAAATCCGTATGAAGCCACTATTCAACGAACACGTCCGACAGGCCAAGCTAGCCTAAACTTCCATGTTCGCAGCCTGGAACAAGTCTTACAAGGAGTAGAAGATGGCATCACCATTAACTTTTAGCTAACCTATGAAACGACCAATTCTCATTATCATCGGTGCCATCCTTGTATTCATTTTATTGGCAGTATGGGTGTACATACTCTTTTTCGGCAAGCCTTCAGGTGGGGATGATACATTCAACAATCTTAACTTTGGCGACACCACTGACACCACTGTAGTAACACCGCAACCAACCACTGAAACGCCTGTAGTTGATGTGACCGGACCCGAACGTCTACGTCAACTCACTACTGAACCGACCGCAGGATTCCAAATAGTGCAACAAGACGCCAGTTCGACTCCTATGGTGTATTACATTGAAGCGGGTACCGGGCACATCTTTACCATTTCTCTTGCTGATGGGGAAGAAGAGCGTATCTCAGGCACCACAATCCCAGGCGCACGCACTGCAGCAATGACCCCTAACGGAAAGCATGTGATCGTACAGTCAGGTACAACTGGGGAAGTGATTATTGGCTCTTTCAGCACCAGTAGTAATGGTCTACAAAATGTTGGGCTGGAGGGAATGGTAACTAGCTTTGCTGCTACTATTAACAACACTTTCTTGTATGCAACTAAGGTGTCATCTGGAGTACAGACATACGAATATGACCCAATATCACACACCTCAGCACAGCTGTTTACAATTCCATTCAGAGAGGCTGCTATCAAGTGGGGTGAAACAGCCGACTCAGTCCATTATGTGTACCCTAAAGCCAGCTCACAACTTGAGGGATTAGTGTATGAAGTAAGAAATGGAAAAGTGACACGCTTACCAATTGATGGATATGGTTTGACTGCTTACGGTAATGGCTCAGCTGTCATTGTAAGTAAACTATTCGGTGGGAAAACTTACCAATCATATTTATACACCCCACAAACTGGCTTAAAAAATCTTCCTATTACTACGCTGACTGAGAAGTGTACCTCATATCACACACACTCATCTTTTGTATGTGCTGCAGGTACCACACAACTTGACGCAACCTTACCTGACAATTGGTACAAAGGGGTAACAACTTTTGCTGACGATCTCTGGAAGATCACACCTTCTCTCAACTCTGCCGAACGCATTTCCAGTATACGTTCTGAGAGTGGTAGGGAACTAGATATTACAACACTTGTTGTTTCCATGTCTGACGACATCTTATTGTTCCTAAATAAAAAAGACCAAACACTTTGGCTGTTCGAGTTACCTGAAAATGTCTCGTTTGAGACTACATTACCTGAGTCATTACCAACTAATTAGTGTGTTATGAAATTTGCCATCACCTTACTATTTGTTGCGCTACCGAGCATTCTGCTTGCGGCTGCACCAACCTATGAACCATTAGTTGGTATACCAGGAGTTCCCGCAAATTCTGATCTCAACACCTACATAAATGCATTGTATGCATTATCAATCATAGTTGCTGCATTACTAGCGGTGATAAAGATCATTATTGCTGGAGTAAAGTGGATGATGACAGATATTGTTACTTCAAAGAGCGAAGCTAAGAAGGATATTCAAGGCGCACTACTTGGGCTTTTGATCGTACTAGGGGCAGTGATCATTCTTACGGTTATCAATCCAGATATTGTAAAAGTTAATCTGAATATGGACAGATTGACCACAAAGACCACCTTAACCAAAGATACTAAAGTTGCTCTAGACGCCTCAAAAGTACAGACCGTAAATATACCAGGTGCCGCCGGTGCCACTATGGAGGTTATGCCTGAATCAGCTGGAGTCGATCAAAAGATTGCTTTACAGGAGTCATGTCCAAGCACAGCCGGAACTACTGGTGGCGTTGGACAAGCACAACAATCTTTCCTGATCAATAACGAAAGTCGTTGTTTTACGTTTGATTCCGCTCAATACACATCAGTGTATCAAGTTCCAAGATGTCAAACTGAGGCGTGTGATGTAGTATTCACTAGAGCAGAAGATTCATGTAAAGCTAATGGTGTCTTACAACTAGATCCAACCTACCCAAACGTTGCTTGGTGTTTGCTGAAAAAGTAAAGATAACTACCGATGCTTGCGGATGAAGTACTCTTGTCCGATCGTGACTAAGTTACTTACCACAAAGTATAGTGCGATCGTCGCGGAGAGGGAGTAGGCGACAAAGAAAATCAGTACTGGCATCACGTATTTCATCTGCGTTTGCATATTGCGCATAAAATCCTCCTTCATATCCGGCTCCGCTCCCTCCTCTTTAGGAGGGAGTTTTGGCATGGTGAGATTCACATGAATGAACTGGGTCACACCAGCCCCTAATGCTAACAAGAGACTACGCTGTGTAATATCAAAATGACCCAAGAAGTTCATTGTCACTTCTAGTGGTGCAGCGACAAATGAATACAAAATATCTAGATTGATGTCAGGCAACGCCACGCCGCCACCGCTGTACACCGAAAAGTAGAGTGAGATGATGATCGGAATTTGGATGAACATCAAAAAGATACTCGCAAGTGGGTTCATTCCAGCATCCTGGTACACCTTCATCATTTCTTGCGCCTGGAGCTGCCGATCATCTTTGTACTTTTCTTTAATTTCCTTGATCTTAGGATTGATCTCTTGCATCACCTTCTGTGTCTTCACTGCCTTGATAGAGATCGGTAGCAAAACAGTCTTTACAAGCAAAATAGTCGCAATGATCGCCAACCCAACATCACCACCTGGTATTACATCAATAAAAAAGACCAGTGCATTATAGACTGGGTCAAAGAAAAATGTGTGCCAAATCCAACTAAACATAATATGCCTATTCTACGCACTTTTTATCACTTGGGCAATTATTGATCGAAACTCTTCGGCTGCTTGTTTTCGTGACAAGGTTGCAAACGCAGGCTTAACGATCACCAACAACACACCTTTATAGTTACTTGAAGATAGTTCATTATGGAGCACCGCAAATACTCTCCGTTTGATCAGGTTTCGCTTTACCGCACTTTTCACCACCTTCTTACTCACCACTACCGCCACCTTACGTTTTGGGAAGGGAAGTGTGATGATCGAACAAAGTGGGAAATGATGTCGTTTCCCAGTGGCAAAGAAATCAGTAAATTCTCTTTTGGTAACACGTTCACTTTTTTTGAACATACTTACAACACTACAGTACTAGCTTCTGACCAGCAACGAATCTATATACTTTTACCCTTATCCATTTAAAAAAGCTCATTACTGAGCTTTTTTAACGGTAAGTTGCGCGCGACCCTTCCGGCGACGAGCCTGGATGATCTTTCGGCCAGAGGCTGTTGCAGATCGGACGAGGAAGCCGTGGGTGGTTGCTCGCTTACGCTTACTTGGTTGATACGTTCGTTTTGCCATACCTGATAGATTTAGTACCAGGGAACTATACAGGAATATCAAAAAAGTTCAATAGGGAGGGGACGTCTTTCGACTTGTGCACAGTTTATACACAGTTGCATTTTTTTAAGAAAATTTTGGGTAGAAAAATCAATTGATTTTTCTAAAAAGTTTACAGTTTTCCACAGGCGAGTATAATTCTGATTACGAAAAGATTTTGATGCACCATGAATCCTATCTCACACTCAGCAACAACCAATAGTATCGTTCACACCGAACAAGTTGATGTAAAACAGTTGTGGGATGATGCACTTGTTAAGATCGAACTCTCTATTACTACCGCAAATTTCAAGACTTGGTTCCGTGATACTCATATTGTGTCACTGGAAGACGGCACTGCCACTATTGGTGTACCAAGTGTGTTTGTAAAAGATTGGCTGCAAGACAAGTTCCAGACCATGATCCTGAAGACCTTGCGAGACCTCACGCCGCATGTTCGCAGTGTTGAGTATACTGTCGCGCAACGTAACGAGCGTAAGCAAGAGTCAACCAAGAATCAGACAGTTAATGCCGCTCTCCCACTTGAAGACTACTACATCAATAAGAGCGATAACTTAAATCCTAAGTACTCTTTTGACACATTTGTGGTCGGACCTTACAACGCACTCGCACACGCTGCTGCTAAAACAGTGAGTGAGAAGCCAGGTATCACCTACAATCCACTCTTCATATACGGTAAGACTGGTCACGGTAAGACACACCTTATCCAGGCGGTAGGAAACTACATTAAAAAGACCGGGAAAAAGGTGTTCTATGTTACCTCTGAACGATTTGCAGTTGATTACTTCAACGCGCTCCAGAGTGGTAGCGCCAACAACTTCAAGGATCGGTACCGTCAGTACGACGTACTGATCATGGATGACGTGCAATTTCTAGCCTCAAAGGAGAAAACTCAGGAAGAACTCTTCCACCTTTTCAATGCACTACATGACAACAATAAGCAGATCGTCTTTTCGAGCGATCAGCATCCAGCTCTTCTAAACGGCATGGAAGAACGACTCCAGTCTCGCTTTGCCCAAGGTATGATCGTTGACCTTCCAGCACCTGATCTCGAGTCACGAGCAGCGATCTTGCGCGCAAAAGCAGCCCAGAACAGCATCACACTCAATGATGATGTAGTTGACCACCTCGCACAGAGCATTGAAGGGAATGTGCGTGAACTTGAAGGTGCTCTCAATACCATCATGTGTCAGTCACAATTACTCGGACGTGCGCTTTCCATAGATGAAGTGCGCACCATCATTAAAAACAGCTCTCGACCTCGAAAAACTCTCGCTATTACTGATGTGGTGGAGAAGGTAGCACGCTACTACGATATCGATCAGGCGAGTATCTATGAAAAAACACGTCGAAAAGAGGTAGTAAAGCCGCGTCAGATCATTATGTACATCCTTCGTGAAGACTTCCAGGTCTCGTATCCAGCGATCGGTAAGAAACTAGGAGGCCGAGACCACACCACCGTCATTCACTCCTGTGAGAAGATCAAGGAGGAACTGAAGAGCAACACGGAGCTTGAAGAAGAGATCACACAAGTACGATTACTCCTTAAATAACACCTAAAACTGCCGGATCAATCCGGCAGTTTTAGGTGTTCTACACAACAACTGTGAGTAACTTGGGAATTGGTGTACATAAGAACCATATAAACCTGTAGATAGCGACTATGAGTAAGCTGGATAAGTAGAGAACAACACGCACTTTTACCCACAATTATCGTGAATTATTAATCCTTAAAACACCTATCCACATCACTATCCTCAACAACCCCAAACTCGCCCACATAGTTACCAAAAACAATCACCACGAATGAGCCTTAGAGCACACCATAGATTAGACTTTTGCACACTTCCACACCCCTAATAATAAAGAGTAGAATGAGTTAAAATAAAAATATGGAGATAACTATTCCACACAAACAACTCACGGAAGCACTTGAGCTAGTAGGACGAATAAGTACAAAACATGTCACACTACCAGTACTCCAGTGTGTTCGCATGGAAGCAAAGGATGGAGTCATCACCTTGCAGGCAACCAATTTAGAGATCAGTATTGAGATTCCACTCGATGGAGAAGTTGTTGAAGAGGGGGTGGTGGCTGTGCCGAGTCAGATCTTTCTGCAGAGTATCCAGTTCATTTCACAAAAGGATATTACGCTCCGTACTGAAGAGCAGGTGCTGCAGCTTGAGACAGCAACCACAAACACCTCGATTAAGACATTCGCTGTAGATGAGTTTCCGACGCAGCATCAGCTGCAAGGAGAGGAGCTTAAGGTACAGGGTGCAACTTTTGCATATGGTATCAAGAGCGTAGCGTTTGCGGCCTCTCAGACATCAATTAAACCAGAACTTGGCAGTGTGTTTATTCAGCAGAAGAAAGAGCATTCACTAACTTTTGTGGCAACCGACTCGTTCCGCTTGATGGAGAAGACAGTATCTCAAAAAGGGCTTGTATTTGAACAATCGATCATGGTGCCGCAAAAGAACGCGCTTGAGTTGGCACGGGTGTGTGAAGTAGTGCATGAGGATCCAGTATTTATTACAAATGAAAACCAGTGTGCGCTTCGGTTCCCGAGTGGGGTGTATATTTCTTCACGACTCGTAACAGGTAGTTTCCCAGATTATGTACAGATTATTCCAAAGGAGTTTGTGACACATGTGACTGTTCTGAAGGATGATCTACAGCGATCGTTTAAGAAGACAAATATCTTCCTTAATAAATTCCGTCAGGTATCACTGATGATCACTGATGCAAACCTGACTATTTCGTCACAAAATAACGAGGTAGGTCACACAACTGACACGGTGCGTGCGCAGGTAGAAGGGGAGGAGTTGTCGCTTAATTTCAACCAGCAGTACATTATGGATCCACTACATCATATTAACGATGATTCGGTTAAAATGAGTTTTGCCGGTCTTGGTCGAGCAATGATCATGACTGGAGTGACTGATCAAAGTCTCCGATATTTAGTGATGCCAATGAATAAGTAAGTGTGTAAATAAAAGGCCGGCGGAAGCGAAGCTTCCGCCGGCCTTTTACGTACCATAAGACGAGTATATACTACTACCATGGAAAACTACTCCACTCCAAAAGCAATGAAGCAGATGAGTGATCTGTTTGAGAAGTATAAGAATCACTTCAAGCCACCACAGGCTTCGGTAGAGAAGGTGGTGGTTGAGGCTATAGAGGCCATAGCGGGCTTTGAGGTGTCCATAGAGCAAGTGACGTACACTGTTTCGACTAAGACAGTCTCGTTGGCGATTCCGAGTATTCTAAAGACGGAATTGCGGATGCGGCAAAAAGATATCTTGGAGTACTTGCAACGCTCGCTAGGGAAAAATAACGCTCCCGTAGCAATCCTCTAATTACGCCTGCGGCGAGTAGTATCTTCGGATGCTGGTTCTTCATCTTCAGTCGCATCAACGTTTTGTGCTTCAAGAAGCAGGCCAAATGTCTCCTCGTTCCATTTTTGGACCCCGTACTCCCAGTTGTCATATTGTGGATCATTGTTTGGATTAGCAGGGTATCCGCCTTGTGGGTTGTCTTTATCAACAAAGTGCAAGATAGAATGAATATTTCCGTACACAGTTGCGATGTCAATTTTTGGCCCTTCATCGTCAGTGGCGTTTTGGGTTTGCATTGCTTCAAGGAGCAGGGCGGTATCGATGTATTCGCCGCGTAGGATCGGTTTTACACCTGCAGTATTGATCTGTGGCTGAGGAAATGTTTCTTCAGGTAGTTTTTCTAGCGCAATATCCATAAAAGCACGCCACATTGGGGTGGTGATGAGTCCTGAAAGACCACCGCCCATAGCTGCATTATCGTTGTTTCCACACCAGGCACCAACCGCAATATTAGGTGCATAGCCCATGATCCACGCGTCACGGAGATTGTTGGTGCTTCCTGATTTTGCAGCCACATCGCGGTTAGGGAAGTTGATCATTGAGTTTGAGCCCCAGAGTGGAGTACGCGCCACGTTGTCGGAGAGCACATCACTCATCATATAGGCAACATTTTCGTCTAATACACGATTAGTGACCACTTCAGGTTCTTCCAGGACCGTTCCTCGACTATCTTCGATTCGGAGAATTGTACGCGGTTCTGCTCGAAGGCCACCGTTGGCAAATACGCCGTAGGCGTAGGTCATATCCATAAGTCGCACTTCACCACCACCAAGCACGAGTGTGAGGCCATACCGGTCTGGATCATTGAGCGTGGTGAGTCCCATGTCAGCCGCAAATTTAAGTGTGTCCTGTAATCCGGCCAGGTAAAGGGTCTTAACGGCAGGAATGTTTAGCGATTGAGCGAGAGCATTTCGCATGCTGATCGGGCCGACAAACTTGTGGTTGTAGTTTTGTGGTGCGTAACATGGCGATTCTGAGCTGGTGTCCCATGGCTCGCAAAGTGGTGAGAATTGTGTTGCAACATCAAATAAGATGGTTGAAGGTAAGTAGCCTTTGCGGAAAGCGTTGGCGTATACGAATGGTTTGATTGATGAACCTGGTTGACGGGGTGCTAGTGTGACATTGAAGTTTCCTTCAATGTCTTCGCTGAAGTAATCTCGTGATCCGACCATTACCAATAGGTCCCCGGTTTTTGGATCGGTTGCTACCAAACCGGCGTTGCTAGCATTAAAACGCTCAGTATTTGAGGCAGCTTTTTGTGCCACGATCCGTTCCGCTTCTTTTTGTAGTTCCCAATCAAGAGTGGTAATAACTCGGAAACCCTGTTCAGCCATCGCTTCTTCACCATACTTCTCAGCAAGTTGTTCGACGATGTACATAACAAAGTGTGGGGCGCGGATGCCGGTCACGGCTTGTGGTTGGAATTCAACCACTTCCGTCTTAGCTTCGTCATATTCTTCAATAGTGATGAATCCATTGAGTCGCATGCGATCAAGTACAAGTAAATGCCGAGCATCAAGCGCATCGCGGTTATTTCCGTACGGTGAATAGAAAGTAGGAGCTTGTGGAATCGCTGCGAGATAAGACGCTTCAGCTAACGTAAGTTCACTTGCACCTTTTCCAAAGAATGCTCGTGAAGCTTCCTCAATACCGTAAATGGTTCCTCCATATGGTGATTCATTTAGGTAGATCTCCAAAATATCCTCCTTTTCCATTACTTGTTCAAGTTTGATCGAGAGGATCGCTTCCTTAACCTTTCGACTTAGTTTTTTATCACGATCAAGTACGGAGTTTTTGATGACTTGTTGGGTGATGGTCGAACCACCTTGTCCGCCAAGGAGATCACCAGCAGTGAAGTTGGATACAGCTGCGCGAATGATCGCTCGGAAATCGATTCCGATGTGGTTGTAGAACTGGTCGTCTTCAATAGCAACGGTAGCATTCTTGATGTGACGTGACATCTCCTCAAAAGGGATGATGGTGCGACGGACATCTTGATGAAGGTCATAGAGGAGGACTTCACCAGTACGGTCGTATATCTTGGTTGATTGGAGTACGCGGCGTTCTTCAAAGGCAGAAAGGTCTGGGATCTCTAAAGTGGAGATCCACACTAAAACACCAGCAGCAACGATGATAAGTGCTGCGAAACCAAAAATAAAAAGATCAATGATCATTTCTTTCCAGTTCTTTCCAAACCAAGAGCGGATTCGTTTCATATAATTAGCTATATAGCCATGTTAGCATGAGTTGTCTAGACAATTTAGTACGATTGTGTGATAGCATTGTTTCACTATGAGCCTTTCACAAGAACTTGAAGCCCGCGGGTTTATTCACCAGATCGCCGGCCCTTCACTCGCTACCATTATCGATGGTGAGCAGCGTACCATATACCATGGTATTGACCCAAGTGCAGATTCAGCGCATGCTGGGAACTTTGTAATTTGGATGTTGCTTCGCTATCTAGCTCAAGGTGGGCATAAGATCGTTTTCTTGGTGGGGGGTGGAACTGGCATGATCGGCGACCCGAAGCCAGATGCTGAACGTGAGCTGAAAGACGCTGCTGCGGTGGCAGAAAATGTGGCTAAGCTTAAGGTACAAGCTGAGAAGTTTTTTACTGGTTTTGAGATCGAATTTGTAAACAATCTAGAATGGCTTGGTGAACTCAAATTGATCGATTTTTTGCGAGATATTGGAAAGCATTACACGGTCAATGAGCTCATCAAGAAAGACGCGATCGCTACACGACTATCAAGTGATACAGGACTTTCATACACCGAGTTTGCCTACCCGATCTTGCAAGGCTACGACTACCTACAGCTGTTTGAGACCAAGGGGTGTACCGTTCAGATCGGTGGTTCTGATCAGTGGGGAAATATTGTCTCAGGAGTAGAGTTGGTGCGACGCAAGAAGCAGACTGAAGTGTATGCAGTTACTGTGCCACTTATTATTGATAAAGCGACTGGAAAGAAGTTTGGGAAGAGTGAGGGTAATGCAGTGTGGCTTGATCCTGAAAAAACTTCACCATATCAGTTTTACCAATTTTGGCTCAATGTGAGTGATGATAGTGTGGTGGAGCATTTGAAGCGGTTTACATTTTTGTCTTTGGATGAGATCGAGAAGATTGCAGAAGAGCAGCAAGCTGATCCAGGAGCACGTGCTGCACAAAAGGCATTAGCGCTTGCGGTGACGACGCTCGTGCATGGGGAAGAGGCGGCACGGGCGGCTGAGAGTGTCTCAGGTATTTTGTTTGGTGGTGTGTCATTAGCTGAACTTTCAGCGGTGGAACGAGAAATGTTGCTTGCAAATGCGCCGAGTACAGAGATTGAGTCTGGTAGTAACGTTGTTGATGTGTTAGTGGCCACACAGCTGGCAGCAAGTAAGCGTGAAGCACGTACGTTTGTAGAAGATGGCGCGGTTTCGGTAAATGGTGAAAAAGTGACTTCGGTCGAGGTTGAGATATCTGCAGCCGACACTATTGAAGGTGTGTTGCTTTTAAAACGTGGTAAGAAGCAGTTGAGTGTGGTACTGGTACGGTAAAGAAGTTCATAAAAAGCCGGCCCCAAAGGGGCCGGCTTTTTATGAAGTAGTATCAAAGTAGTGAGCCTCCGACGCTGTGCGCTAGGTATTGCGCACGCTTTCGGAGAACCAAAATTATAGTCGCTACGCTCGTGAATTTTGGCTACATCTCATCAACATCATCGAAGGTGTCGTAGTCAACATCTTCTGCGTCATCTTCAAGTTCTTCCTCATTATCTTCTTCCTCTTCCTCCTCTTCTTCATCATCAGATTCATCAATATGACCAAATCCCTCAGTGTCATCTTCTGAGTCGTCATCGTCACCACCTACTTCATCAAGTAGGTCATCGTCGAGAGACGCATCCTCATCCTCTTCTTCAGGTGTTTCCATTTCCTCTTCCTCGTCGTCTGTTCGAAAGTAAATCATAACAATGCGATTACGTATTTTTTGTATCAAAGTAGCACGCCGATGACAATTGTTTTGGGGTGCATTTTTGTGAGTTATAAACTCTTGTTATCGCTCACCGCAAGTAAGAAATGATCTTTCTTGGAAACTTGCTGCCGGGTAGTTTACTTGGTTCGCCCGTGATGCGCAAGACAGGTTATGCCAACAGCAATTGCATCGTACTCGTCGTCAAGAGCACTCACAGGTGCGTCTGTAATGAGTCGACGAACCATATCGATCACAGCGGCCTTGTCGCTCTTTCCATAGCCGGTAGTAGCAACCTTTATCTCTTGCGGGCTAAATTCATACACGGTGCAATTGTGTGTCTGAGCGAGATAAATGAGAATGCCTCGTGCCTGTGCCACTCCCATAGCAGTCTTTTGGTTTTTGTTGAAGAAGAGTGTTTCAATCCCAAGTGCGGTGGGGGAATGGGCTAAGAGGAGCGCCTCAAAACGATCTCCGATCGTTTTGAGGCGCTCGGTGAGTGACAACTTCTTATCAGTCTCAATACACTCTGAGTGAATCAGCTTTTCTGATCCATTTTCTAGTTCCATGATGGCCACACCAAGACGATCATAACCAGGGTCGACTGATATCACTTTCATACAACAAGAGTATAACTAAGTGACAAAAAAGAAACCACCCGCAAACAATCTAGCGAAACATCTGCAGCGACAATGCCTGGAGCGAAGCCGTTGAGTCTGATTGTTTGTGGGTGGTTTACCTAATTACTCTTCTGGAGAATCCGCAGCAGTATACACATTGGTTACATCATCATTGTCTTCCAGGGCTTCAATGAATTCAGCGAGCTTTTCACCAGTGGTATCATCGAGTTCCATAGGGGTATTAGGAACGTAGCCCTCAGTAGTTTTGGTAAACGCCCAAGCAGCCGAACCAGGGGTGCCAAGCTCAAGACCGGCTTTGGAGAAGGTGTGACGGATCTCAGGTGCTGTGCGATTGTTGTTGTCGGTTACTGCCTGGATCAGCATCGCAACACCGCCAGGTCCATATCCTTCAAATAGCACTTCCTCCAGAGCAGCGCCCCCTGCGCCACTTCCTTTTGCAAGTGCTTTCTCAATATTATCCTTCGGCATGGAGTCTTTCTTGGCTCGGTCTACTGCGGCGAGTACATTGGCTGAATTTACATCACCACCTGCTTTCTTAACTTCCATAGTAATGAGCGCTGAGTGTTTTGAAAAGATCTTACTCTTCACTGCATCAGTTGCTGCTTTTTTATGTTTGATCTTTGACCATTTGTTGTGTCCAGACATACTATCTTTGATTTACGATACTGAGTGTACTAGAAAACTATCCATAAAAAAAGTTGGCGCCAAAGCGCCAACAAGTTAGTTGATCGAGAGCCAGCCTGATTCATATCGTTCTGGTTTGTAGGTACAGACCGAATACATTGAGCGATATGATCCTTGATGGTTGTCTTTATAATGAAGTAGGTGGCAGTTGTACATAATATGCTCTGATTTTTCAGAATTATACATCAGCCGGTACTCCTGTGGGCTCATGTGCTCCAGTATGTACCTGAATGCCCACATTACTTCACCGTGACACACTACTCTCACTGTGCGATATTCGCTTGAGAACAAGGATAGGTTGTTCAGAAACCTTCGCACTCGTTCCATGACTTGCCACATCGTTTCACCGCCAGGTGGATGCCAACTAAGCGGATCTTTGTCTCGTAGCAACAAGTTGCTGCCTGGATACAGATGTTTTTCGTTATGGGGAAGAGTGTCTAGTACACCCCATGACCTTTCTCGAACCAAGGAGGTTCCACAGAAGTTGATCCCAGGTGCTGCAATATGAGCCGTCTCGATTGCACGTGTCATATCCGAGTGGACGTTGAGATCAAAATCAGTCAACTGATTACGCTTCATCCAGTCGCGAGCATGTTCTGCTTGTTTTCTACCAGTTGGAGTAAGGCGCCAAAACATTGAAGATTGACTGCGAAACTCAGGGGTGTAGTGACTGTGGTCTCCGTCACGTGAAGCACGGGAGGCAATGTTGCCTTCAGATTGACCGTGGCGCAGTAGCACAAGTTCGGTAGGTAGTTTCATGATCGTATATCTCCCTCTAGTAAGGTGCATCTGCAATAAATATATATAGATTTGTACTATATTTGTTTGAATTTAATTTTATTTAGCATATAAATAGCTTTATTTTAAATATACTATTGTATTTTTAAATAAAAAAAGTGTACTATTTAAGTACATATGAAGTATAAGACACTGCAAACACTAGGTTTAGAACCTGATGAGGTAACGGTCTACACCACATTGTGTAAGTACGGCAGACTCACGTTGGCTGGTGTAGCTAAGCATTCTGCCCTACATCGTCCACGGTTGTACAAACTGTTGCCGGTAGTGGTTAAAAAAGGAGTCGTGGTAGAGCAGGTAATTGGCAAACGAATGTACTACATGCCAATTGAGCCGCGCCTTCTCCACGATCGTCTTCAGGAGTACATCGGGGCATTTTCTGAAGATGTTGATGAGTTGCAGGGAGTATATGAAGGTCAGCAACAAAAGCCTGATGTGACCTTCTTGCTTGGTAAGCAGGCCTATAATGCGTTGTTTGATGATATCGCAGACATTCTCCCTAAAGGGGAAGTGATCTATCGATATAGTGCGCGAAATTTAAACGAGAAGCACTTTCACACATCTAAGAAGTATCGTGACAGGCGAAGTAAGGGTCATTTTGACCGACAGGTTATCACAAGTGAATCTCGCGCCGCGCAAAAAACCAAGCGACTAGACCGATTGGTCAAAGTGATTCCGGAGTCAGTAGATTTGTTTGATGATAACGTATCGCAGATGATCTACTCCGATCGCACAGTGATGATTGATCATGACAATGAAAGTGTATTCATTGTGCGGTCTAAAAAAATCGCCAACTTCCAAAGGAAATTGTTCAAGTTGTTGTGGAAACAGCTACCAGAGCCAAAACGTTGGCGGCAGTCTGAGGATTAATCGTTGGTAATTTGAATGTGACCATATGCCTCTCCGCTAGCTACGCGGCCGCGCGGGGTGCGTTCAAGGAGGCCGTGCCGAATAAGATATGGCTCGATCACATCTTCTATAGTTGAAGGTTCTTCGCCGGTTGCGGCGGCGATGGTGTTAAGCCCGACCGGGCCACCGTTAAATTTGTGAATAATTACCTCAAGGACGGCTCGGTCGGGCTTTCCGAGTCCGAGCGAATCGATCTCTAGGAGATCAAAGGTTTTTCCAACGATCTCATCAGTTAGCTCGCCGCCTTCAAGTTGCGCGAGGTCTCGACAGCGCTTTAAGAGATAGTTGGCGGTGCGTGGCGTAGCGCGACAACGCTTTGCGATCTTGTCTACGATCTCTTTTGTGGGAGACATGCCGAGTAGTTCGGCTGAGCGGGTAAGAATGGTGGCTATCTCACTGTCGCTGTAAAACTCTAGGCGGAACGTGCCGCCAGAGAAGCGTGAACGAAGTGGGGAAGAAAGAAGTGAGATGCGGGTGGTAGCGGCAACCATGGTAAATGGGGGCAGCTCAAGCTGTACGGTGCGTGCGGATGGGCCCTTGCCAATGATGATATCGAGCACACCCGACTCCATAGCAGGGTAGAGCACTTCTTCGATACTCTTTGAAAGGCGATGGATCTCATCAATAAAAAGCACATCGCCTGGCGAGAGATTGGTAAGGATGGCGGCCAGGTCGCCTACTCGCTCGATCGCTGGGCCAGAAGTGATCTTCATATTGGTGCCGAGGGTCTTGGAGACCAAGTTGGCGAGAGTGGTCTTGCCGAGCCCTGGTGGGCCATAGAGGAGAATATGCTCTGCAGCATGTCCGCGCTCCTTGGCGGCAGTCAGTAAAATACGCAGGTTTTCTTTGGTTTTTTCTTGACCAACGTATTCATCCCACGTCTGCGGACGAAGGGTGCGGTCTAGATTAGTGGCGTCGTCGCGAGTGATGTTATTTGCCATAGGTCTCTAGATTATAACAAAAACACCCTGAGTAGGTGATATACGTTGACATTCAAACGTGTTGTGTTACTCTTGCTGCCCGTTCATTACAAAAGAGGAGAACTTCACATGATCACTAAAGATCCGATCGATCATATCCATCATGTACAACCATGGAAACAGCTTCACCTTATGCCGACCTTGTACTACGAGTTGCTGGCTATGCCTGGTGTGGAAAAGGGAATGTGGGTGGAGGAAATGGTTGAACCCATCCGAGAACCAAAAGATGTAATTTTGTACAAATGTACGATCGCTCAACTTGGTTTTGCGGAAGGTGTCGAGTACGCGGTCGCTTGTAGAGAAGTTATCAAAGCGGGATTTGCGCTATGTCCTGAGTCGCTCGGTCCCATCTTAAGGGTTGATTATAAGGATCAGCCAAAAGGTGAAGAAATGGTGATCGCAATGCGCGGGGCATCTTGTTTGACAATGAATAGAGTGTCTGAAGACCCATATTGGCTGTACTATGTGTTGCAAAACAAAGATGGTCAATTATGGATCGGAGGAAACTTTAATCAAGTGAACCATAACTCACTCGGCCCTGAAACAGTGATTGTTTTTACAATATAACAAGTAAAACAAAGGCTATTTACCCCAGACTATGAAAACATAGAAAGGGGTATCTTTTTGGGTTGACAAATATTTAAAGTATGCTAATATAGTGAGCAATTGAGAAGTTCTCTAGTACACAGCTCATTTGAGCGTGTCACTTTTTTTGTTTTACCACAATTCCAGACGATAACTCTCTAAGCAACTTGGATGCGTTGCGAGGGGTTTCTTGGCGCTCACCCTAGAGTGAGAGTGCTGCGAACTTTCTTAGCGCGGCATTCACTTTCAATGCGGAAGCTTTGCTTAGAGAGTTATATTCTGGAACGAACGTTGGCAAACTGACAGTATCATAATTTCTGAAATTGCAGTATTGACCAGTGAGTGTTTCACTCCTCAAGTTTTAAGAAAAAGGGCGACCCGAAGGGTCGCCCTTTTTCTTAAACTATGTGTTTCAAAAAATCATCATCACTGATCTCACTTGAAGGTAGTGGTGTAACCTCTGAAGTAGTTTTTATTGCGCTTGCAATATCGTACGGAAGTTCGATCATACGCTCAAGTTCTTTAAGTGAGGTGAGTCCGTTGATCACTTTTTCAATCCCATCTTCGACCATTGTCGGAATCCCTTGCGGTCGAGCTGCATCCAAAATAACGTGCTCACGCGGGTCGCGGATCACCGCTTCCTCGACTGCTTCATCCATAACGATACCTTCAAAAATACCCATACGACCCTTAAATCCAGTGTTGCCACATGCCGCACAACCGCTTGGTCGATAAAGGGTGAGTGGAGTAGGTATTGCTATTGGGTGAGGATGGGTAGCCATCACGTGTTCGATCAGCTGTCTCTCAGCTGGAGTTGCTTCGTATGCCACCTTACATTCAGTACATAACTTACGTATCAGTCGTTGTCCCATGATTATGTTGATCGAACTGCCCATGATGCGTGGATCAACCCCCAAATCGATGAGACGAGGGAAACCAGCCACTGCACTGTTGGTGTGTAAAGTGGAGAATACGAGGTGGCCAGTCTGAGCAGCATGGATCGCAGTCTCAGCTACTTCGTGATCGCGGATCTCGCCGACCATGATCACATCTGGGTCTTGGCGGAGGATGGCGCGGAGTCCGGATGCAAAGGTGTAGTCATCTCCCGTCTGTGTGTGCACGATACCATCAAGTTTGTACTCAACTGGATTTTCGATCGTGATGATCTTAATGCCTTCATTATGGACTTCTTGGAGATAGGCGTAGAGTGCAGTGGTTTTACCAGATCCGGTTGGACCAGTCGTTATGATGAGACCGTTCGGTCTCTTTAGTTGCTGCCGCATTACCGCCTCAATATATGGATTGAGATCGATGCGGTCCATAGTGAAGCTGGCTGCAGTTGGATCAAGGAGACGCATTACCATGGATTCACCAAATGCACCTGGGATCACTGAGGCGCGGATCTCGATCTCTCGCTCACTAAAGGTGAACGTAAAACGACCGTCTTGTGCTTCATTACGGGCATTGAGGATCATGCCAGCCAACAACTTTAGTCGAGACATCAGTCGTTGATAAATGTATGAATCGAGGTCAGTGACATCGTGGAGTACACCATCAAAACGATATCGTAAGCGAATGCCATTTTCTTCTGGCTCTATGTGAATGTCAGAGGCGCCAAGTGCGAGCGCGCCGGCAAAGATCATTTCCATGGTCTCGGTAATACGTCGGGTGTTGTTGATGGTGCTAACTTCTTTCTGAATAGCTTTAACATCTTCAACCTTTGTGATCTTTCCGATCAGTCTTTCAATATCTTCGGGGTTGATCTCAAAAATACCTCGCTTTGAAGCTTCGGAATCGACCAAGTCTTTGTATCGTTCCCAGGCGTGTTCAAGACTTGCGGTTGAACACATATATACCGCAAGTGAATACCGTCGTGATTGTAGTTCTTGTAGTAACTCCTGTGTTTTTGGGTGGGTGGGTGTTTTAGTGGCGACTGAAAGTACACCTTGCTTGAGTTCAAAACCAGTTAAGTTTGCAGCGCGAGCCTTTTCTTCGGGAATGATCACGAGTGCTTCCGGGTTGATGGTATACCCGTGTAAGTTAATGTACTCAAATCCAAGTCGGGGTGCCGTCGCTTGTACCAACCGCTCCTCTTCTTGGGCGTGCAGATCGGCGATCCGGGTATTTGTGAGGCTGTCGTCAAACTGGTTCATAGATGTTGTAATGATAGCACGATGGGTACAGAGTTTGCGTTGATGAGAAGCGCTGCTATAGTCTTAAGGTATGGGAAAAACGTACCAAGTGTCAGTACCGTCTGATTTTAATTTAGTGGCAAACGATCTGTTGAGTGGAATGACTGGAGAGGTCTTGGTTATTGCGCTGTCAGGTGATCTGGGGGCAGGGAAGACTACCTTTACACAGGAATTGGCCAAGAATCTGGGGGTGACCGAGCCGATCACAAGTCCGACGTTTACTATCATGAAGCAGTACGAACTTTCACATGATAGATTCGATACGTTGGTGCATATTGATGCCTATCGGTTCGAAGATGAAAGCGAAGCGGAGCCGCTTCGACTAAAAGAAGTATTTACCCAGCCGCGCACGATTGTGTGTGTAGAATGGCCAGAGCAGATCGCTTCATATATTCCAGAGAGTGCAGTACGGGTGGATATTTCAATTACAGAGGGTGAGGTGCGAGTGGTGACTGTAGCGTAGGTGTATGGGGCGCGAATTAATGATTCTTCACACGCTCCGATGTTTACCGAGCAGCTTAAGCATTTAGTCCCCGCGGGCGCTCAAAACCAGTGCCTGGGTCGTTAAGTGGTGAAAATGCAGAAAACTCGTATACTGTCAGATATGGCCAAAAAAGACACTCCTACTCTAGTGCTCCTTGATGCACATGCGATCTTGCACCGTGCGTACCACGCGTTGCC
Source organism: Candidatus Nomurabacteria bacterium (assembly GCA_020632075.1). Classification (NCBI taxonomy): domain Bacteria; phylum Candidatus Nomuraibacteriota; species Candidatus Nomurabacteria bacterium. The sequence continues at coordinate 782,234 of JACKGH010000001.1, read as the reverse complement.
GGATTTTTCGTCTCCGACAGGCGAACCAACCGGTGCACTCTATGGCGTGACCACAATGCTCTTGCGGATCATCGAAGAATTTAAACCCCAGTACATTGCAGCGTGTTATGACTTGCCCGAAGCAACTTATCGTCACGAAGCATTTGATGGCTATAAGGCAGGACGTAAAAAAACCGACGATGCGCTGGTGCAGCAGATTGATCGCTCACGCGATATTTTTAAAGTGTTTGGGATTCCGATTTTTGAGAAGGCAGGTTTTGAGGCCGACGATATGCTCGGCACCATCGCGCATCTCACGGCGAGCGACAAAGACCTGCGGGTGATCATTGCGTCTGGCGATATGGATACGATGCAGTGCGTCGATAAAAAACGCGTGCAGGTCTTTACCCTCAAGAAGGGAATCAAAGACACCGTGCTCTACGATGAAGCGGCGGTGAAGGAGCGGTTTGGCTTCGGGCCGAAGTTGGTCCCAGACTACAAAGGTCTCCGTGGTGATACGTCCGACAACATCCCGGGTATCGCAGGGATTGGTGAGAAGACTGCTACGACGCTTATCGCTGCGTTTGGTTCGCTGGAGAAGATCTACAAAAAACTCGAATCGAAAGGGGGTGAAGAAGCGTTTTTGGAAGCAGGTATCAAGCCGCGTATTATTAATCTCCTCAAGGAAGGAAAAGAAGACGCGGAGTTTTCAAAGATGTTGGCGACTATTCGTGTCGATGCGCTTGAGAAATTTGAAGTAAGTGAAACCGAGTGGAAGGAAAACGCTGATACTGATGAGATCATCAAGCTCTTTAGTGAGCTCGGGTTCCGGGCGGTGACGGATCGGATCAAAAAACTGTTTGATATGGAGCTGGTCGATACGGCGGCGATCGCTGCTGCGGTCAGTGATGTAGAGCTTGAAGAGGCGAGGATCCTTTTGTGGCTCCTTGAGAGTGAACGCACCAACGCGTCCTTCGATGATATTCTCGACTACGGCAAGTCATTCCTCCAAGCGACTGACTGGGGTGAGACGGTGAAGTTGCTTAGAAAGAAGGTAAAAGAGGAGGAGCTCGAGAAGATCTTTGCTGATATTGAAAAACCACTCATTCCAGTCTTGGCGAAGATGAAGCAGATCGGTATTTTGCTTGATACCAAGTATCTCGAAAAAATTTCGAAAGAGTTTCATAAAGAATTGGCTGCTTTGGAGAAGAAAATCTATAAGCATGCGGGGACAGAATTTAATATCAATTCTCCAAAGCAGCTTGGGGAAGTGCTCTTTGATACACTCGGCCTGAAACCAAAAAATGCCAAGAAGACTGCTGGTGGACAGCGCAGTACGAAGGAGTCTGAGCTTGAGAAGCTGCGTGATGAACATCCGATCATTGCTGAGATCTTGCGCTATCGTGAACTCCAGAAGCTGGTATCGACCTATGTCGATGCACTGCCGACGACCGTTGGGGAAGATGGACGGGTGCATTCGACCTTGCTGCAGACCGGCGCCGCGACCGGCCGCATGGCGAGTAAGGATCCAAACTTGCAGAATATTCCGATCCGCACCGAGGAGGGGCGGCTCGTTCGCGGCGCCTTTATCGCAGCACCTGGCTACACCCTCGCGGCGATCGACTACTCGCAGATCGAGCTGCGTATCGCGGCCATCCTCTCCGAAGATTCACAGATGATCGACATCTTCAAGCGCGGTGAAGACGTGCATGCGGGAGTAGCGTCTCGCGTGTTTGGAGTGAAGCAAGATGAAGTGACGGCCGACATGCGCCGCAAGGCCAAGGTGATCAACTTTGGGATTCTCTACGGGATGGGTGTGAATGCACTCCAGCAGAATCTCGGTGAAGGCACGCCGCGCGAAGAAGCGCAAGAGTTCCTCAATGCGTATTTCAATACCTTTACTCGACTCGCAGAGTACCTTGAAGACACTAAGACCTTCGCGCGGCAACACGGCTATACAGAGACTTTGATCGGGCGACGGCGGCAGTTCCCGGGGATCACTTCAAGCGTACCGTTTATCCGTGCCCAGGCCGAGCGCATGGCGATCAATGCGCCGATCCAGGGAACTGCCGCCGACTGCATGCGCCTCGCGATGCTGCGTGTCCACGAATACATTGAGGGCCTCAAAAACTCTGACGACGTCCGTATGCTGCTCCAGGTCCACGACGAACTCGTGTTTGAAATTAAAACTGAAGTACTCGAAGAATCAGCCCATAAAATCATTGAAATTATGGAAGGCGTCCTCACTAAAAAAGAAAGTCATGGTGTGCCACTGATTGCTGAAGCGAAGGTGGGGGAGAGCTGGAATAGTATGAGTGCGTTAAAATAATTTTTGCATGCAATATTTCAACGTATCAGAAAAAGAAGTCGAACAAAAGATGTTTAACATTTTTGTGGGGATCAGTTTAGGAAATAAGCTGCTTACTCCAGAGCTGGCTCGACATTATGTTGAGTGGGCGCATAAATATACAAATAAGAACGCAGTCATTTTGATCGCCGATAAAATTGATGCAGTTAACTGGCAGGTGTTTCGAGGATTGTCTGAAGCTGAGGCGCTAGAAAAAGCGGCGCAGAAAGGCTACGGTGTGGCGGGTATGTTTGATAAGGCGCGACGTACGTTGGCGCGAGAAACGGGTGATATGGGCTACATTTCTAATGTGCACGTAATCTTCTGGGAAGATATCTATAATTGGGGGTATGACATGCTTCGGGGTATTCTCGAGAAAGAGTATTGGGAAAATTCTGAATTTCAAAACGCAGTCTTACATTTTGTCGATAAATATATTGAGTTAAGAGACGTTGACGTCTCAGATGAAGATAAGCATAAATTGGCTGGTTACATCATTGACGAGCTGCCGACGCTCCTTGGAGGAATTTATTGGGATAATACTCTCTACAATCTGATTTTGTATCCAACGTACGTTGATTCTGGAATGAGCCAATTTGTACTCGATATCAGAGGTGGTAAATACTTTGATGCGTCAAAGTTGCAGTTACGACAGATTTCTGTTTTGGTGGAAGATTATCTTAAAAAACCAGACGACCTTTCAGTATTGAATCAGTAGTTTTATGTTCACACTCTTCTACGGAACAGATCGAAATGGCGTGCGCGATGCTGCCACTTCCTATATCGAAAAAAACAAGCCAGCCGACGCAACGCTCACCACACTCGATGCTGCCGAGTATCAGTCAGGGCAGCTCGCAGATGCGCTTGGTGCGGCGTCGCTCTTTGGAGGTGCGGAGTGGTTTGTGATCGATACTCCGTCCAATAATACTGAGTGTGATGAAGAGGTAAAATCGGCATTAGCTGAAATGGCTGAGTCACCAAACACCTTTGTGGTGCTTGAGGGCGCGCTCTTGGCAGCTCCTAAAAAAGCGTATACCAAGTATGCGGCAGACATGGAGGAATGTGCAGCTGAAAAATCAGACCGCTTCAATTCCTTCGCGCTCGCGGAAGCGCTCGCCGGGAAAGATAAGCGTAAGCTCTGGGTTCTTTTGCAAGAGGCGAAGTTTGAAGGGCTGCGTGAAGAGGAGATCGTCGGTATGCTTTGGTGGCAGCTGAAGGCACTGCGCCTTGCGCAAAATACTACAAGTGCCGCTGAAGCCGGTATGAAAGATTTTCCATACAACAAAGCTAAGCGTGCACTGAGTAAATTTGCGCCAGGGGAGGTTGAGAAACTCTCACAATCACTCTTGGAGCTATATCACGATGGACATGCGGGGGTGCGGGAGATGGATGTGGCTTTGGAGGCTTGGTCGCTTCGACTCTAGTGCTATCATATACATATGAATACGTTGCTTCGGGAGGCGTTTTTGCGACCGCAGTCGCGCACATATGCAGCGGTGAATAATTTCTTTGCGTTCCTGACGATCATTTCGATCGTGAGTTTGGTATTGGAGACAGTGCCAAGCTTTGTGAAGTATGACCAATTTTTTCTAGTGGTTGAGTGGGTGGCAGTGATCTTATTTTCTGGCGAGTACATTGGTCGACTGGTGGTTGCAAAACCAAAGTGGAAGTACGTAGTGAGTTTCTTTGGAATCATTGACCTGGTTTCTATACTGCCGACATTTCTTGGGCTTGGTAACTTCACGTTCCTTAAGTCTGCGCGAGCGTTTCGGATCATTCGGCTGCTACGAATGCTGCGTCTCGCAAAAGTCACTCGCTCTGGTTTGGTGACCGACGAAGGCGCAGGGGTGTTGTCTTTGAATATTTTGATCTACTTCGCAACTTTGGTGACGGCACTCTTGATCACCGGTACGGCGATGTATCTGGCTGAGCCCAATCTCTCCGCGTTTGCGAGTATTCCAGCAGGGATGTGGTGGTCACTGAAGGTTTTTATGGCGGGTATTCCCGTGGCGGAGCCGCAGACTGATATTGGCTGGGTGTTTTTTGTGATCACGCGGTTTGTGGGATTACTCCTCTTTGGTTTGTTGGTGGGTGTGGTAGGGAATGTGTTTCGGAGTGTGATGTTGGGGAGGAGGTAGAATAAGTTTATGACAAAAAGAATCGTTATATATGTTGGGTCGTTGGTGGGTTTATTGTGGGATTATTTCTTTATGGTTTGATGGCGGAAGTAATAGAAGAGAGAGACTGGAATTTGGGGGTGCACGGCGTCCTAACACTACCTTTACTTGCTGCTGTAGTATTTAGTCTACTGACTCCACTTTGGGTAAAAAAATACAGGCATTACGATAAAGTGTGGATTCCGTGGTTGTTCAGAGTGATTACGGTGTCAATCGCAGTTTTCTGTTTTTTGTTCTTCTTTCCGCAGAGAAGGTGAGCGATTCGATGATTTTGGTAAATTTTGTCTTGTGAATTGATAAGTATATTCTAGGCTGCGTCCCGCAGCTGCATTTGTCGTCACAAGTCACTAACTATAATTATTCACTACGCTCTAATTCTAGTAAGTGCTTGCGACCCCGGCTCGACTGTTTTCTAAAAGGCTCGTCCTGACGGTCACCAACGTATTTTGCTCCAAGTATTTTAATGTATTTGTCCTCACGAATTACAAAAGAACGACGGGCTCGGTCCTTACAGGACCAGTACCCCAATTGGATATTTTATTTCGCTCCACTCATAAAATATCTCAATCGGGCTTCGAGCCCTGACGCACAGTCCCCCGGACTGTGCTGTGGGCGGACAAATAAAAACTCCCCTTAAGGGGAGTTTTTATTTGTCCGCCCACCAGGGCTCGAACCTGGGACCCTCAGCTTAAAAGGCTGCTGCTCTACCGACTGAGCTATGGGCGGGGTTTGCAAATTGCAAAGTGGGGAAACTATAACATGATTAAGGTTGAAATCAACCGAGGCGCAGTGCCCGTCGCGCAGCAATTTGAAGACCTTACGGAAGCAATCTTCTAAATTGCTGAGCAGAGAACTTGATTCGTGTCTGAAGAGTACTGCACGACTGGCGCATAGCCATATTTTTGGTAGTCTAATCAGGTGAAATATCTCATCCTCGAAAACATTCGAAGCGCGTACAATGTAGGAGCAATTTTCCGGACGGCGGACGCGGCCGGCGTGTCCAAAATATTTTTGATCGGGTACACGCCGGCCCCGATCGATCGTTTTGGTCGCGTCCAGTCAGAAATTGAAAAGACCTCGCTTGGTGCGAGTCAAACTATTTCTTGGGAACATCACAAGTCAGCCCTCCCGGTGGTCGCAGATCTGCAGGAAGAAGGTGTGTCAGTGGTGGCGATTGAGCAAACAAGTGAGTCAGTGTCTCTCCCGACGTTCTCGGTGCCTAAACATGTTGCGTACGTGATGGGGAATGAAGTAGAGGGTGTCTCCAAAGAAGTTTTGGATATGGTTGATCAGGTGGTCGATATCCCGATGTTGGGTATGAAAGAGTCACTTAATGTGTCGGTCGCGACGGGAATAGTTTTGTATCATGGATTGGTTACATAATCGTTGGTTGCAGTGGGTCACTTCAGGGGTCTTAATGGGGATCGGTTTCCTATCACCGTTTTTATGGATCGTGACCATTCTTGGTGCAGCGTATTTTTTGCATTTAGCAATCTCTGAAATGGGTCGTAAGTCTCTCTATATCGGTTCGTGGTTGGCGTGGACTATTAAGGTGAGTATTGTAGTGTTTTGGTTTTGGTCGACGTATCCGATCAGTTGGCTGCCACTTGAGGCGGCCAAGTCTCAGATACTGGCGATTGGTATCACGTGGGTAGCAGCTGCGATCACTATTGGTCTCTGTGGTCCTGTGGTTGTGTCTGGGGTGCGGCTTTTTAGAAAGCTCTTTGCGGATCATAAGGCTAGTGCAATGTTTTTACTTACACCGCTAATTTGGGTGTTGGCTGAAATCTTTGGTTCATTTGCATATTCAGTACTCGCTATCGGTCCTGGCGGATACTTAAATATTTCATTTAGTTTTGGATATCTTGGCTATGTATTGGCTGAACACCCATTACTGCTACTCCTTGCGAAGTGGGGAGGGGTATACATCCTTAGTGCAGCAGGAGTGTTGTTTGCGCTAGTGCTGCTTCATCTTTCAAAAACAAAACAAATGGCTGGGTACGGTATTGCAATGTTGGTGGTGGTGTATCTGACCAGTTTTGTGTCGGTAGCTTCGCCAGTAATTCAGGCTACATATGAGACACGAATTTCAATCATTGAAACCAAGACTGATACTGCAACCTTGCGTGACCAAGCTGGTTTGCACCGCGTGCGAGAAAATCTGGGGGAGGCGATGGTGGTAGCACTTGAGTTGGATCCGGCGTATGTAGTGCTTCCAGAAGGGTCTGGCTTCTTTAATCAGAAAGAATCACTTGGCTCGGAGAAGTTTCAGTTTCAACTTCGGTATAACAACCCACAGACGATCGTGATAGACACCGAAGTGATTACTTTGCCGGTGGGTAGGGTGTTGCAGGCGTACTTGTATGATTCAACCACTGACCAGATCGAGAAGGTGCACAAAGGCTACTTGGTGCCACAAGGAGAATATCTTGCGTCGTTGTTTGTGTTGCTTGCCAAATGGTTTGGGTATAGTGCGGTCATTGATGCGGTGAAAGGGGATATGGGATTGGTGCCGGGAAATCTTATTTCACAAGCTGAATTGCCGAGTGAGTTTCCGAGCGTGCTGTTTTGTTTTGAGAGTGTGAATCCACTCAGTGTGCGACGTCTCACGACAGAGCGGCCAGATCAGCCGTTTGTGGCGCATCCAATCTCTCATGCGTGGTTTAATGAGCCAGAAAGTCTGTGGTACCAGCTTGATCAGATGCTCCGCGTGCAGGCGGTATGGAACGATACATATATTGTGAGCGCAGGGAATTTTGTGAGTAGCAAAGTCTATACGCCGGCTGGCACAATCAAAACACCCACCGTAGTGACAGCGGGTGATGGGTGGTTGGTGCGTGAGACAACAATTGCTATTGAGTAGCTTTTGGAAGTTCAGCAAGGAGTTCTTGAACTACCTCTGCATCACTCCATGGGGTCTTGGTGTCATTTGGTCCCATAATGTACGGATCAGTACCCTTGCCAGAAATAAGTGTATAGCCGTCTTGTGGAGTGAGTTCTAGTGCGCGTGCAATGGCCTCGCGACGATCCATAATCACTTCGACATGTGCATCATCCTGCATGCCTTTTTGCATTTCAGTAATGATCTTTTCCGGATCTTCGTCGTATGGGTCCTCGTTAGTGAGGATAACTTGATTACAGTATTTTTCTGCGATCGCACCCATTTCTGGCCGCTTCCAGGTGTCACGGCCACCACCAGTGTTGCCAAGGACACAAACTTTATATTTATCGGGGAATGCTTCGTAGAATTGAGTGAGCGAATCTGGCGTGTGGGCGTAGTCGACAACAGCTGTGACCTGCTTGGCGGCATCCTTCGGACTCGCGAAATGTTCTACTCGACCACGTAGTGGCGGTAGGGTACGAAAGGCTTTTTGGATCGTATCGAGCGAAACACCAAACGCACGTGCGAGGGTGATTGCAGCAAGACTGTTATAGACATTAAATAGTCCAACAAGTGGCACTCGCACAGTAGTGTCCCCAAAGACCATGCTCACACTATCTTTATGAAGAGTGTAGAGCGAGAGGTCCTTAAGAGAGTAGGGGAGATTGTGTTCAATATCGAAGTTCAAAAAATCTGCCCCGTGTTCATTGTCTATATTAGCAACGATGTATCGCGGTCGCTTCGGTGAATCTGCTACGGCCGCTGCGATCGAGAGTTTCGCGTTTTTGTAATTCTCAAATGAGCCGTGTGATTCAATGTGTTCCGGGGCGAGATTGGTAAAAATAAGCGCATCGATGTCGACGAACTTGTGTCGGTACTGCTTGGCACCTTCTGAGGTCATCTCAACCACGGCGTGGGTGCAGCCAGCATCAACCGCCTCGCGCAGGAATTTTTGCACAAAGAAACGACCTGGCATGGTCATCTTGTATAAGTTTCGTTCGGTGGTATCGCCAATCGAAAACTGGATCGTTGAAAGGGAGGCAACTTTCTTGCCATCAGTGCGGAGGATGTGGGTAAGGATTTCAGTGACTGATGATTTACCCTTGGTGCCGGTTACCCCGATAACCACGATCTCACGAGAAGGGTGGTGGTAGCGTGTTGCACCTATATATGAGAGTAGGTAGTGATAATACGGCTGTAAAAAAGTAAAAATTCGCTTCGGGATGATTCGTTTCAGAAGCTGTCGTGCGGTATCCATATGTTCTTAAGTATATGCTGGTTTTGCGTTCGGTGCACGTTGGTGTCGAAGATAGGCAAATGTGTATAAGTAAGCCGTCGGAATTTGGTTTATCTCGTATGCTTAGGGTACGAGTCGCGGGGAACCATATGTACTATAAAACAGCCAATAAACCACTCAGTGTATTTTTTGCATTACTCATTAATTTATCAATAGCCCTAATGCCAGTGGTCGGTCTTGCTGAGCAGGGGGTTGCGCCTTCGAGAAGCTGTCCGATCGAGTCAGCCGTAACCGCGCTTTTCCTTAACTCTCCTGAAGCGTATGAGGTCACGAGTGCTTTTAGCGAAGAAGTGACGATCCAGAATCTTTCATCGTATGCAGTTGGTGGAATTCGGGTCGGTGTATTTCTCTTTGCTGAGGGGGCAGACAGTCCATCGTACTGGAGCGTGTTACCTGATAGGTATCAATTGATGGCAGGGGAGAGAAAGTCCATTCCTGTGACTGTCGACACCTCCACACTTGAGGGTGGGGCGTATGAGCTTCGGCTAGTGGCTGTGCAAGGAGATGAAACTGACTTACTCGGTGCAGTGTTGTTGCCGTCAGATGTTTCAGGTGTGCGTCTTACTAAGACTGGAGAACAACGATCATCAGCAGCTCTTTCGTTCACCTCAACTGATGCGACGGAGGGTGTGATCGCTGGTGATATTGTAGTTACGAATGATTCTGATACGCCGCTGACCGATAGCTCTGTGCTGACCGTTGTTACGATGGGTCGGGTGCCACTTGGTGCTGCGGTGAAAGATGAGTCTGTAGACTCTGTGAAACTCGTCCCTGGTTCCGCTCGAACAGTTGAGGTTTCTCAGCACTATGTACTCACCAAGGAATCAGCATTGTTTGCAGGTGTTCTGACTCCAGGTGTCTTCCAACCGATCCTTACTCATGTTGTTGCAGGACCTGAGACTGATGAAGTGATCTCATGGCCGTATTTGTCGCAAGTTGGTCTGACTGAATATCCAATGACCGAAAAGGGGGAGATCGTGATGTGTGTACGGTATACCGGAGCCGAGGATCGAGTTGATCATTTCACCGGGGCTATTGGTGTGAAGGTGTCTGCGATCGGTGAAGGCGGCATCTTCAATGCAGAGGTGCTCAGTAGTGAAGTGTCTGCGAAGAACTTCTTCCAAGTTCATCCTCAAAAGGAGTACAAGAACTTCACATTGACTGTTGATCTGTTACATCAACAGTTCAACTCAGCGGCTTCGCTGCAGGATTTGCCAACAGAATCACTCGTAGAATTGCTTTCAGTAGTGGATTCATACGAATACACTTTCAATTGTGCTGGGTTTGATGTGTGTATCGGCCAGGGTACCGAAGTGGTTGCAGGTACAGTAGCGCAGGAAGCAGAGATCAAAGTACAGCCGATAATTTTGTACGGCAGTGTCGTGGTGGTTATCCTACTGTTTGTGTATGTGATCTTACGCACAATCCCTCCCCGAGAAAAGACAGAGGAAGAAGAGGAGGAAGAGGAAAGTGCAGATGAAAATGATCAGGAAGAGGGCGAGGTAAACGGATCAGATAAGCGTGAATAATATTGTGCCTATGAAATCAAAACTATTTTCATTCCAAGTAACCAAACTGTTGACTGCAGTTTTTGGGGTAGTGACACTCTTTCTTTGGGTAGTGTCTGCACAGGTTGCTCATGCGCTAACACCGGTACTCATTCTCACTGTTAATGGCGGTAATACGGCTGAGATCGTAAACGGAACACCGATCACACTTGAGTGGTATATCGATGATGCGCAAGGTTGCTATATCAATAATGGTGTGGGCGATATTGATACGTCTGTATTGCCTGTCAGTGGTTCTATTACTGTGGTACCTCCGGCAGACACCGATACGAGTTATGTGTTGACTTGTACGCAAGGCACCGACTCAGTTGAGGTGCTGATCGAACCTGAAATCACCATGGAGCTTCCTGAGGGTACCGACCGAACGATCTGGGGGATAACGGGGACTCTCTCAAGTGTGATAGTGCAGTGGGATACACAGTATGCAACACGTTGCTCTTACGTGTGGTATGAGACGGAGTCTAACCCGGGTGTTCCGGTTGTGGCCAATGTAAGTAGCGGGTATACAGGACCTTTAGGAACTACTGGTATTGTTGTTTTTGATGGCACACCATTTGACCGCATAACTGAAACGACCACGTTCTACATCACCTGCTACAACGACGCGAACGGCACAGAGAGCACTCAGTCGATCACCTTGAACATTACCTACGGTACGCCCCCGGCTGACCCGACAATTGATATCTGGTCTCCAGATTATCCGACTGTATATCAGGACTATTTGTACGGATATGCGTACGTAGATATCGGTTTTGAGGCAGAAAGCGTGTATCGATGTAATTATGCTGCGTATGATGAAGATGGTGTCAAAATAAAAACCCCAACTGGTTGGGGTGTGCCAAGCTGGTACAAGAGTGGATATATGGAAGATATTGAGATCATTGCAACAACAACGTTTGAGATCTCTTGTTTTCGTGAAGAAATTGTATTCAATGGAGTTACGTACCCATATGTATCAACCACTACCTCAATTACCATTGGAGTGGCATTGCCGCCTGGGGTTAATTCTGTGACTGAGTGGGACCGAGCCTCTTTGCCTCCGGTGACTGTGGATATTTCTGCACCAGCTCAGGTTGAACGTGACCCAATTACAGGGGAGGCGTGGGTAGAAGTGCAGGTGGACAGAGACAATGCCAGTTACTGTTGGTTAAGGGCGTTTTATGGAAGCACATTAGCAGAAATGGGTCATGCTACATACTATGTTTTACCAGGTTGGGAGCATCTAGATCCGCCCATCTCAGGTGAAGGAAATGATACGTTTGGCTTCTTCCTCTCCTCAGATACTGTGTTAGATGTCGAATGTATGCGTGAATATGACTTTCTATATGGAACCGCTGAGGAACGGGATAATGGAATGGATAGTGAAAGTGTAGTTATTGAAGTCCTTGATTCAGCTGTAGTGGCTGATCAACCGCAGACGTATATGTACGCGAATGCAGTTTCGTATGATGTCGATGAGTTACAAGCGGTGCAGGTTGGTGGTGGAGGTTTCTATGACGACGGTACTTACCTTGCGGTTACAAGTATGGGTGAGATCTTGTTTCCATTCTCGCACCCATTTGATGGATCAGATCGATACAACATCCACTTTACGTACTGTGATGAGAACGACGGAGCCTCGACTTTTGAGTTCAGTACCGAAAAGAGTGGGTTGATAGGTACATTGGTAGCTGATAGTCCTGATAGTCCAAGTGCTGAGTGTAACTCAGGCACACTAAAGACCGCACTCGTTGCCAGTGATGTGCCACTTGATGATGGTGAAATAGTTACGATCGCTTGTGAAAGAGAAGGGAGTGAGTTCTGTCGTTTCTCAAACATTTACTTTGGTGCGGGCGATGGAGCAAGTGTAGATGTTCCATTCAACAAAGCGATTGGTTTCGTGACGGTACCGCTAATGTGGATCAGTGAAGAGACAACATACTGTGCCGAGATACCTGCGGTACGTGAAGATGGTTCTTCGTACTCCTGGTACAGTGGTTCAAGTGCTATGGGTCTACTAGACGCGGATGTGTCAACTAGCACCGCTTTTGGAATGATGTGTGGAAGAACTGCAGATTCGGTTTCAGATGAAAGTACTGTACTGGTCAAGTTGCCACCACCAGATGCACTTGTGGCAGAGACGGTAGTATCAGTTGGTGAATGTATCGATCCTGAGACTGACCTGGTCGTCGATGCTCCTGATGGATTCATTGCTGATCCAGATACTGGATATTGTATCGAGGCGGTTGATCTGGTGTCTGCGAGTCCAGCGGTCAGTTTGGCAGCTGCTACTGAAGACCCGGTCAATGGAGTCTACAACGATGTTGATATCCTTATGGTGATCGAAAATGCAATGCACCAAATTGGAGGTATTTGGTTTGGTGGTGAATTGCCTACAGATAGCCACGTCTCATATAAAGCTATCTTGACTTTGATGCCAAGTTTAGGGTTGTCAGATATTGAGACAGAAGTTGACTACTTCAACGGTTCACTTACTGCGCCCGTAACCCCTGGTGCTCCAGTACAATCACCAACATTGGCTCAGACTGTTGATGAAGTGCCATTTGGTTCACATACGGTCTGTAGTCAAGTGAATTTGGATGGTGATACGTTCCCAGAATCAAACCCGGATACTGCCAACAACACAAGCTGTACAACGGTGAACATTCCGGTACCGCACCCAATGATGGATATTTCAGTTGATAAGTTATTGATCCGTCGTTCACAATCTGTCACGATCGATTGGGACGTGGACGCAACCTACTCACTAAATTGTACGGTCAGTGGTGCTGGCGGCCTTAACGAGAGCTTTAATACATTGGATGTCGGACCTAGTTATACGGATTCGTTTACCACAGGAATACTCACTAGCACCAGTGTGTTCGAACTTCGTTGTATAGAGCCACTCACAAACACGTCATTTGTGGAACAGGTGCGTGTAGAAATGGTACCTGAAGTAACAGAAGTCTAGGGAAGCGGTCGATCGTTTTCGACTACGACCAAATGCAGTATGATTTTCAAAGTATCACTGAGAAAGTTTGCTAGTGTTACCATAGTGCTTATTTCTTTGGGAGTAGTATCTATTGGTCAGGTCGTCAGCGCTCAGGTAACTGAAATTCCTACAAAAGAATGTCCAATTGTCGGAGGATTGCAGGTGTATATTGATACAGCACAAGATCCGATTGAGGTATCTGACAGTTTTGTTGGTGTCGTTGAGGTCGAAAATACTGATCCGAAGTACCATTTTGGTGGTGTAAGGGTTGGGCTTGGATTGTATACTAGTCAGTACGCAGCAGCACCAGTGTACTGGACCGTACTGTCAGACACCTATGAGCTTGAACCTGGAACGGTGAGGCAAATATCGGTGCAGTCAGACCTAGCAATGGTTCCTGCTGGTACATACTTTGTAAAGGCGCTCATTGCACAAGGTGATGAAACGGCTTTGTTCAGTCAGTTCACAGCAGATACGCAATCAATGGCCACGCTTGTGAAACGAACTCCACGAGAACAGGATGTCAGTTTTGAACTGTTTGTGAACGGTCTTAAGAGTATCGGACAAAGCATTATTCTTAGATCTGAAGATGCGTTATCGCTATCAATGCGTAGCGCAAATAATGACCTTGCAAATGAAGTTGTGCAAACGGTTCTTGCGAGTGTGGTGCAGGGTATAGTTCCAAAAGGGGCAGCGGTCTTGACTGAGCTTCGTGAACCAGCTGTGTTGGCCGCGCAATCAAAGCAGCAGTTAGAGCTTGACGCTGCCTTGCAGGGAGACGGGGTGTATACCGTCTATGCGGGGATGGTGGCAGCTGATCACTTTACGCCCGTTACTGTTGCTGTGCTGAGGGTGGGGGCAGTTGAGGAAAGTGTGCTCTTGCCGTACATCTCAGCGGTTGGCTTAAGTGAGTACCCGTTGACCAAAACAAGCGAAGTCGTGGCTTGTGTTGATCAGACGGTGCTGGGTGCGACCAAAAAACAGTTTGCCAAACCGGTCCAAGTAGCATTCGTCTTGTCTCGTGCTGAGAAAGAATTGTCACGGGAGATGATTGCTAGCAAGGATCTATGGGACAAGAAGTATTACTCCTTCTCTCCAGAATGGGAGCTGGCAGACTTTACTCTCACAACAGAACTATATAGTGGTCCTCTTCTTGGTGAGGCCATTGATGATCAAGAGCTGCAGAAGGTGGCGGTCGTCGAGCAATCATTTGGCTGCGAAAAAGAGCGAACATGCAGTTCGTTTTTTGGGCCGGTAACACTGCTTCACACAGTAGCGCCGAGTGTGCCAGGTAAGTCACCTTGGTTCTATGCAGCGATCGTGATCGCCACATCGCTGTTTGCGTACCTATTCATCCGTCGACTCGAGCCTACTTCCTATGATCCTGATACTCGGGTGAGAGAGAATGAGCTACAGTAAGTATCACTGGATCTGTTTAAGTGCTTTTGTAACCAGAGAATTCACCGTTGCGTCGGTATTACTCAATTCGAGAACGGTCTCTCGGGCAGTGGTCGTGTCGTATCCTAGTGCGATCAGCGCATCGATCGCGTCAGTTTGTACGGCAGTGAGGTCATCTTGTGTCGTAATGATCGTGGTCGGTAATTGTGCCAGTTTTGAATGAAGATATTGTGTGATGTTTTCGGCGGTCTTTTTACCAATGCCAGAGAGTTTGTGTAAGTACACGCCGTCATTTTTTTGTGCTGCTTCCGCCAGTAGGGAGGGAGTTGCTTGGCAGAGGATCTGTAGGGCAGATTTCGGTCCGATCTTAGGTATACCGAGCAGTAACTCAAACATTTCAAGTTCGGTTTTGTGAGGGAAGCCGTAGAGGTCAAGTGCGGTTTCGCGCACTGCGAGGTACGTATGGAGCGTTATGGTGCTATTTTCAGTGAAATGATTCTGTAGTGTTGGAGTGCCTACCAAGTAACCAACACCATGCACGTTCACCACGAGCCAATTTTCGCCAATATCATCAATTTCTCCAGTCAGACTTCGTATCATATGTGTATGTATTGTACCCGAGAAGTCTGCGGTCCCAAACCCTTGCCTTTTTGGTCTTCCTACGGTAGAGTAGGCGCACTCAATTAAATTAGATATGCCAATTACTAAAGGAGCAGCAAAGGCCCATCGAGCTTCAGAGCGCAAAAAGGTGTTCAATGTACGCCGTAAGAGTGCGATGAAGGATGCTGAAAAGGCCATCGCAAAGGCGGTAGCAGCCGGTGATGAGAAGAAAGCAAAAGAACTTCTCCCGACTGCTTACAAGGCGATTGACAAAGCAGCCAAGCGTGGTGTCATCAAGGACAACACCGCAGCGCGCAAGAAGTCACGCATCACCGCTCGCGTGAAGAACACAAAGAAATAAAAAAAACCGCCCACGGGCGGTTTTTGTTATTTTGTAGTTTGTTTATCGATTGCGTCCCTGGCCACCACCCCAGCCGCGATTACCGCTGCCGGTTCCTTGACCTTGGCCACCACCGTTTTGCATGTTGCCGCCGTGGTCATGATCTCCATTACCGGTTTCTTGGTCGCTCGCGAGAATTGCTTGGTAGTCTTCAGCGCTAATGTACTGCGCTTCATAGCTTTCACCGCGCATGGTGAGCTGGCGGGTAAATGAGCGCAGGTGATTGCGTGAGCCGCGAGTGAGGTTTTCGTACACGAGTTTGATGTCTTCATTGTCTGTCTCAGCAGTCAGGTCCATCAGGTCTTTGATATCAAGATCTTCGATCGTTGCGCCTACCTTAAGAGCAGCAACTTCTGATTCACTTCCTTGCGCAACGAGATCGTTGTAGAGCTGTTGCATGGTTTCGTTCTGGAAGACGCCGATCGTGTCGTTAGTCACTGGGTCAGTGATGTCGTACTTCTCAAGCAGTTCGCGAACTGCTTCGGTGTGGGTCTGTTCGCTTTGTGCGATGTTGGAAAAGATGTTCAGCCCCCACTGTTCGTAGAGTGTCTGGTATACGTCTCGAGCAAGTTTCTCTTCTTCACGCATGAGGAGTAGTCCGTCAAGTTCTTCTTGTGAGAGTGTCTGAACTGGTAATTCTTCAATTCCTGGGCGCATTGAGACGAAGTCTTGGGCTGGTGGATTTTCACTCATAAAGCGCTCACGAGCTTGGTTGGTAACTTGGGTGATGTCAGTCGATTCATCTTGGATAGCGTTTCCGGCCACAAATCCTCCCAAGAGGGCAATAATGGCAGCGATAATTGCTGTTGTGTTCATAGTTCAAATTTCAATTGGTTTCGTAAAAGGTGCTCTCTGCTCAGTACTACGTTAGTCACTGGCGAGAACTTTCAAAGCTTCGGCGATCTGTTCATCTCGTTTTGCACTTGGAAGTGCCTGGCACTTGTGAATGTGCTGTAGCACGAACTGTTCACTCGTGTGCTTGAGGGCAGAGCGGGCAGCTTTGATCTGTGACATAAACGCCTTGCAATCAGTCACTTCACCACGTTCCAGAGCGACGCGCAGTGCGCGTACTTGTCCTTCGGCCCGGCTCAAGCGATTGAGTAATTGTTTGGTATCTGTGTCCATAGAATAATTGTATCAGGGTAGAGAAGTGATTTGACAGTAATATACCCCATGGGGTATATTACCACACATGAAATTTAGTACAAGTGTGAGAATGAAAGAACTGGCGGCCACTGCTGCAGGTATTTTAATTGTCTTTGTAGGATATGGAGTGGTGCGTGGTGAGGAGGTGGTGTCTCCGGTAGAGGAACGAGCTCTACAAGAAGCGGTATATCTGACTACGGGTGTGTTACCGCTTTGTGTGTCTGGAGTGGTGGAGGCTGCGGACAGTACGATCGTGTATGCAGAGACGGCCGGAGTGGTGCGTGACCTCCGAGTGTATGAGGGTGCAGCGGTATCTGTCGGTCAGGTATTGGCAGTGCAGTCGACGCCAGTAGCTGATGCACGGTTGGCATTGGCTGCCGCCGAGCGGGAGTTGGGGCAGTTGAACCAGTCTTTGAATACTGAGCTTCGGGCAGTGCAGGCGACACAAGCTGGGTACCAGGCCCGCTCGGCGGCCGAGATCGCAGCTTTGCGCACTGTCGGAAATGACTCTCGAGTGACAGAGGTATCGACCACATTTTCAAATACAATAGAGCAAGGTGTACTTGAGTTGACTGCTGCGATTGATTATGTGAACAATAATCGACATCTGTTTTCGGCAAAGGGATTACGACTCTACGATGCGGTGGTGACTGATCTCTACGGATCGGTGCCAAGTTATTTTCGTGGCGGGATTGCGACCGTAGGAGCAAGCGGGGTTGATCTACAGTCTCTTGTTGCTGAACTAGATGGATCAAATCCTGCAGAATTAGAACTGACAGCCTCTCTCCTTGGTGAACAGCTGGCGGCTGTAACTAATTTGTATGCAACAGCAGAGTCCGATGTATTTGATCGGCAGGCAGTCTATGTGACCGATGAGGTACGGGCAGCATATCTCTCAAAACGAAGTGGTGCACTTAGTGCAGCGCAGTCACTTTCAAGTGCACAGGCAGTATTCTCGCAAGTAGTGGATGGAGTACTTGAGGATGCGGTAGGGCAGGATACTGCCGTGGCAGTCTCCGCTCTCGATGAAGAACTGGCGGCAACTCAAGCTTCATACGCAGCTGCGATCGCTACTCAGAGCGACGCCGTGGCAGCGGCCGGTGAGGCTGTTGTGGCGGCCGAGCTATCGCTCGGCCGCCCAACAGCACCCTTTTCTGGTGTGGTTTCAGAAGTGCTTGTGGATGAGGGTCAGTATGTTACTGCCGGTACGCCACTCCTAACGCTCGTTGGAAACGGCGCTCGTGAATTAGAAGTATCAGTCCCATCATACTTGTTACCGTATGTGGCGGTAGGACAATCATTTGTTGTAGACGATACATTGGTTGGGCATGTTGATCGATTTAGTGCAGTAGCAAATGGTGGCAGCGGAGTAGTAGTGATCGCGCTTGATCAGACTGCGGTGCTCCAGGTCGGTAGCAGTCTTTCAGGAGATATTGCTATTGCAGCCGATGATGCGGTGCGGACAGTGCCTCGATCATACATGCATTTTGATACTGATGGTGCGTTTGTGCAGTATGAAACTGGCGCTACAGCTCGAGCTGAGATTGTCTACGATGCCGGCGATGTGTTGTATGTAGAGCTCGATAGAGTCAGTGAGACGCCGCTTGTACCAGCAGTAAGTATTTCGCTTTAGTTATGGCAAATGATGTAAACATCGCTGGACGCATCAGTCATTTCTTTGCAGTCAATCGACCGTTGTCGATGCTGCTTTTGTTGGTATCCCTCGTGTTTGGTCTGGTGTCATTTTTCCTTACCCCCAAACAATACAACCCAGAGATCACTCGTCCTGCCTTTGCGGTCACGGTGGAGTACGCGGGAGCAACTACAGACGCGGCTCTGGAGCGAGTCGTGTACGAACTTGTTGAGAAGATCGACACGGTACCAGGAGTTGATGATATCTATACCCAAGTCCAAGACGGGGCAACTATTCAGACCACGGTCATCTTTGAAGTGGGCTACGACAAAACCAAAGCCAAACTTGATCTGTTGTCGCAGCTTGAACAACATAGCTACCTAGCGCGCGGCAACATCAAGCTGCCGCATATCATTGAGATCAATCCGGAAACCATTCCGATCCTACAGATCGTCTTTGGATCAGATGAGCTTTCGATGCCAGAGTTGCGCACGCGAGTGGTTACACTTTCGCATGAGCTTGGGGTGGTCGATGGGGTGAGCGAGCTTTCAGTCTATGGCGGCTATCAAAATGGTCTAGTAGTAGAAATCGATCCGACCCAGTTAGCAGCAGAAGGTGTTTCACTTGCACAAGTAACGAGCGCACTTACTGCAAGTCAGAAACGAGTAGTGACTGGTGGTGTTCGCACAGAGCCGTACCAGATCGACGTGGTGTTTGATGGTTTGGCAATCTCACCCGCTGAAGTAGGTGAGCTTTTTGTGGCGCCTGGTGTGCAGATGCGAGATGTTGCACGAGTGTACGAAGGAGTGTCTGGTAAGCGTTCATATGTATTTCATTCCAGCGATACGGGTAGCGGGGAAGTAGTATTGCTTTCGGTGGCAAAAGTAGAAGGTTCGAGTGCACCTGTCGTGAGCAAGGCCCTTTTGGCTGCGCTGGCTGAGAAAGTTGAGCAGCCATCCTACCAGTCACTCTCGTATGTAGTGGTTGGCAATGATGGTGCGACTGCCGAAGCGGAGATATTTGGGTTGACCCAAAACCTACTCACCTCGATCGCGATCGTGGCAGTGGTACTGCTTCTGTTTCTATCGACTCGCGCGGCGCTGGTCGTACTAGTAGCGATCCCGGTCACACTCTTGGTGGTGTTTGGGCTTGGGTTGTTGTTTGATCAGACGATCAACCGCATCACGCTGTTCGCACTCATCCTTTCGCTAGGACTGTTGGTCGA
Source organism: Candidatus Nomurabacteria bacterium (assembly GCA_020632075.1). NCBI lineage: Bacteria > Candidatus Nomuraibacteriota > Candidatus Nomurabacteria bacterium. The sequence continues at coordinate 762,612 of JACKGH010000001.1, read as the reverse complement.
CTCAGCGATCGTGGCAACTGAGAATATATATTCGCACCTCAAACGTTGGCACTACGAACCAAGTGAGAAAACCAAGGAGCGTGTGATCGCAACAGCGATCGACGAGATCGGTGTTGGACTGCTGCTCTCGACAGTCACATCAGTGATCGTATTCCTCCCGATGAATTTCATTACTGGCATGATGGGGCCATACATGGGACCGATCGCATTCTTTGTGCCAGCGGCGCTCGTGGTCTCTTTCTTAGTGGCGATTGTAGTGACACCATTTATTGCGAGTCATATCTTGCATGTTGACGACAAGCAGAATCGGCTTACTAAAGTCTTCTCGCGCATCATGGATAGGGTGACAGCTGCGTATACGAGCTTGCTCCGAAAGATCTTGTATCGCGAAGGTGTGCAGCGCACGATCTTGCGCGGCGCATTGCTAGTGTTTTTAGTGTCGCTCATTTTGCCGGCAACTGGTCTGGTGCACTTCCAAATGTTGCCGCGAGCTGACCGTGATCAGTTTTATACGTACATAGATCTGCCGGTTGGTACTGACATTGAAGCGACCAAAGATGTCGCGGCAGCGGTGACCGATGTATTACTTGCAGATGTGAATGTAGTAAGTGTGCAACGGTTTGTGGCAACGCCGCCGATTGTTGATTTCAACGGTATGTTCAAGGGGGCAGAACTGCGAAGTGGCGCCCACCAGGCGACGCTTAGGGTAAATCTCACACCGGCTGGGGAGAGACGTGAAAGCTCGACTGATATCGCTACTGCAGCACGGGTTGCCATTGTTGAAGCCGTGCCGGAAGTCGCTACTGCGGTCCGCTTTATGGAAGAACCACCAGGACCGCCGGTGCGCGCGACCTTTGTGGCGAAGTTGTCAGCAGACGACGCTGCGCTCCAGCGACAAGCAGCAACAGACCTCAAAGAATTTATTGGTGAGGTAACAGGTGTCGTTGATACCTATCAGAGTGATGACGCATCAATTGGCCGAGTACGGTACGACTTTGACTATGCGGCAGCAAATGAACTTGGTATTTCTCCGGCACAAGTAGCGGCGGTACTCGGGATGCTTGGTGGTCATTACGAGGTGGGGGAACTGCTTGGTGTAGATGCTTCGGAGTACACACCGATCACGCTGACACTGCCAAGCAGTGTGCATGCCACACCAAACTTTATTGATATGGTACAGGTGGCAACTGCGAGTGGTGAGCTAGTGCCACTTCGCTCAGTGCTGGCACTCTCACACGAAGTGCGGCCGAGTGCGGTGTATCTTGAAGATGGACAGACACTTTCATACGTGACCGCAGAAGTAGAAGATCGGTCGATCGTGTATGTGACTATCGAAACCGTGCGACGCATTATCGCTGGAGAACTCGCAGGGTATGAGGTGACCGACTGGGATCTCTGGGGAATGAAACTTATCACTCCAGACGATCAGGTCATCTCGCTCACGTGGGGCGGTGAGTGGGAAATGACGCTCGAGAACTTCCGTGACTTAGGTATCGCGATGGGGGTAGCACTTTTAATGGTGTATGCGCTTCTCGTGGCACAGTACAACAAATTTAGTACACCGGCGTATATTCTGGTGACGGTGCCACTCGGGCTTGTAGGTATACTCTGGGGCTTCTTCGTGCTCGATAGTGGATTCAACATCTATCTTACGGCGACCGCGCTCATTGGCTTTATTGCACTGATTGGTATTGTGGTGAACAACGCCATTATTTACTTGGAGTATGTCGAGCAAGCCAAGGCCGCAGGCGCGAGTTATCGCGAGGCACTCATACAAGCCGGGGAGGCGCGCCTGCGGCCGATCTTCCTCACCTCACTCACGACCGTACTCGGCTCGCTCACCATTGCGAGCGATCCCGTATGGTCGGGTCTCGCGTGGGCGATCGTGTTTGGACTATCGCTCTCGACGGTGCTGACGCTGGTGATCTATCCGACACTCCTTGTGCGGTTTGTTTCAGATGATTAACAACTTTAAACAGTGACCAGGGGATGTTTTTCACACGCTCCGATGTCCATAGGTCAGCTTGAGCACTCAGTCCCCGCGGACGCTCAAAACATCCCCTGGTCACTCCCAAAATATTTATATGACTCACTTACACACCAAAGGAATTAACGAGAAGGTAAAACTTTGCAATCTGCCAACCCTCCGTCAGGCATTTGTGGTTGCGTCGAGCATTATTGTTCTTGGCTACGTGCTCGAATATTTTGTGCACCCAGCATTTCACTGGCTCCCACTTCTTGTGGCTGGTGGACTCATGTTTTCTGGTACGGTCGGTTTTTGTCCGATGGTGTACTTCTTGCAGAAGCTGCCGTGGAACAAAAAAAGTGAATAAGAAAAGCCCGGCCGAAGGCCGGGCTTTTCTCTTTCTATTCACTACGAAGCGCATCTACTGGCTGTAGCTTTGAAGCACTTCGTGCTGGGTAGAGACCGAAGATCACTCCGACCGCGAGTGCTACTCCCGCAGCCAGAGCGATCACTTGCGTGTTCACAAGTACCGAGATCATATCGCTGTCAGCAAAGATCTGATTTGCGACCTTACCAGCTCCGAGGCTAAGTAGGATGCCAAAAAGACCACCAAAGCTCGTGAGGACAACAGACTCGACCAATATCTGGAGCATGATGTCACGATCACGTGCACCGACTGCCTTACGGAGTCCGATCTCTTTAGTTCGTTCTGTGACCGTAGTGAGCATCATGTTCATGGTGCCAATGCCACCAACAAAGAGCGCGATCCCGCCGACTATTCCGAGGAATAGGGTGATCATGGCGGTGGTCTCTTCGGCACTTTCAATAAAAGCTTGTGAGGTTTCGACACTGAAGATGTCTTCGCTATCGGCAGCAAGTTGCCTCGAGGCATTGAGTCCCTTGAGGAGTCCTTGGCCAGCGATGTCAAAGTACGATGAATCTTGTAACAGAATTGCCACCGAAGAGAAAGTGCGTTTGTTGGTGAGATTTCCAACGGTTCGCTCGTAGGGGAGAAGGATAACGCCGTCGCCGCGCGTGAAGAGCATTGAACTTGATTCGATCACGCCGATCACGGTGAATTTTTGTCCATTTACCGTAATATCACTACCAAGTACAGTGCGACCTGTATCTTCTAGGACAGAATCAGCAAATCCGTCTGACACCACGACAACAGCTTCGGTAAAGTTTGGATCGGTCCAATCATACACCGTGCCTTCGACTAGGTCATATTGCTGCAAACTATCGTAATCACCAAGGACCGACTGAATGGTAGGGGAGAAATCCGATCCGCCAAAGACTACCTCTGCACCGCTGACAGAAAGTGACGCAAGGCTGTTTTGTACGTACGGCTGCTCGGTGATCCAGGCGTAGTCGTTGGAACTGATCTCTCCTGATACGGTCACATCACCACTCGCGAAGGAACTAAAACGATCCATCACATTGGCAGACAGTCCAGCACCAAGGGCGAGCATGGCGGTTACGGAAAAGATACCAACCACGATACCGATCACGGTAAGTAGTGAGCGCAGCAGGTTGCTCCGCAAAGCCTGGATAGATTCAGTTATGAGAAATCGTGTTTTCATACTTTGTTACCATTAGTTTCAGTGACGCGACCGTCCATGATATTGATCACTCGATGTACCACTTCAGTCAAAGACTGATCATGGGTCACGATCACGATCGTAGTGCCGTAGTGTTCGTTGAGGTAGGTGAGTGCATCAATGATATTCTCTCCAGTCTTTGAGTCGAGGTTTCCGGTTGGTTCGTCAGCCAGGAGCAGCTTCGGGCGAGCCACTAGTGCACGAGCGATCGCAACGCGCTGTCGTTGGCCACCCGAGAGCTGGTTTGGTTTCTTGTGCCAATGTGTTTCTTCAAGATCAGCTCGCTTGAGGGCATGTTCAACATACTCCTTGAAATCGCCAGTAAAGGAACGTTGGTAAATGAGGGGTAGCATGACGTTTTGGTATACCGTCTTTCCAGGTAAGAGGTGAAACGACTGAAAGATAAAACTGATATCAGTCGAACGGAGCTCTGCCAACTCATCTGAACTCATCTCCTCAACATTGCGGCCGGTGAAGTGATACGTACCGTTCGTAGCAATATCAAGACCGCCAATGATATTCATGAGCGTGGATTTTCCCGAGCCAGAGGGTCCAAGGATGGCGACCATATCACCGTCGAAGATGTCGAGATCGATGTGATGCAAGATCGGCACCTCCTGTCCACCTTGGAGATAGAAACTCTTTGAGATGTCGCGCAGCGATACGAGTGGTTGTTTGCTGTTCATACGCGAAGATTATTCTTCTGGTGGTCGCTGTCCGCCGCCGCTGCCTGGTCCGATCCGTGTTTCAGATACGACCGATTCGCTGCTACTTTGATCGAGAGAGGTTGAGACCAGAAGGTTACCTTCACTAACGCCACTTACCACTTCCACATAATACTGACCGATAATGCCGAGCTCGACCTCAGTGGTGTAGGTTGGGAGTGTGGTTCCGTCAGTGCGCACAATACCCATACGCGCTACCTGTTGCTGCTGTTGTTCCGTGAGTTCGTCGACGATCGTTACCTTTGGAGTGCCTTGTTCGTAGGTGATAGCTGAGGTCGGGATGCGAAGGGTGTCGGTCTTTTCCTCCTCAACGATCTCGATATCAGCGAGCATGCCCTCACGAAGAATGATCTCTGCTGTTGGACGATCGTACTCGAGGAGTGCTTGCACTTCATACTGCGCGACTCCGCTTGATTCTGGTAGGGAACTGATCTGGGTGATGTGTGCGTCGAATGTTGGTTGCTCTGAAAATGAAGTGACTGTTACTTTTACTTTTTGGCCGACATGTACCTTAGAGACATCGGTCGCGCTAAGTGAGAAGGTGGTGAGGAACTCATCAGAGATCAGGGTGCCAAGACTAATACTGTCTTCGCTGCCACCAGTTGGGGTAGCGCCGACAACGACGTTTTCCATACCTTCAACGGTGCCTGAGAACGGTGCGACGATATCTCGCTCTTGCACCACGTCATAGTTTTGTGAAAGACGCTGTCGTGCTTCGGCAAGTGATGTTTCAGCCTTTTCAACTGCTAGATCTCGGTAGCTACTGGAGTCAGTTTCTTCAAGATCGCTCAGCTCCTGCTTTGCGTTGGCAATGTTCACTTCTGCGTCACTGATTGTCTTTTTGAGAGTGGCCACTTGGCTATCGTATGCCTCTAGAGTTTCGCTGTAGGTCGCGATCGATGTGTTCGGGATCCTCACGATCCATTTGTCACCACTTTTCGTGCTATTTGGGAACGTAATGAAAAGACCGCGAGTGCCGAGTGCAACCGCTTTCCCGAAGATCACTTGCTCGGTCGTACTTTCAAGACCCGATACACGATAGGAGTATCCGGAGTCTGCCCCTGAAGCGTAGACTTCTATTATGTAGGTGCCTTGCTTGTCGTGTACGTATCTGCCACTCAGTGCTGGTTCAGTTCGGTCTGCCAAGACTGTCTCTTTATCTGGGTGTGCATCTACCTCTAAGTCTTCGTTGAGAAAATCGCGATAGGCATCATCAATATCTTGGGTGGCGTCTGTGATGGTTTTTTGGTAGCCGACGATCTGATTTTGGAGCGATCGTATCTGTGTGTTTGGGTCAGTGGCGTTGGCTCGCTCAGTTTCGAGCTCGAGCGCGGCTTCGGCGACCGCTACTTGTGCAGACTGTGTATCGACATAGGCGTCACTCTTATCAAATGAGATCAACACATCGCCAGCTTCGACATGACTACCGTTCTGAACGTTGACCACATCGATCCGACTGAGTTGCTTGTAGACATCAATGTCGAGTTTTTGAGCGGCGATAATGTCGCCCGTGGTCTCTATGCCAGAGGTCACTTCACCTCGATCGACCGCTTGGACCACATAGAAGGAACTGGTGCTCGTTGTGTCTGATGAGGAGTTGGTAAAATAATATACTCCAATACTAAAGAGTAAAATGGCAACAAGGTGCCATTTGTGATTACGAATGAATGTAACAGATTTCATGGAAAGGCGGGGTATGGTTATGGTAAAAGCTTCGTCCGAGTGTCGAAATAGTACACCCGCCACCATTTAATACAAGATTTATTGGGTTTTCTGTCACTTGGTCAGTTGACAGAGGTGGGGCGAAGAGTAGACTTCTTGCGGACTTGTTGTTTTGAAACTGTTTTTGCAGTAAGGAAAAAGACGTGAAAGAGCAAAGGGTTGATTCTGTCGCAGGTGCGATGAAGTACGTTGCAGGTCATCTTGCACGAATCGAATCTGACCTGAAGATACTGTATCTGCCGGGTAACACTGGATTGATACCACTGGTTGAATCTTGGATCTTCAATAATGCGCATCAGTTGCGCGGAGTGCATGTGTTTCAGACACTTGCGCTTGGGCCGGCTCATGGTTGGTCAGACGCGGTCGCGCAAGGAGTGATCCCAGTGACGCCGTTTATCGGACCGGGTGTTCGGGAATTGGTGAATGAAGGACTGGCGAAGAATATTCGCTGCAATCTTTCTCAAGTGCCACGACTCGTGCGTGAACACTGGAAGCCGCAGGTTGCGATCGCACATGTGTCGCCACCAGATCAATACGGTCGTGTCACACTCGGACTCAATGCTGGGTTGGACTACACTGCTGTTCGTTCGGCGGACTTCAAAGTAGCGGTAGTGAACGAGCAAATGCCGCGGTGGCATATAGGGATGTACTATGACCCACCGACCAACCGTCACTTTGAGACTGGGTGCGCCATGTCATTGTCGGAGTTCGACATAGTGGTGCATATCAATGAGCCATTGCATGAGCACAAGATGTCTCCAAAGGCAGATCAGCAAGAGCAGGCAGCTGCTGTTGCTGAACACATTTTCACCATGTTGGCAGAATACGCTGACGAGAGTGGAGATTTGCCTCATACGTTGCAATTAGGTATCGGGTCTATCCCGAATGCAGTGGCGGGGACGTTGGCGGCTGCCAACGTATCAGTGTCTAGTATCTGGTCTGAGATGTTCTCAAACGGTGTGCTTGATCTGTATCGAAATGGTCTGATAAAACGTCTCGGAGGAACGTTTCTGCGCGACCATATCGTGGTCGGGTTTGTGCTTGGCGATAAAGATCTCTACTGGGAGATGCATCAGAATCCTGATTTTGCGGTATTGCCTCAGGAGTACGTAAACGATCCTGCTCTTATTAAACACAATCCGTACATGGTGAGTATAAACTCAACCATTTCGGCGAGTGTTACGGGTGAGATCGCTGCGGCGACCATGCATCGGCGGTATCACTCCGATGTTGGTGGGCAGAATGACTTTGCGCTTGGTGCGTCTTGGTCTGAAGGGGGAGTGGCTATCATTGCCTTCCTCAGCACTGCTACTCTCAAGAATGGTTCGCTGGTGAGCAAGATCGTCGCAACGCATCCAGAAGGGACGCACAACACCATCAGTGCAGATTTGCCGGTGGTTGTGGTGACGGAGTATGGGGTAGCAGACCTGCGTATGGTGGATGATCGCGATCGGGTGTTGCGTATGCTTACCATTGCACATCCTGACTGGCGTCAGTATCTGGGTAAAATGTCCCGGGCACTGCCGGCCATTCAGGGGGTCGACACTATTTCGCCGCGGTTGGTTTCGTTGCGAAATGGTGATCGGGTCATTCTGCGGCCAGCGACACATGAAGACGTCAGTATGATCAAGTCGTACATTCCGCAGCTTAGTGCGCAAGATCGAGAGACAAGGTACCTGAGTACTGGCATCACCATAGAGTCCCTCACTGACCCTGAGCGCCTCAAGCGGTTGTATGACACTACGCTCGATTTTATCGACCACGCTGCGTTTGTGGTTGAAAAGGAAGATGAAGTGCTTGGGGTGGCACATGCCTACCGTACCAGTGATGGTTTGTATGAGCTTTCGTTTTCTCGTCGTAGTGATCTGGCTGGACAGGGGATCGGGTCGCATCTCATGTGCGTCTTGTATGATTGGGCACGTAAGTGTGGTGTGCAGACGTTTCGCGCGGATGTGCTCTCAGTAGCTAATCCACGTATGATCAGTCTGTTTCGGTTGTGGAAGTTTTCGGTTGATCGTAATCCAGACGATCCGACACTCTCGGACGTCCACGGTTCTCTCAAAGAGATCACACCGCCGGCCGGCTGCTCACGCGCTGCATGATGTTTCAAGGAATGACACAACCCGGGCGTAAAGCCCGGGTTTTTTGTTAGTCATGTTGATCCTGATCACAATTTTGCAAATTGCTCAATGAGTTTACTCATCTTTTTGCCTCGAGTGGTGAGTCCGTAGTAGTGTGCACGAGAGTCTTTGGGACAGGCGATCTTCTCAATGATCTGCTCCTCTTCAAGTTCGCGGAGTCGGCTGGCAAGCGTTGCGGTGTTTATTTCAAGGGTATCTTGTAAGTCAGAAAAGCCGCGGGGCTTGTTGGCAAGCCCGTGTAAGATCACGAGCATATGGCGCTTGCTGAGGAGGTTGAGGATCTTGGTGGCAGGGCAGACGGGGGTCTTTTTCATGGTGCTGGTAGTATAGCATACCTGCGGATAAGTAGCTTTACATTATAAAGCTACTTGCTACACTAAAGTAACTTTACATTTTAAAGTTTTTATAGATAACGGTTTGAACGTATGATGAAAAAAGTTTGTGACGTAGTACATAATTGCGTCTCCGAAGACGCTGCCAAGCTTATGCTGCGAGTGGTACTTGGTGTCTTGATCCTCCTTCACGGCATCTACAAGGTGCAGAATCCTGGAGCGGTCGAATGGATCGGTGGCTTATTCAATGGCGCACATCTACCAGCTTTCTTGGCATACTTGATATACATTGGAGAGATCGTAGCGCCGATCATGTTGATCATCGGGTATCGCACCAAGCTCGCCGCAGCACTTATTGCTATCACGCTGGTGGTGGCGATCTTGCTCGCGCATATTGGTGACATAGTTGCGCTTGGTTCAACTGGTGGATGGGCGATCGAATTGCAGCTCATGTACCTCTTTGGTGCGATAGCGATCATGGGACTCGGCACAGGGAAGTATCGAATGATCAGTAAGCGTGCGTAAGCACACGCGTCTATCATTAAAAAACAGCCCAAGTGGGCTGTTTTTTGTAGCTATGCTTTACAAAAATCCACAGCAGGTATCTAATGTGAACAGGTATCTAAGCAAGGGGTGAGTACCATGCAGCATGAACTGTTTTGGGAGTCGGTCCAGCGCGGCAATGTCGGCATGCTGGCTCTTCATGACCAAAGTGCACTGGCTGAATTCTGTCGAGAATGTGTTGGCGGTGCAATGGAATCGTTGCCGGTCCTGGTACTGTATCAAGCACTCTCATTTACTGAGGTGGCTCGGCTAGCAGCGGAGTATCCAGACACCTTTTCACACTTCCGTCGTGCCCTCATTGAGGAAACTATTGCAAACGCCGCTGATCCAGCGCGTGCCAAGCAACTGCAGTGGCGGATCGACCAAGAACGAGCGCGGCATCGGTCGGCGCTTGGTGCATGCATAGCGATCAGTCGCATGATGCACGCAAAGGCTCCGGAGTTGAAGGTGCAGTCCGATCGCTTGGTCGCCGCCTTCTGCGGCCAGCACTGCGATGAGCCATCAAAAGCAACGGTGCTTCCGTTCAAGAAATGAGACATGATCTAGCAAGACCCCGGAGGGGGGTCTTTTTGTGTCACTTGATCAAGCGTCCGCTACAGATTGACAGAAATACATTCACTTGTACTATTTAAGTATGCGACATATTGCATACACAACCGAATCACAGGCGCGGATCGCAGAAATGCATTTCTGCGATTTCGCCAAGAACAACCCAGTCTCTGGGCTTCTTCCTGTGTTCGGTATTTGTGTAGGCAATATGTTATGACTTTGTAAAACAACATCCTCTTTGTGAGATCAAAACAGCTTGCCTCCCGGCAAGCTGTGTTTGTTCTTTCATGCAACCAAAGAGGTAATTCTCATGACTAAAGAAGTAAGCAATTCGCGCGTCTACTGGCGGAAAGGGAAGCGGACGCTCCTCTGTCCGCTTGAGCTATCCGACCTGCCGGTCATCTATCGCGGGATCAACGATCCTGATTCGTACCAGTACTTGGCACATACGCTACCAAAAGGGCCTGTCTTCGAAGAAGAGTGGATCAAGAAAGTGCAGGCGCCAAGTGAGAAGGAAGTAGTGGTGGCTGTCTGCACACTCGAAGGTGAGCTGATCGGTACGATGGGGCTCCATCTGATCGACTATCTCAATCGTACAGCGATCACTGGCTCGGTGATCTTTGAAGAGAAGCATCGCGGCCAGGGCTACGGCACCGACGCCAAGATGGTCCTCCTCGATTACGCCTTCAACTTTCTTGGCTTGGAGGTGGTCGAGTCGCGCGTCATTGGCTTCAATGATCGCTCGGCGGCGTACAGTCGCAAGTGTGGCTACAAGGAAGAAGCGCGCTTGCGGAGCCGCTTCTATCGCTTCGGTCAGCGGCACGACGAGATCGTTCTGTCGGTTGTCCGCGATGAGTGGCTGCCGCTCTGGGAAGAGTATAAGAAGGATCTTTGAGTAGGAGGAACCCCGGCTGATGCCGGGGTTTTTGAGAAGTTGCTGGTTTAAACAAGGGGTGTATAGTTCAAGAATGATTGAAGAAGTTACCAGGCGCAATGCACTCGATGTTAATGTCTCAGAAATAGCTTTGGACACTAGGTTTGGAAGTTTGGTTTTTGATAACGCTGACAAAAAGCTCTCAAGAGTGCAAAGTTGGTTGAAGGAAGCTCAGGCGCTCGCGACAGCAGATACTCTTATTCAAGAAGACTTGAATTACTTAAAAATCACCCTCAAGAGATTAGCTGAGCATTTACAGTGGTTGGTTCAATTCAGGCTTGAGGATGTAAGTAATGCTAGACAGGAAAGTGATTTATTTAATCAACGTGTCGATGATTTCTATAATGATGCTCACAAGGAGATTGCGATGAGAATCCTTCCTTATTTAAGAGAAGAAATCAGAAGAACAAACCCTGATGAGAAAAAGTTGGATGAGGAAATTCAAAAGGTGGTCGAGATTAGAAAAGAGTTGGAAAGCGGATTGTCGTTGATTAAAGAAGAGACAAGTAAGATAAGGTCTGGGAATAAAGAGGTTGGTGAGGAGATGGGAAAGCGAGCAGCTGTGAGTATGGCAAGCCATTTTCAGGCTGAGGCTGCTAAGTACAGCATTCAATCAAATCGCTGGCTGGTCACTGTTGTGGTCGGCTATATTCTAGTCATTGGAGGTTTAATTTGGACAGGGTATGAGGCGTATACTTCAGTAAATGAATTTATTCAACAACAGGAAACTATTGTCTCCAATCAAGCTCGAATAGGTTTTTCTCTCAGTGCGACCAGTGCTGACGCTGTTGCTGATAATTTAAGTAATATTGACGAGGTTCATGCAGTTAGTTCAACAGTAATGTGGACGGCTCTAATTTCTAAGTTGGTAATTATAGCTGCATTATGGTTTGGGCTTTCTTTCATAATCAAAAACTACAATGTCAGTTCGCACTTATCTTCAATAAATAGACATCGTGCCGCAATAGCGAGAACGCTTGATGATTTTATTGCCTATGAACAACAGCAAGAGGGATCAAATACCGCCAAGGTCTTACAGAACGCAACAGACGCTATGTTTAAAAATATTTCTATTGGTTATGTTTCAAAGATCGAAAAAGATAACAGTAATCCTGTCCTTCAGATATTTAATGATTTGATGGGCATTAGGAACCAGTAGTAACATTAAGGTTTGATAAAAGTATAAGTAAATTTTCAGCGAAAATTTCTTGCGACCCTCTAATAACTTACTCCTCATTTTGGTGTTTGGGTATTCAAAAACCGCCCTCCATGGCGGTTCCATGAGGAGCGGTATGCTTCAGGCAGCAGTAGCTTTCTGCTGCGCAGCCAGATGCCTGACGAGCAAATAGAAGAACATCCAGACGTCGTATTCCGAGTACAGCTCGATCGTAAACTCCTGCTGGTTCTTGTTGTAGGGACCGAAGATCCATTCGGAAGGGAATCCTTCGCAACACGCGCCGTTCACTCGTTCGTCATACTTCCTCACATCGTTCCGGCCTTCGAATCCCTACGTAACCTGCCGCAGGGCAGGTTACTCTCTCTCCGCCAACAAAATATGCGCCCTTGCGGGCGCTATTATGTCTTGGCGGAGAGAGAGGGATTCGAACCCTCGAGGAGCTTTCACCCCTGGCGGTTTTCAAGACCGCTGCCTTCAACCACTCAGCCATCTCTCCAATTTATGTAATTGTGGCCACGATAGTACCAAAAGATGCGTGAATTGTACACCTGGTTCACCGGAAGCCTATGGTACAATTTTTGGAATGGAACCAACAGCACGAAGTGTCACCTGGGAAGCTCCGGAGCACCATCACGTCGAGAAAGGGAATGACTGGTATTTTGCCGTTATGATCATTGTGGCTGCACTCGTGATCGTGGCGGTCTTGTTTGAAGATCCTCTCTTCGCACTCGTGATCGGCCTGGCCGGTGGTGCGCTCGCGGTATCGGCAGCCAAGCGTCCATCGATCATTCCGTATGCGGTCACTGTACGCGGGGTGAAGATCGATGATCGTCTCTACCCATTTTCAACCCTTGAAAGTTACGCGATCAATGAAGAGGATATCAAAGGGCCACAGCTCCTCCTCAAGTCTGAGCGCAAGCTCATGCCACTTATTGTGTTGCCGATCCCGACCAACCACATCGACGATATCGAAAGTATTCTCAAAGAGAAACTGCCCGAGGAGGACCTTGAAGAACCGCTCTTCATTAAAGTACTGGAATTATTTGGATTTTAGGGTATAGTGTTGGCCACGTGGGTGACAATCACTTGCTCTACTGTCACACGTAAAAAGCATGGTGCTCGCTCTACTGAAAATAAATTTCTCCGAAATTTATTTCGAGAGCTGCACTCGCGACCTAAATAAGAGTGAACTTTTATTTAGTCACTCGTTTGCTCTCGTAGTTTAATGGATAAAATGCTGGTTTGCGGTACCAGCGCTCCAGGTTCGATTCCTGGCGAGAGCACACTAAGAAAAGTCGGCGGCTGCCGGCTTTTCTTTTTGTGCTCGGATCTGACGCGGAGTCTTGCCGCCTCCAATGATTATCGTGACGTTTGCTCGAGCTTCAGTTTACGCATCATGTTTCTAGAAACAATGGTAATGAGCGTAATGACAAGGATGCCAGTGATTATACTAGTTGTGAGCTTATATGTTGGTAAGACCTCGTTGATGGTTTGACCTAGATAGAGCCCGAGAATTGAAAAAACAATTAGGTATATAAAGGTTCCTGTACAGTCATATATTGCAAAGCGAAGGGGGCTAATTTTTTGGCGAGAGAGATACAGGATAATCATTAGTCGCGTACCTATGAAAAATTGTAAGAATAGTAGCGCCAAAAAGTAACGGCCACGAATAAGAGAGGTTAGAACATTACTGGTTGGTCCGAAGACGTTTTCTCTAATCGATTTTGGTATGAGATTTTGTGGGTGGTAACGGCCAATGACAAACCAAAATAAATCTGCAAGGAGAGATCCGATTGTTGACGCGACGATCACTTCAGATAAGTCGAGAACTCCTTGCTGGGTTAGGATAAGCGAGGTAATGATGACAGTTTCCCCTAAAAGAAAAACGCCCATCAAAACCGCAAGTAAACCGTGATTTTGAATTGCGGTAAAAAACAAGTTGGTTGCAGATTCAAAGGAGGTGAGGTACGAATATAGTTCACTCATACAAGTTTATGGTTGGTCTTTTACTAAGAATTTAGCGAGGTAAAGTTTTAGTTTTTGGATAGGGTTTTTGTTTCCAAACCAAAGTCTTTTTGTAACATATCTTTCACGCATGAGATCAAACTGATGGTAGTATGGCACAGCTTTCACATGACCTTTTTTCAGAAGGATTTTGACAGCGTGTATTGTGACGACTCCGGCGCAGAGATTAATTGAACCGATTGATGATGGTCCGCGTTTTTCTGAGAGATTGATCCCCTTCATGTAGGAGCGCTGAAGAAGTTTTGGTACTAATCCAACCAAGAAAGAGAGAAGTTGCTTTTCATACGACATAGAATCTTTGATATTGAAGTAGGTATCATAGTTTGGTCCATCTGGCTTGAAGATCAAAAAGGCAGTCCCAAACCCAATTGGGCCGGCAGAAATGACGGGGATGTTTTGACGGTGACAACTATTGATAAATAGTCGTCGTATGTCGACAGTGAATGCATCAATTGCATCTATTCCTAGATCAACTCCTGTCAGAAAGGCGTTAATGTTGTCATGAGAGATGCCTTCTGGGAAAATCTCAATCTTGCAGTTAGGATTAATTTTCAATGCTTCTTCCCGCATCACATCTACCTTTGGACGACCAACAGTTTCTAATTGGGCGCCGTACTGACGGTTGAAGTTTTTGAGTTCATAGTGATCAAGGTCAGCAATTTTGAAACGTTCAAAACCTTGCCGTACAAGTGAGATGAAATGTGCGCCGCCAACACCACCCATGCCAGGAATTGCGATAGTGTAGGACTTAATCTTCTCCTGCTCTTCTAATGAAACTAGTCCAATGTTCCTCGAGAAGGCTTCGCTATAGTCAAAGTTGGTTGTCATACGGGTGTTGCTTTTAGGTCATGTAGTTACCGAATTGTAGCACGTATGATTTTAGGCAAAGGACTACCAGAGCTGAATTTTTATGTAAAGGTAATGGTTGGTAACTGAACTTTTGGGTGTAAGTGCACAGTATGTATCGACTGTTGGTGTCACAGGCGTTCAAATTGCAGCTATGTTTAACTTAGTGTCAGATAGAGTTCGTGTGATGTATACTGGAGCGATAGTCTGACCAATATGCGGTGGCTTTTTATGAAAAAATTCTGGTTGTTTGTGTTTGCGCTCAGTATAATTCTTGCTGGTGCGGGGCTGGGATACATGCAACATATGCTGCCTTCAGATAGGGTTGTAGAGAGTACGACAGTCTCTCTCGGTACGATAGTTCAGACGGTTATTGCGTCAGGTAAGATTGATGTTGATCAACTTACTCGTCTAGGTTTTGCGGTGCCAGGCACAATTCAACAGGTATATTTTTCTGTTGGAGATCAGGTGGCCGCGGGTGATGTAATTGCATCACTGACTAGCGACGCGCTGGTTGCTGAGTACGATGCAGTGCTAGAACGAGTGCGAGCAGCTAAAGAACAGCGTGCGGAATTGCTGCGTGGAGCTCCCATGGAGGAGCGGGCGGTAGCTGAGAAGAGTACTGAAGTTGCTGTAGCGGCATTAGCAAGTATTTCGCTTGAGTATGAGCAAGCAATTCGCAATGCACGACAGCAACTTCTTTCAAATGATTTGCGAGCGTATCCGGTGGATGTGACCAATGACGATACTCCACCTTCGATTAGTGGTAGCTACTTGTGTGAGGAAGAAGGATTGTACTTACTGTCGTTGTTTGGCTCCCGAGCAGATGCGAACGTGTCGTATGTGCTCTCTGGGTTGGGTTCGGGTAAGTACCCTGGTAACAAAACAACGCCTGAACCACTGGGAGATTGTGGTCTATATATTCAGTTTGATGCTGCCGAGGCGTATAGAAGCACTGATTGGCAAGTTCCTGTTCCAAATAAGCGTAGTCCGTCGTATGTCATGTTACAAAGCGCGTATGATTTGCTTGTGGCACAGCGGGATGCTGCACTACAGTCGGCTCAAGAAGAACTCGCGTTAGCAGAAGAGAATGAACGACTGGTCAATGCTGGACCGGTAACTGAAGTGTTGGCGCAAGCAACTGCTTGGGTTGCTGAAGCTGAGTCATCGTTAGCACAACAAGCAGCACGAATAGCTGATTATACAATCCGAGCACCATTTGCTGGAGTAGTGTCAGAAGTTGCGATGCGTGTGGGAGAGCCTGCTGGATTGGGTCAAACTGTAACAATTGTGCAAGAAGGAGAGTATGAGTTGTTGGTGCAGGTGCCAGAAATTGATATTACTAAAGTTATGGTCGGTGATCGTGCATCGGTAATATTTGACGCCGAACCAACAGTGGAGTATCTAGCAACTGTCTCTTTTGTCTCCCCGGTGTCCACGGATGTAACTGGTGTATCGTATTACGAAACGACGGTCATGTTAGACACTGAACCAGTGTGGTTGCGTGAAGGATTAAACGCAGATGTTCGCATTGAAGTTGAGCGTATCGAAGATGTGCTGGTGTTACCAGATCGATATGTTGTAAAGACAGGCACTACCAGCCTGGTTTGGGTCGATGATGGGGTGTCTGTGCAACAACAAGTAGTCTCGCTTGGTGTTAAAGGAAGTGATGGTTTGGTTGAAATTGAGGGAGTGCCAGTTGGTGCTCGTATAGTACTTCCATAGCATATGCGTAACTTGCGCGTTGGTTTATTCTTAGGGTTGCGGCAAATACAAAGCGCAAATGGTTGGGCTACTGGTTTAATTGTGACGATTATCATGTTCACTTTTTTAAACCTGGTTACACTGAGTGGTATTCTTATCGGGATTGTTGACGCGGCAACCGAACAGGTACGTGTCAATGTGCTTGGTGATATAAACATAAGCCCGCTTGAGGGCGAGACGAGAATTAGTGAAACCCAACATTTTCTTGAACGACTCGATACGTATCACGAGATAGCATCGTATTCGGCTCGATATAGCGACATTGTCACTATTGAAGCAAATTATGAAGAGCGACGAAGTTTAAATTCTGATCCTGACATCATTGCGCTCAATGTAACAGGTATTAATCCGCTCGATGAGAAGCAGACAACTAGCCTCGACCAACTGATAGGCGAAGGGGCATTTTTAGATCCCGAAGAGAGTGGGTACATTGTGCTTGGGAAATACAATGTTGATCGCTATGCTGATGAATACGGAAATGTATTTGATTCTCTGCAAGGAGTGTATCCAGGAGATAAGGTTATGGTGACCGCTGGCGATCAAAGTCGTGAGTTCATTGTAAAAGGAATTTTAGATTCAAAGTCAGACTTTATTTCAATTGCTGCGTATATTACAGAGCGAGATTTCCGCCGAATGTTTAATCGGATCGACTACAATGCAAATCAGATTGTGGTGCGGCTGAGTTCGGGGTATTCAAGTGGCGTGATACGTGATCGACTTCGTGATAGTGAGCTTGCGGAGTATGGGGAGATCAACTCCTTCACTGAAGATATCCCAAAATTTGTGGTTGACGTGCGTGATACGTTCCAATCGCTATCGCTTATCGTTGGTAGTATTGGTGTCACAGTAGCATCAATTACAATTTTTATTGTTATTTTCATCAATGCACTTTCTCGGAGGAGGCAAATAGGTATTCTGAAAGCCATTGGTATCACTCCACAAGCAATCGAGTTTGCGTACGTAACACAAGCATTGGTGTACGTGCTGGTTGGTGTTACGCTTGCAATTGTGGTTACGCAGTTTTTACTGATCCCATATTTCATTGAGCATCCACTTGATTTCCCATATGCGAATGCGTCGTTGAGTATTACGATGGGAGGAATGTTGGTTCAGGCAGTGACATTTGCGCTGGTAGCAGTTATCGCTGGTTTTGTTCCGGCGTGGCTTGTGGCAAAAGGGAATACACTTAATGCAATTTTAGGTAGAAAGTAGTATGGCAATGATTGAAGCTAGAAAGTTATGGAGGGTGTACAACGATGGTCAAGTACAAAATGAAGTACTGAAAGGTATCGATTTATCAGTGGCGCCTGGTGAGTTTGTGGCAATAATGGGACGTTCAGGAGCAGGGAAGTCAACACTTTTGTATCAGCTGTCAGCTCTCGATACTCCATCAGCAGGTAAGGTAGTGCTTGATGGTCAAGATTTGCAAGCTCTATCAGCGACAGCACTCAATGAGTTTCGTTTGAAAACCATGGGATATGTGTTTCAAGATTATGCGCTTATCCCTGATCTTAGTGCATTAGAAAATATTCTGACACCACTACTTATGCGTGGTCAGGATTGGGATACGGCAGCAGAGTCTGCGCGTGAAGCGTTGCGACATGTTGGTTTAGCAGGAAAAGAAGACAACCGTCCAGCTGAATTGTCGGGAGGAGAGCAACAGCGTGTTTCAATTGCGCGAGCGATTGCAGGAAATCCAAAGATTTTGTTTGCAGACGAGCCAACGGCAAATCTCGATAGTCGGTCTGGGCAACAGGTGATAGAGCAGTTACGAGCGCTGCATCATGCTGGGCAGACTATTGTGATGGTAACGCATGAAGCAGAGTACACAAAATACTGCGATCGAGTAGTGACCTTAGAGGATGGGATGGTGATCAAAATAACTGCTCCGTTTCAGAACGGTTCAGTTGCACAACTCTAGTTGAGTAGTGTAGGGTCAGTTATTTCCTTGTTAACGGGATAGGTCAGTATTTTCCCAATAAATGGATTCGTCTCTTTTTGTTTCTGTAGCGATGCGAGATGTAAGAAAAACCCTTGTGATACAGCCCCGTTAGCTCGAGCATAGTTGGTCTGCGGTCCGATAGTTGTGCAACCAATCGCACGGTAGAATCCCTCATGTTTTTTGTTGACTGTAAAACATAGATCCGAGATAGTACTGTCAGCAAGGCCTATTTGCACGATATGTGCAAATAGGCCGAGGGTTACCAGCGATGTATTTCTTGCTGGAAGGTCAGATTGCTGGTTTTGGTCGGTGGCAAATTGACAGATTTCTGCTAAGTGTCGGCCGTCGGTTCGTAACCCATCAACTTGTTCTTTGTACGTGCAGTCCATAGGTAGTCCTCTATCAGAGTCTTTTACTATTGAAATTGTACCCCGCACAGTATTATCTTCGATTGCGACAATGGTTGCTGCTCCTGGTCTATTCAGGAAAGAGCTAATACCAGATGGTTTTTGCTCTGAGATGTATCCCTCTTGCATGTAAGCGGTGTGTACAAGGGTTGCTGCATTTTTAAAGTCAGTCGCCGATTGAGCGACTCGATAAGTGATCATACGCAGCTAAACTGGTATTTGCTATGTGCAATATACTGAGCGATATCACCTACAGTGTTGATGTGAGCAATATCCTCGTACGCTGTTTGAAGTTGGTAATGTTGCTCGAAAGCAATAAGGAGTTCAAACAGTTGTATTGAATCAACGGTTAGGTCTGTTATAAGACTTGATGGTTTGATGTGTTCGATAGTATGGCCGAGCTTAGTTGCTATTAATTGTTTTACTTCGCATACAACCTCCTCGTATGAATTCATAATACAACTGTTGAAATAATGTAACCTTCGTATGCTTCATAGTATAACGAAGCCTGAATAAGCTTACCAGTGTTACTTTCGTAAGCCGATGGACAACCTCCGTTGTCAAAAGTGATCATAATTCGCTGAGGATGGGTTCGCAGTCCGGTTCCTATAGCTTTTAGATATGCTTCTTTTAAAGTCCAGTAGATGGTTGCCATCTGAGGTTGCTTCTTTACGTCAATGCCCTGATACAACCTGTACTCTGCAGGAGTCAAAAAATGAGAGATGGTTTCTGTGTTGAATGCTCTAATTTGTTCAATATCAATCCCGATTCCAGCATGGTTATTTTCTGGTGTAACGAGAGCCACTCCACAAGATGATGTGTGAGAAATCGAGAGGAGTATTGATGTGCGTGATACGATTTCGTCATGGAGAATGTAGGAGGGAGAACCGGTTTCTGTGTTGTATACCTCAATATCGGTCAGTTGTAATGTCTGATTGTGTGTTGCAAAGAAATCCTGGATCGCTTTTTTAGCTGCGAGACGGCCAAGTAGCCATGGGAGCTGTTGGGTGACGGGTTTTTGTAAATAGCACTTTTGTTCACGTTCTCTGAGAAAGAGGAGTTTGTTATCAGTAGGTAAATCTGCTTCAGTCTGAACAACAAGTTGAGATGGACGAGAGTAAGACATACGCCTATCTTTTTGATTGGGTGTCTTTGTAAAATGAGCGAATCACTTCTCGTTTCTCTTCGAGATTTTGTTGATCGGGAAGGCGAGTAAGTGTCATAGTTGGCTTTGGATATCCAGGTAGAATTGACCAGTTGTTAAAGTTTTCTACTCGAACGAGTACGAGCGGAATATCTTCCATGAGTAGCATATCAATACCTCGATGAAACTCTTCCACGTTGTTGCTGTCTCTGATACATCGACCCTCCGGGAACAGCATAACCGTTTGCTTGCTTTGTAGTAAGTCGCGCATTCTAATAAGTGCTCGTGCACGATCTAAATTGGTGTCTCCAACGTTAAAGCATTGCAGTGACCATAGATACCAGCGGATCAATGGCATGGTCATAAAATGAGAGGTGACTGGAAAATGTACGGGCAGATTACGGAACACATTACGCCATCCAAGATGGTACGTTATGAGGAACGGGTCGCTCCAGCTTTGATGGTTTGAAATAATAAGGGAACCTCGAGGAACAACTAGTTTTAAGGGTCGTACCACACAAATCCGCATTAAAAAAGTTGTAACTAAGAAGCTGTATACTGCAGTTGGAAGTTGCATAGCAAACGCCAGGAGTAATCGAGGTAGTTTTTTCATGGAGTTTTCGTTCTCCCTATTCTGCCAGTGAGTTACTAACTGGTCTAGGTATATAGGATGAAGACGTCGTACTTTAAAAGATGTCAAACTGCAAGTGTACCTGCGTGTAAAGGTACATTGTCGTTGTCAATCCGTATGCCATAATGTCAACATGTATGATCTAGGTGCCAGTATTGGGTTTGCATTGCTAGGTGTGGTGATTGTGTTCGTATTTGTAGAATTGTCATTAATTAGCGTTCGGGGATATCGTGCAGTGCAGGAAGGGAAGCGTGCGCGGCCGGCAGAAAAGGTGCAGTCGAATCCACGAGCAAAAGTACTTATTGTTGGTGACAGCACGGCTTATGGCACTGGCGCTACCACGCCCGCCTTTTCACTTGCTGGTAGATTGATTGCTGATCATCCTGAGTTTACAGTTATCAACGCTGCGCAGAACGCAATGGGTCTAAAGGAGCTTATTACTAAGCTTGATGAAATGGCAGATGAATCATTTGATCTGGTGATCGTGCAGATTGGAGGAATTGATACTTTGAAGTTGACCCGTTGCCAAACGATTGCAGCTCGCTTGGAACAGATTCTTAGACGTATTGCACAAAAGTTCAACACACCCGTAACAGTGCTGGTGTCAGTAAACAATGTTGGTGCGGCACAGTTTTTCCGTTTGCCAGTGCGATATTTGTATTCATGGCATAGTCGTAAAGTATCTCGTGCTTGTGGTGCGGTGTGTGCGGCCACTGGGGTTGTGCATGTTCCTCTCTTTCATGAGCGAAGTAGTGATCCGCTGCGACAGGGCGGGGTACATTTTGCACCTGATGGCATTCATCCTAATGACCGAGGGTATGAGATTTGGTATGCAGAGGTAAGGCAGCAGATTGCGCCGTACGTTCAAGCTTTGTACAGTTAATGGTGTTTACATGATTGATTTCTTTAGTTCGCTCAGCTCACTCGATTGGTTTGTGTATGTTGGTGACACTATTATTGTAATGGTGGTATTGCAAGCTTTACGAATGATCATTAAATTATCACGCAATAAGTTCTTGGGACTTACCACTAAGCCGTTTGCTTGTGCTGGTTCAGGTGGGAAGCGGGTGTTAATTTTGGGAGATAGTACAGCAGTTGGTACAGGAGCGAGTCGACCGGAGGATACTATTGCAGGACGACTAGCAACAGATTATCCGGACGCAGAGATTATAAATGTTGCTCAAAACGGTGGTTTGGTGCGAGATCTTCCAAAACAGATCGAGGTGATGCTTGGGCAGCAGTTTGATTTGATTATTGTGAGTGTTGGCGGTAATGATGTGTGGCATCTGACAAGTATTCGTAAGATCCAACAAGTACTGCAAACGGTGCTGCCACAGCTTAATGAATTATGTAAACACAGGGTGTTGTTTTTGCTCTATAACAACATTGGTTCAGCTCCTCTCTTTCCTGGCATAATGCGTGGTTTTTTAAAGCGTCGGTGTATTCGAGTCCAGGAGGCGATTGCAGAAACTGCTTTGGCCTATGATGTGCCGACCATAGAGTTGTTTAACGAGGATGAACGAAATCCGTTTATCAAAAACCCTAACCAACTATTTGCGTTTGACGGTGTCCACCCAAGCTCTGATGGGTATCGGTTGTGGTACCACCGCATGTGGCGCATCATGCATGAAAATGGATATAGGTTTGATTGACTACCTAATACATTGGTCATGCTGGTCAATGTATTAGGTAATCATGCTATGCTAAAGCCCATGAAACGAATGGGAATTGATTTTGGATCAAAGAAGATCGGCATTGCACTCACTGATGATGGGGGAACGATGGCTTTTCCGCACGAGGTGGTACCAAACGACGCGAATTTTCTAAAGTATGTTGAAGCGTTAGTGGCAGAGCGGGGAGTAGGTGAGATCGTCATCGGACACTCGCTCAACAACGATGGCGAGCCAAACGCGATCCACGAAGCGGTCGAAACCTTCATCACTGATGTCACGTTACATATTGGTATACCGGTGCACTTAGAGCCAGAGCAGTATTCGAGCCAGGCGGCAGCACGGGTTCAGGGAAAAAATGCGATGGTTGATGCGTCTGCTGCTGCACTCATTCTCGATAGTTTTATCACTAAACAATAGCGATCTATGGAAACCATTCAATACGATGATTTTGCAAAGTTGGAAATTCGGATCGGTACGATCAAGACGGTAGATGTTGTAGAAGGAGCTGATCGACTACTTAGGCTGACGGTCGATGTGGGTGAAGAGTCACCACGACAGATCGTATCCGGCATTCGAGAGTTTTTTGAAGATATCGAAACATTGATAGGGAAGCAGTGCCCGTTTTTGGTGAATCTCGCAACTCGAGAGATCCGTGGTCTTGAGAGTCAGGGCATGATCCTAGCTGGTGGTACGGGAGAGACATTCACGTTGCTTCACCCAAGTCACGAAGTGCCGGCTGGTACTAAGATCAACTAAGACATGTCGCTCGAGCAACGGCTACAAGAAAAGGTGGAAGCGGTGCTGCAGTCAGAAGCAGTGAGTACCGGAGGTCGCTTTATGCGTTCGCGTTCGGGGACGGTCATGATCGCGGTCATATCGTTTGTTGAATCAGCACTTCCGCTCCCGATCCTCACCGATCCATTTTTGGTGGCTGCGATCTTGGCTGATCGAGCTAAGGCTGTTCGTTTGGTAATAGTAACCACGATCGCATCGCTTATCGGTGGTCTGTGTGCTTACTTCGCTGCCGCTTTTTTCTTCGAAACGATTATGCAGTGGGTGACGCCAGGCATGCTTGAGCAGTTCAATGAAATGGTGAGTGGTAATGACTCGAGCACCTTTGTTTTGACGGTGATCGGTGCGGTTACGCCAGTGCCGTACACGATCGTTGCTTGGGTGGTAGCAGTTTTGAAGGGAAGTATCGGAGTCTTCATTGCCGCGTCGTTGCTTGGACGTGGCGCGCGCTACGCGATCGTTGGGTACTCTACGTACAAGTTCGGCGCTTTGGCTGTTTCGTACGCCAAGCGCTATGTGGGAATCGTTTCGATCATAGTGGCACTGCTGGCGGTATTGTTTGTTTTATACAAGATGTGAGTTTCGCGCCTTAAAACCAGGCGACGAACAGCGTATACTAGAGCTACATATGTTTTCAGCTCTTTCTCGAGTTTTACCTGCGCCAACGTATCTCACTATGCCTTGTGTGGGTGTCGATGTGTCTGATACTTCTCTAAAGTATGTCGCGTTTGAGCCAGCAGCGCGGCAGGGGAAAGACCGTGAGTTAAGGTTGTGGGGAGACATCCCAATCCCGAGTGGCATCGTGCAGCGTGGACAAGTGCACGAGCCAGCGCAGCTAGTCTCAGTCTTGAAAGAGTTCAAAGCGCAAACCGGCGCAGAATTCATTCGTGTCTCACTACCAGAGGAACGAGCGTATCTGTTTGAAACGGAGATCAAGCGCAATGTGCCACTGAAGGAAGTACGCGGGCTGCTCGAGTTTCGCCTTGAGGAAAATGTACCGATCGCATCCAAAGATGTCTTGTTCGATTACACGCTGTTGCCTGGCGAGGATGATGATCGGGTCTTGCGGGTATCAGTCGCTGCGTATGCGCGGGAGACGATCCAGAAGTACTATGACGCCTGTATTGAAGCTGGACTGCGACCAGTGTCGTTTGAGGTGGAGGCACAAGCAATGGCTAGGTCGGTGATCCCAGCTGATGCAGTCGGTGCGACTATGCTCGTTGACTTTGGAAAGACACGTACTGGGATCGGTATCGTGTATCGTGACGCGCTCTTGTACACTTCAACCATCGATCTGGGAGGAGACCAATTGTCACAAGCAATGCGCAAGGTGCTTGGGGCTGATACTGCTGAAGCAGAACTCACTCGTTTGAAGAACACGGTTGGATTGGTGCGTGGAGTTGATTCCTCAGAAGTACATGATGCACTCATTAGTACTGTATCGGTGATAAAGGACGAGCTTGCGACGCGCATGGAATATTGGCACTTACGCAATGGAAATAGTCAGGATCGTCGTATCACCTCGATCGTTATGTGTGGTGGTAGCGCCAATCTTAAAGGATTCCCAACCTATCTCACTGAATCGCTCGAAGTACCGTGCGTGCGGGGCAATGTCTGGGAGAACTGCTTCTCGCTTGATGAGACTGTTCCACCGATCGATCGGAGACACTCACTTGGGTATGCAACGGCGATCGGGCTTGCTCTTAAGGATTCAGCATAATTATGATCAATCTCATTCCACCACGTGCAAAGAAAGGACTGTTGGTCGAGTACTGGGTACGAGTGATTTCGGTGTGGATGACCACTTGGGCATTCACTCTTTTGCTTGGAGCTGCGATCGTGTTGCCGGCATATGTACTCATTAGCTCTCAGGTATCGGTGTATGAAGAGTCGGCCGCTGAAGCATCAAGGAAGGTAGAAAATTATGAGTCTGTCTCGGTCGCACTCGTGCAGGCAAGTCAGCAGGCGCGTGTGATCATAGACGAAGCTAAGTACGAACCAATGTCTGATCTCCTGGCTCTCTTTGAAGAGATGCAGGGGAACGACATCAATCTCACCACCATTATTCTTGAGCGTTCGGCAACGGCAGAAGGCTTTGAGCCAGTGACACTCACCGGAATTGCAGCAGATCGTCACTCGCTCGCATCATTCCGCGATCGACTGTTGGCAGTGCCAGAGGTAGACGATGTGGAGTTGCCGATCAGCAATTTGGCGGAAGATAGAGATATTCGGTTCACGATCACGGTAACCTTTAAAGAAGTATAAGTATGAGCCCGTCAACCATTCGTAACATCATCATAGCAAGTATCCTTATGGTCGTTGCAGCCGGTGGATTTGGGGTGATGTCATATCAGACCATGGCGCAAGGAAAACATCTTGAGTCTCAGATCGAAGTGCTTGCTGCAGAGCAGGCACAAGAGGATCTCTTTTTGCGGTTACGGAAGATCGCTGATTCGTCTACAGAAGACCGTGCTGCACTCCAGTCTTTCTTTCTCGATCAAGATAAATTACAAAGTGATAGTATCGACTTTTTGAACTATGTAGATGAGATCGCAGCCGGTGCTGGCGTTGTGATCGGTAAAGTTGAGATCGATACGCTGAAGGCACGAGCTGGTGCTTCGGAGGAGTGGGTGCAGGTCGTATTCCCGCTTTCGGGTACTCGAATGCAGGTGCAGCAATTTATCCGACTGCTCGAGTTGTTGCCATACGTTTCTCGTGTCACTGATGTAACACTCGAAATACGTTCTAGTGAGCAATGGAATGCAAATGTTACTATGCAAGTTAAAGTAATGGCGTATGAAGAGTAAGCGAGAATTTACAGAGATCGCAAAACGGTTGCTTGGTAAGCGTACTGGTTTACGCAGTCCACAACTTATCCATCCGCAGCGAGAGTGGATCGTTGGTCTGTTGGTGGCCATAGTGGTATTTGGTCTTGCCGCAGCTTGGAGCGCACATATGTATTTGGCACATAAGAGCAAGACGGTCCAAGTCTCTATTGATCCAGCGGATGAGGTGGTGGTGTATCGAGAGGCAATGGTGCAGTCAGCGCTTGAGTATTTCGCTGAACGAGAACAGGCCTTTAATACATTATATGCAGAAATGGCACAGGAGGTGCTTGTGCCCGAACCTGAACCAATCCTTGAAACAGCTTCAACGACTGAGGTAGAAGTACCTACCGAACTGGGTGCAGGATCTATCGAGGAGGAAGTAGTTCCAGCAACCGATACAGAAGCAGAAGCGGCTGGGTCGGGAAATCTGCCAGAAACGGTTGTTGTCGAGTAGAGTAGGATTCACAGCCCGGCAGTCTTTTTCTAAATTCTAGACACGAATTCGTTTTGTGTTATCGTTCCTATTAGTTTGAAGCAAACTGAGGGGGTGTCGATGTACATCAAAAGTGGTTCGTCCCGGCTGGTGTTTTGTCTTCCTGCTGTGGGATTGGTTATTAAATTACCGCTTATCCATCCTTGGAGGTTCGTGAAGGTTCTTAAAAGCGATGTTTGGTGCATTATTCATGGGCGAGGATTCGGCTTTCTAAAAGCACGGTTTTGGCTCGATGAAGAACATGACACTATTGGAAACATTAGGTACACATTACTCAACGGTCTGTACCAGAATTGGCAAGAATTTATGCTCTGGCGAAAGACCCGTTCGGTGTTCTTGGAACCAACTTTCTTTTCGCTGCTTGGGGTGTGTAACATTCAGAAGTATGGGAAAGAACTCGATGTGTCTGCGGTAGCGCTTTGGTCGCAGATGCTCGATTATACAGAGCAAGCAGCTTGGTCGAACGGACATCATTTTTCTAATCCGGCTAACTTTAGCTACAGAGACAATCAAATCAGAATGGTTGACTACGGCGGCAAAGGTGTAAGGGCGGTTGTTGAAAAATACGACACTATCATCTCTAAAAACTTTGACCCAACTAAAAAGCCTGAATGGGAAAAGTGACACCCCCACCGCGCGGTAGAGAGAATATCTCTCATTGTGCACGGGGTGTTTTTTTGTTTCAGTACGCCCTTGGCGTTGCGGAAAATTACCCTCCAAGCCCCACAAGCGTTTCTTAGAGAATATATAGCAATAAAATAGACCCCTTTCGGTAGGGGTCTTTTTCATGAATATTACAAATCTGACACCAAAAAGATAGTTCACTTTGGTTGCATAAAAGCGAACTAAAGTGTATAATAGTGCACATTCAAAATTAAAAGCGAACTATCTATGGAAACAAATATTATCGGTGAAGATGTAGATCAAAAAGAAGGATTCAAAGCTTTTGTGCCTGACGATTTTCCTCCTGCAGAACTGATGAATATTTCAGGAGATGTTTTGCAAAAAATAGCACAAGCTGGACATCTCGTCGGCAAACTCGATGGTACCACACACCAACTTCCAGATGTAGACTTCTTTTTGAAGATGTTCATTTTTAAAGATGCAACAGCTTCAGCTCAGATTGAGGGAACAAAGGCAACTATGGTTGATGCCCTTGAAATGGAAGCTGGCCTTGTAAGTGTTGAAGATACCGATGCTGATGACATTCTTCATTACATAGAAGCACTAAACTTTGGTATTGAGAGACTGTGCGATTTACCAATGTCAAAGCGCTTCATTAAAGAGCTGCACTCAAAGCTAATGACTAATGCCCGTGCTACTCATTTTGCAGATCCTGGGGAATGGCGACGTTCACAAAATTGGATTGGAGGAACTGCACCAAGCAATGCTTTATATGTTCCACCGCCAGTTGAAGAGATGGAGAGGTCGCTTAATGACTTTGAAAACTACCTACACAATGAAACGATAACGCTTCCTCTGATTCATACTGCTTACATGCACTCACAGTTTGAAACCATCCATCCATTTTTAGATGGTAATGGAAGGACGGGTCGTCTTCTTATAACTCTACAACTGTACCGATTTGGTTTGCTCGAGAAACCAGTACTTTTCCTGTCTTCTTACTTTAAGCAAAACCAAAAAGAGTACTATCGAGCTTTGCATGAATATCATCATGGTGACCCAGAAGTATGGCTAGAGTTCTTTATAGATGGTGTAATTAAGACTGCTCAAGATGCTATTGTGGCTTGTCGTTCCATCAATGAACTCTATATAGGAGATACACAAAAGATTCAACAACTTGGTAAGCGTGAGTCGGAAAGTAGTATGAAAGTCCTGCTGAAACTATTTGGTCATCCAATCGTAACTAGTACAACCATTATGAACTGGACTAGCTTTAGTCGTAATGGTGCTCAGAATGTTATAGATCGCTTGGTGGAAATGGAAATTTTGGAACCGAGAGACGAGAGTGAAAAGTATGGAAAATCCTATTCATACAGGAAGTACTTCGAGGTATTTACTAATCATCAGTAAACTAAACCTAATTAATATGAGAAAAAATCGAGAAACAATAGCACTGATACTGGCATTAATTTTAGGATCATTTCTATTGAGTTTTACTACTGGAGTTGGGTTGCTGACAGCTTCTGTATATTTAGCTCCAGCTGTTTTGGTGATTTATGTGGGTAAATATTTTTGGAACAATCAACAAATACTAAAGAACCCTGTTCTAGGATTTCCAACAAGAGAGTTGTGGTATGTGTTTTTTGGCTCACAGATTCTAAAAACGGTCATTGTATATGTCTTGGCAGATTTTCTATATTCACTGCTTAGTATAAGTTTAGTTGAATGGATGGTAATAACATTGGAAGTAGTATCGTTTGGAGCTGTGATTATCTTACTTTCTAAACTTACAATAAAGGTAATTCCTCGCTAAGAGTTGAATGAAAACAATAAAACCACTCAACTGAGTGGTTTTATTGTTTTGCTAGACTTACCGAGATTAGTGGGGAGTCAGTCTCACTATTGGGTGCCCCCGCGAGGAATCGAACCTCGATCAACGGCTTAGAAGTCCGCAGTTTTATCCATTAAACTACAGGGGCGGTGTGTTACAAGCTTGGTACAGGTATTGTACCAAGTGCGTATTTTACACAGAAGACACAATAACAGAAATTTCCGATTTGGAAAAACGGCCTTCCCAAAGGGAAGGCCGTTTACTTGGGCTACTGCCGCGCTAGTTCGCAGATCATTGCAAACCCTGCAAGTAGTGTCAGCTGTTGCTCTGCTTGATCAAGGTTGTGACACTCGAGATCGACCGACTTGGTCGTATCGTCGTGCTCTGTGTCTGGATAGACACTCAGGTCGCAGGCGTTACCGGAGCAGTTGAGCAAAAAGTGCCCATTTTTCTTGATGCTGCCGTACACTTCACTGGCCCAGCGTCGCCGCTTCGGTTCGCACACCCAGTACCACGCTTCTTGCATTGCTGCGGTTACAGTTGGATGCATGTTTTGGTAGGGAATTCTACCGTCTTCACGAATCGTTGGTGCAGCGAAGTCTCGTAGCCAGTCGATCACACTTTCGTGCACACTGCCGCTGACCGCATGGCCGTAGCCGCATGCATCGTGCGCGATCCGGGTACGCAGCTCAGCTTGTTGCTTGCCTTGGTTTGGGTGTTGGGTCGTAAACGGCACGTTGAGCGCAGCGAGTAGGGTATGAATGGTTGCGGCGCAGTGATGCAAACGAACGCCGCTGCCGAGCCAGATGTGTAGATGCATGTACAGTCCTGCCGAAGAGAAGGTGCCGCAGTTACCGTACCCAAACGTAGTGCTTTTGAACAGATCTGGTTCGGGAAGGGCGAATAGGGACTGCTCGCCTAAGCAGTACTCATCGATCTCGTTTGCATCTCGTTGCCTGAGCATGGAGAGGCGATCGAGCAGTTCAGACCAGTGGCGATCATCTACGGTGAAAACGATCGCTGGTCCATGTTTTGGTTTGCGCCTAGCTCGTCGGTACGATAGTTCGTACTGTTTGCTGGTATTGAACATAACTCCTCCGAGGGTAGTGCTTCTCTCTGTACTATGCCGCAGTTCACTTTTGAAGGCAAATAGGCAGCAGCACAAAAGATTGACATTTAATAGTGTATAATATACACTATCTATATTATCACGTAAGTATATTCTGTATGGAAACAAACAACACCTGGATCACACGGTTGCTCGGTAACCGCACTACACACAAAGAACATTTGTATGTCGTGGTTACCATGGCGCTCGTCACGATTTTGTATGAACTGATCGCTGCCAAATTAATTCCTGATTTCGTCTTCAGTACCTATGAATTCATTGGTACGTGGGCGGGCCTCGTCTGCGTATGGCTCACTCGTACCCAAAACGTACTCTGCTGGCCGTGGGGCATACTCAGTTCGGTGATGTTTGGGTTCCTTTTCGCTGAGATCGGTTTACCTGGCCAACAGTGGCTTAACTGGGGGTACTTCCTAGTGATTCAGGTTTGGGCGTGGCCATACTGGGTATTTGGTGGTCGTGATCACTCTGAACTCAAGGTCTCCAGGTTGACTCGTCGGGGCTGGGTGATGGTAGTAGCGGTTCTTGTGGTCGGTACATATCTGGTGTATCAGGTGATCGATACCTTTGCACCAGGTTCGCTCTATCCGGTACTTGATGCGTTGGTGGTGGTGGCAAGCGTGACCGCGCAGTTCTTGCTCGGTCGGAAGAAGATCGAGAGTTGGTGGTTATGGCTTGGTCCGGTCAACCTTATCTCGATCATACTGTTCTACACGGCTGGTGCGTATGTAGTGATGGCACTGTATGTCGCATTCTTTATTCATGCTGTTTTTGCGCTTCGTAGTTGGTATGGTGAAGTGGGGGAATCAGCAATAATCATTCCTGCATATGTTCAAGAAAGGATTAGTGATCGGTAAGTTCTATCCGCCGCACCGCGGGCATAAGTATCTTATCGATACTGCGCAGGCGGCCTCCGAAGAGGTGACGGTGATCGTTTGTTACAAGCAAACGGAATCTATTCCTGGATATCTACGAGCTGCATGGATACAGCAGATCCACCCGCAAGCACGAGTGATGCTCATTGAAGACAATAAGTTGTCAGATGATGATTCAAAGGGCTGGGCGGCCTTCACTAAGGAGATTCTTGGCTACACACCAGACGCGGTCTTTACCTCAGAAGACTATGGTGACGCGTACGCTTCCTTTATGGGTTCGGTGCATGTGTTGGTTGATAGGATGCGTACGACTGTGCCGGTTAGCGGTACGCTTGTGCGCAGTAATGCGCAATCGTATCTCGATTTTCTTGAGCCGGTAGTGCGAGCGTACTTCGTGAAACGAGTGTGTGTACTCGGAGCAGAGTCCACTGGCACCACCACGCTCGCAAAGGCATTGGCTGAACATTATCAAACTGCTTGGGTGCCTGAGTACGGTCGGTACTTTTCGGAAGGGAAGCTGCCGCTTGGTGACAAGCTGCGTTGGCGGACAGAAGAATTTGTATCGATCGCTAAAGCACAACAACAGTTCGAAAATAGTCTCGCTGAGACAGCGAATAAAGTACTGATCGCGGACACAGATGCCTTTGCAACCAGCGTTTGGCACGAGCGATACCTAGGTACCAGCGCACCGGCGGTAGAAGCGGTCGCGAACACTTCGCAGCCTGACTTGTACATTGTGACGGGTGACGAGATCCCGTTTGAACAAGATGGTACGCGCGACGGAGAACATATTCGTCATGGTATGCATACACGATTCATCGAAAAACTCACTGAGACCAAGCGACCGTTCTTACTGGTGCAAGGCACGCTCGATGAAAGAATGCAGACAGCTACCAAAGCGATCGATATGCTTTTGGTGTGATATCGAGGTTTTCACAAAGAAAAAGCCCGAACTACGTCGGGCGGTTGTGTGACATGAGATCGTCCAGTGTATACATGCCGACAAAGCTAAGGCACATCTGAATGGCGGTCAGGTGGCGGTTCGCCTTACCGAACTTCTCTGGTCTAGATGCAAACTCCTTCGCGCCGATGCAGAGGTATGCGGCGTGTGCGAGCAGTTCCACGTGTGTGCAGTCTCCAAACGTGCGACTAGTGTCAATTCTGGTCGGGACCACTCCCAGCTGAGAGAGTTCAGTTTCGTAGCGTGAGACGACAGCGAATATTTTTTCAGGTGTCATCGGTACAGACCTCCAGGAACAGTTTCAGATAAAGTACTGCAAAGTTTGAATGTAGTCTACTGATTTTTCTGGCGTACGGTGGGGGGAGTGTGTTAGAAGGGTTTTTGCACAAAGAATTTGCAAATGTAAATTCCAAGTGTATGGTGTAAACACGACTGTTCCCGAAGGAGTTCTTTTGATGACTAGAAAAATACGGATCACCAAAGTTCCACCTGGTTTTGCTCCTGAATCCATACGGGAGCAGTGGGTTGGCATCGAAATTCCAACGATCAGCGATGAAGAAGCGACAGCACATCAGGATGATGAGGAGTGGACCTCGCAAGACCACAACGGAGCCCATCTAGTTACTGGGCATGACGCATGCCAAGCTCTGCTTGAAGCCGGCAAGCTCGAGGCGGCGAGTTTTTGGAGAAATCCTTGGCCTCCTCAGTACTTACGCTTTGATCAAAGCTGTTACGAGGTGATTGAAGAAGAGTAGTCAATCAGTTCTAAAGTTGTCACTTTTGCATACGTATCAAAAAAACGAGCCCGGTAAAACGGGCTCATTTTCGTAGTACACCAGTTTCATGTAACAGAAATGGAAGACGCACACGAAAGGTACTATTCTTGTCGGGCGTAGAGACACTTAGTTTATTGACAAAACTATATTTATGGTGTATAAACTAATGCGAACAAAGGTACATTGAGGAGATAGATATGCACATTACAGTAGTTGCGATCGTGCGGTCGACGGGCCATTGGCGGAAGATCGCCGGAAGCGAACAGCTGGAGTCGATACCTGGCACCATGCAGATGTATGCTGAGTTTGCCAGATCTTTCTTCAAAGGCCGTCAGGTGGAATTCCACCCCACATTCTGGCTCGCCACAGATGGCGATATGGCAAAAAAGACAGCACAGATCATCGCTGGCGACAACGGCGAGGTGATCGCCGCCGAAAAGGAAGCAGTGCTGCAGAGCATTGTCTCGGCGATCGCCGCAGGTCATCGTCACATCTTGATTGTTGGCAAGGATGCTACGGTCTATGAAAACATCGGGGAAGAGACTGCCTCCAAGTTTTCCCGCTTCAAGCCTGGTCACTGTGAAGGAGTGAAGTTCGAAGTGGAGGTGAATGATCCGGAAGGTGAGCTTCGCGTCGTCGATAGCGCCTATCTGCTGACCAACGCACATCCGTAAGATTGCCATCGTGCAGTCGCAGCGCGTCCTCCTCGGGCGCGCTTTTTTAATGCACGATGAGGGACGACGTTAGATTTTCTAAAAGAAAATGACCCAAGTTTCCTTGGGTCCAGTTAAGCACCGTCTGTGTATTCAAGGCACTACAGCATACTTTTCTGCAGCAGATGCGGCTATTTTACAAGCTTCGTCCGCCTCTCTTATGGTGGCGTGTTTCGCTTCCACCAATCGCGCTAAGATGTATTGTGTCCAGAACTCGGGTGTCTGTTCATTATCGACAGGCTCTTTCCCGAGTAGTTGGTAGGGGGTGTGCGTTCTGTTGTCTCCACCCCAGAGATGTGCAACTTGTACTTCGCCGTCTACCACCACCACTGGAATTCCGTCTTGATCAACCTCATCAGGTAAGGTTGAGATTTGTATCCAGACTCGCTTCGGTAAAGAAAACGTTTCCGTACCTTTATCAAAAGGAAAGGATACGTGTGCCAGTAGTGGTAGGTCAACATCCGACAATCCTTTAAGGATGGGCCAGATCCAAAAATCTTTAGCCGGCACCTCATTTGTTACATATCTTCCTCGGTCTTCATCGATCCTCTCAACAACTTCGAAGACGACGTTTTTGTCAGCCATACTTTCGTCAAAAAGTACTTCTGGCTGTTGAGGACGGTGCCAAAATGGCAGTGAGTGATGTCCAGGATAAAGAGCTACTTTCATTTTATATCTCCTCAGTTTGTTTGATGTAGAACTCTCGGCAAAGAAGCCAAGGCTGTTTGCACAATATAGCAAAACTTCAATTTGTAAATAGTTGTTTTAAAGTTGCCGCTTTGTATATGTATCAAAAAACGAGCCCGGTAAAAGCTCATTTTCGTAGTGCGCGATGAGAGACTTGAACTCCCGACCTTCTCGGTGTAAACGAGCTGCTCTACCAACTGAGCTAATCGCGCATATTTGAATGTAGGCACTATCGTACCCAATTTTTAGAAAAAAACAAGCCGGTCGTTAGTAGACCGGCTGATGTGGGTTGAGCTGCTTCGCTACCGTGGGCGATAGCGAGCAGTGTTTTGGTGTGCTGCCTCTTCAAGCTGTGCACGTCGAGCAGCTCCCGGGGAATGATGCTGTCTCATGTCGATGACGATCGTTGGCCCTTGGGGTGCGCGATAGCTGGGTGCTTTTGCAGGTGCCGCATTCTTACCGTGTTTCATTCCTTTCCTCCTCTCGTTGTCTTTGGTAAGGACAGATTTATACCTCGTATCATGTATGAATGCAATGTATACTACTGCGCATGATTGAAATGCGAGCAGTGATCACAGGTGCCGTGCAAGGAGTTGCGTATCGAATGTACGCGCAAGAGTCTGCGACTGAGCTGGAGTTGGTCGGGTTTGTGCGAAATGAATCCGATGGATCAGTGACAGTGGTGGCACAAGGACAGGCAGACGTACTGAAGGCATTTGTTGAGTACTTGCACGAAGGCTCGCTTATGTCGCAGGTGGAAAGTGTGGCAGTCGAATGGGGAAGTGTCTCCAAAACCTACGACGAGTTTTCTGTGTTACATTAAGCGCTATGTCACAAACGACCATTACATGTATTGGCTTTATCATGGACGGCAATCGTCGCTGGGCCAAGGAGCAGGGGCTGCCGACCTTTGAGGGGCATAAGCGCGGTGGAGAAGTAATGTCTGACTCGATCCGCTGGGTTCGCGACGCGGGGATTGCTCACGCGGTGTATTATGCCTTCTCGACTGAGAACTGGAAGCGGAGCGAGGAGGAGGTGGAGTACCTCATGGATCTCTTTCGAGAATGGCTACGACAGGTGGGTGAACAAGCAAATGCTGAGAACGAAGCTCCGGTAAAGGTACGGATCGTTGGTCGCCGAAAAGATTTTGCGGAAGACATACAGCAGCAAATGGATCGCTTGGAAGCACAAAACGCTGAACGGTCTGACGCCAAGACAACTATCTGGATCGCGCTTTCGTATGGGGGGCGAGCAGAGATCGTTGAAGCAGTGAATGCTGCAATCGCTGCTGGGGAAACGGTGACAGAAGAGAGTTTTGAAAAATTGCTTTGGACTGCCGATATGCCAGATCCAGACGTGATCGTGCGCCCAGGCGGTGAGCACCGTCTATCAAATTTTATGACCTGGCGGTCGGTCTATAGTGAGCTGATGTTTCTCGACAAACATTGGCCGGCTTTGACGAAAGATGACTTTGACGACATACTGGGCGAATATGAATCTCGTGAACGACGGAAAGGAAAATAATCTAGAGCCAACAGTCATCTATGAAGATGACGCAGTGCTAGTGATCAGCAAGCCGTATGGCTGGCTGACTCACGAAGACGGCAAGACCGAAGCACCGACGGTGGTCGAGTGGTTTCTTCGCTGGCAGCCTTCGGCTGCCAGCGTCGGTGAACCGGGCTACTCACCACAAGGTACCGAGCTCAATCGCTCAGGTGTGGTGCATCGCCTCGATCGCGAGACATCAGGCATCCTCATTCTCGCCAAGACCCAAGAAGCGCACCAGTATTTGAAAAAGCTTTTTAAAGATCGTGCAGTATACAAGGAGTATCGTGCGCTCGTGTACGGACGGATGAATGATCGGTGGGGTACGATCAATCGTCCGATCGGGCGCAGCGCCAAAGACTCGCGCCGGCGGAGCGCCGAGCGTGGTGCGAAGGGAGTGCGGCGCGAAGCGATCACTGACTTCGAGCGGATCGGCATGGGGGAATATCAAGACGAGCCATTTTCATATGTGAAGCTCATTCCAAAGACCGGCCGGACACACCAGCTTCGGGTACACCTACGGGCGATCGATCGACCGATCGTGATGGATGGGCTCTACGCGTCGCATAAGATCGACGGTTCAAATAATCTGGAGCTTGAGCGACTTGCACTCCATGCGCATGTGCTCGAGCTAACACTACCAAGTGGGGAAGAACAGCGCTTTATCGCGCCGGTGCCGCCTGAGATCGAACAAGCAGTTGATCGGATTCAAGAATAAAAAACCAGCGCTCGGCGCTGGTTTTGTGTCAGGTGCACTCGACTCGTTCTTGCTCTCGTGCGATATCGAGATAGCTTGCGCTTTCGGATAGTTCGAGTTCATGAGCAATAGTCTCTCGATTGGTGCCAAGATCAAACCATTCAAGCATCATCGCTCGATGCATAATCCATGCTTCGGGGTGATGCTCTCGGACGGTGTCACGGATCACGTCTGTCTGGGCGTCAGACAGCCTGAGTCCAGTTTCATCGTCGGTCATTTTGATCAGGAAAAACAGAATGAGCAGGTCTGATAAGTGTTCGCTTTTGAATACTTCCAGGTAGCCTTCGAACGTCATTTTGTTTGGCATATGATTTCTCCTATGCGATTCGAGCCAATCGTCACTATAGTCTGGGGCAGGTGATTGTCAAGAAAAAAGCGCGCCGGGTAGGCGCGCGATGCGTTCTGGTGCTTACGCAGCCAGCGACAGTTCATAGTTTGAATATTCCCTCTTACCGGTCACTTCAGTGTACTCACCAAGGTATGGCGGTACCGAGACGGTCTCATCCATACTAGCGACTTCGATCTCAAGCATGACCAAGCCTTCACGGCGGCCATGGAAGACATCAAGTTCGCAGTATCGCCCATTATATGAGAAGCAGTTTCTCGTTTTGATGATCGGCTGCCGACCATAGTCACGACGGACCATCAGGTCGTCGTACTCCTGGCGACTGATGTGCCGCTCGGTCTCGATGAAGGTGCCTGGCGCTACTTCTTCCTTGATGGTGTGGAAGTACAGGTAGTTGTCATCCTGACCACGCGCGCGAACCCGCTCGTTTGATCCATTGCCGACCAGGTAGTGCTGGATGATAGTGATCGGTGTGGCGCTCTCAGGCAGAATAATCGACTGTGGATCGTGGATGAGAAATTTGCGCTCGATCTCCAGCGGTTCGGGTACGCCAAGTGTGCGAGCGAGTGCCTGCAGCGCCCGGTTGATCTTCTGATCAAATGTTTGACCAGGTACATTTTCAATGAGATGCAGGTGTGGCGTGCCGGTCCAAGCCATCTCAGTCCGCCAGTCGGTGGCACAGGCTTCTTCGGCACTTTCGCTGCGCTTCGCGTTGTTCTCGGTGGTGTAGTGTTCAGCAGCGCCGTTGGCTGCGGTACGCAAGAAGATGACACCGGAAAACTGATCACGCACGTCCTTTATCGTGAAGCCAAATTCGTCCATGAGCTGTTTTGCTCCATCAGTCGACATGTATGCCAGGCTATCGGCGAAGGCTCGGTCGAAGATGAGTACGGGGTTTTTGTACAGCAGTGCTGCTTCGAGTCGCAGCTGCATGGCGTGTTGTGTTTCGCGCCAGATGAATTCCTGGAATCGCGGGTGGTCCCGTTCGATACCAGACTCCATCAGGAGTGTGGCTGCTTCTGGCGAGAGCAGTGGGTAAAACCCGTGCTCAAGACACCAGGCGACGATTTTGGCGAGGGCGGTGGTTTTGCCGCCGCAAGGTCCGCCAGTAATGACGATCTTCGGAATATTTCTATGCATTTGTAGAGAACTCCAAGTGGAACAATTTCACCATGACCGTACCATAGTTGCGCATAAACGCAATATCGTAAGACCTGGCCGAAAGTGTTGCGAACCAAGGATGTTTATGGTAGATTGTGGCACGTTTTAAACGGCTCATTCGTTTAATTTATTAAAGAAACATATTATGAAAGCAGCAATGGCAGGAGTGACAGTGTCACCCGTAAATATGGAAGAACGTAAGTCACTTGGCATCAAGGCTGGTGATACTGTGCGCGTTCACCAAAAGATCGTGGATGAAAAGGGGAAGACCCGTATCCAGGTTTTTGAGGGCCTCGTATTGGCTCGAAAGCACGGTGATGAAGCAGGTGCTACCTTTACGGTTCGTAAGGCATCAAGTGGTGTTGGGATCGAAAAGATCTTCCCGCTCTACTCACCACTTATCGACAAGCTCGAGATCGTGAAGCGTGCGAAGGTGCGCCGCGCGAAGCTCTATTACATCCGCGAGAAGGTAAATCGTGAGATCAAGCGTCAGATGCGTCGAATGAGCCTTGTTTCTATGTCTACTGAGTCTGAAGCAGAAGCTGCAGCACGTGCTGAAGCAGAAGCAAAGCAGGCAGAAGAAGAGGCTGCTAGGGCAGCGGAAGCAGAAGCTGCCAAGAAGGCTGAGGAGGAAGCAAAAGCTGCTGAAGCAGCTGCAGCGGAAACTCCAGCAGAAGACGCCGCTCCAGCTGAGGAGACTTCAGAAGAAGCTCCAGCTGAAGAAGCAACTGAAGTGAAGAAGGACTAAGTCTTTCAAGAAAGAGAGCGGGGCCCTTTGGGCCCCGCTCTTTTTATTTATTGGTTACTAATTTACGATCGTCTTAGTTGGGGTGCGGTATGCATTCTTAGGAAGCGCGATCCAGCTTTGATCTGGCGCTGCAGCAGTGTCATTGTAGTTGACGCTGATGAGCTGGAGTCGAGCATTGGTGTTCGCGACACCTGGAATATACGTTACCGTTAGGGTGAGTGATTCTGTACTGCCTTCTGGAATGTAGAAGTAACTTCCTTCCTCGTCAGTACTCGAGGTCACAACTGGAGTACCTGAGGCAGATAGTGCGTTGCCGATCGCGTCTTGCAGCTGATAGGTGACACCACTTGCACCGATTGGAATGTACACATCCTGTCCAAAGGCGGTCACGTTCACGGTGATACTAAAGGTGACATAATCGTTAGTTGAGCCATCTTGAGTGGTTACTACCGCTGTGGCGTAGTCACTCTCAACATCAGATCCCTTAGTGTAGAGCAAATGCATTTCGCCTGTAGCTGCACTTTGGAGCTGGTTTGTGTCTAGATCATCGGCCCCTTCCGCGTCGATATCGTCAGCATTCACATGTCCAACAATAGTTGTGCCTTCGTACATTGCATCAAGGGCACGGAATTCGATCTCGACAGAAGCAGTGACGCGGTCACCAGCATCGATAGTCAGATCGCCACGATCGAAGTTGAAGGTGATAAGACCAGTGGCGCCATCGGTAATGGTTTCGTCAGTGTAGGTTTCACCATCCACGATAAGTCGTGCGTTGCGAACAAAGTCGCTGAGGGTTCCGTTGTTGACGGTAAACTCGATTGGAAGTTCGTAGATATCGATATCATTCTCGCTGTCATCAGTATCGAGATCAAAGGCGAATACTTCCATGTACCCAGAGTTTCGGTCATCTTCAAGTCGCAGGACTGAAGCGTCTGGGTCTTCATCAGAGCGTCGTACGATCAACTCATCTGAAGCACCTGCTTCATCGATGTTGAGGGTTACTGCGTCAGCAGTGTCGCCAATGTAGAGTGCAGCTTTATCTGCATCAAGGGCACGAATGCCATCATCTGGAATGAAGGTGGTCCAGATCTCACCATTGTCGGTGCCGCGTACACTATTTTGTACACTAGCGCGGACGGTAAGTTCTATCTCGCGACCCTCACGCATCTTCCAGTCAATTCCTGGAATGCGAAGAGTGTAATCTCCATCGTTTGGAGAGTCTTCGTTCCAGTTGTCCTCATCAGAAGC
This sequence comes from Candidatus Nomurabacteria bacterium, assembly GCA_020632075.1. Lineage (NCBI taxonomy): Bacteria > Candidatus Nomuraibacteriota > Candidatus Nomurabacteria bacterium. Next base: position 722,958 of record JACKGH010000001.1, on the reverse strand, counting down.
ATCGACACTCGCTATGCGGGTGTTGCCGCTCCAGACAGATACGGTATCGAAGGTATCCCATGGATCCATCTCGTCATTTGCTGGGTCTGGGGTGAAGCCCACTTCCAGACGATTGAGTCTTGCGTCACCATCTTCGACTCGGAATGATACTTCCATGATCTCAGCGTTTTTGTCACCCTCTTCAAGGTCAGTGTCATTACCATCGTTTACCGTGAAGCGTTCCAGTGACGCTTCGCCGCTAAGTGGTGGTTCTGGCTCAGGCTGTGGGGTTGGTGTTGGAGTCGGTTGTGGGGTTGATACTGGTGTACATAGTGCTGTCACACGAGCGCGGGTTTGTTGTCCGTAATTGTATCCCAAGGCCGGACTGATCCCTTGGTTGATCTGAAACAGTCGCAGGGCGCTTTGTGTTTGTGTACCGTAGTAGCCTGTGGCTCCAGCAGGGATCGTGTAGCCACGGCTAATCAGGAAGTTTTGCAGCGCAGTAACGTCTGCACCGCGACTACCGATCGCGAGATCAGATTGTGGCACACTACACAAAAGACCCCCATTTTGCATGGCACGAAGCTGTGCTTGGAGTTTGGTTATTTGTACTAATAATGATTGAATTTGAGCTTGCAGTTCTGCATAGGTCGCAGCTTCAGCTCGGGGGACAGGGATGGTGATGAACACGAGCGAAAGCGCGATGACACCACCAACCATGCCCTTTCTAAGGGTTGTTATATTCATGGTGGTTCTGTATTAGTTACAGGTAATTAAACGTAGGTATTACCTTTCCTACACTTATTATGACGCAGCAAAAATGAAAGCCTTACATTTTTTATGATTAGGGCACAGTCGGGGCGCGGGCGAAGCCCGCGCCCCGACTGTGCTACACTGCACTCACTCTATGAAAACGGACGAAAAATTTGCGTCACTTATTGAGACGATAGAAGCTGCCGGTCAGTCAGCTCGCACGTATTTCAATGATGCTGCCGACTTTGATGAAAAGTCTGATGGCTCGGTGGTGACAAAGATCGACACGGATACCGAGGTGCTCTTGCGTGATTTTGTGGCAGAGTATTTTCCATATGATGCGATCGTGGGGGAGGAAGGTGATGATGTGTCTGGTACGTCTGGCTATGTATGGTACATCGACCCGATCGACGGGACCGAAAACTTTGTGCGGAAGATTCCACTTTTTAGTATTACAGCTACGAGACTTGGCGCTGGCCCAGAAGGGTCGTTTGCGATCGTACATAATCCAATTTCTGGTCAGACCTTTGCGTCGATCATGGAAGATGGTGTCTATGAAAATCAGCGACTGACGACGTTTCGCGAAGGGAAGGTGGGTGGTCGGCTTGCCATCAACGTACTGTCTTCAAAAGCTGAGCCATGGATCTTGCCAGCGAAGTACAACCTCATTCAAGCGCTTGGTATCAAGTATGGAAAAAGTAGTTCGTTCAGCGCCGGACTCTTGGAGTTTGCGTATGTCGCGGCCGGCCGACTCGACGGGGTGATCAGTCTTCTTAGTAGTCCATGGGATACTGCTGCGGGTCTCTATCTCGCCAAGGCAGCTGGGGCACCGATCAGCCTGTATATAGATGGACGGTGGCAGCGGTACGATGGAGCGATCAGAGACTTATACCAAGACCTTACAGCTCGTCATTTGATCCTCGTCTCCACTCCAGCGGTGCACGATGAGCTTTGTGCGTTTGTGGGTGATCCGCGGGCTTGGGCGACCAAGTAGCTTGAAATATCAAGCAACATCAGGCATAATGGCCCGACCTCAATGATGTATACATCTTCTGTCCAGGTGGCGAAATTGGTAGACGCGCTACCTTGAGGGGGTAGTGGGAGTTTTCCCGTGCTGGTTCAACTCCAGTCCTGGACACTGCAAAACAAAGACGCCGGAACGACCGTTCCGGCGTCTTTGTTTTTGCGGACAGGATTGGGGTTGAACCGAGGCGACGCGAAGCCCGACGAAACAAAGTGAGTCGGAGTCGCCGAGTGGGGGTCGAGCGAATGAGATTTTTATGAGCTTGTGAAATAAAAATCCATGAGAGTGACCAACTCCAGTCCTGGACACAAAATGCAAAAGCGGGGCCGACGAAGTCGGCCCCGCTTTTGCTATACTGCATGCACATGAAAACCAAACAAGATGTGTCATATGGGATCATCCCGATTCGACCAAAGGAGAACAGTTGGGAGGTCTTTCTGATCCACCAGTTTAGTCGTATCGGCAATAACTCGTATTGGATACTGCCAAAGGGTCATCCGGAAGAAGGCGAGACGCCTCGCCAAACCGCAGAGCGAGAGCTCAAAGAGGAGACAGGATTGGAGGCGGAACGATTCTTAACGGAACCGACATTCACTGTCGCATATTCATTTGTGCACGACGGTGAAAAGATAGAGAAACGAGTGATATTCTTTATCGGCGTCATCGGCACCACTGTTACGCCAGTGCTTGATATGCAGGAGGTCAAAGAAGCAGGGTGGTATCCACTGGCGTCAGTGATCGATCGGTTGGACTATCGGGACACCAAAGAGATGTTTGTTGAGGCTAAGCGTTTCATAGAATCGCTCTAGTGATCAAACATTGCATATTTTTATTTTTCATGTTGTAATCATAAAAAGTGATCTTACGTTCGTTCGATCTTTTCTTCATCTGATAGCCACGGAGGACGCGTCATGCGTTACATTCTCAGTTTGATTTTGCTGTTAGTTGCATCGGGTGCTCAGGCACTTGATACGCCAAACAGTCGATTCTCGTGCCCGCAACTCGAAAATCTGCAGCACACGCTCGATCGGGTCACCAACGTGATGCAGATCTACAACCTCAACACAGGCAGTGACATCGTCAAAGACGAATACGGTTGTTTCATCATGGATCCGGGTCGGACCTTCATCTACGACGCGGCTGAAGCTGCACGTCGTGGTGTCTGGGGTTACCACGACGTTGGTTTCTGGGGGTTTCTCAAGACCAAGCATTTTTGGGTCGAAGTTTGGCGCGTTGCACACCCTGATGAGCAGATCCGGGTCCGGGGACGACTGACCAAAATGGGCGACCAGGTCCACTGGACAGCAGGGAAGTTGTATCCGGTCGAAGAAGCTGAGCCACATCGCATCTGCCGTGAGCGCGTCACGCGCAAAGATGACGTGCGTGTTTACGGCCACCAGCTGAGCTTCGGCAATGTCGAAGATGCTTGGCAGGCAAAGTTTTGCGCACAAGCACCGATGGTGCGACCTGAACGGACACCTGATCATCATCATGCTGGCGAAATGCGTGGTCGAGAACATCCGGGAGATTGGGATCGTCGGTAGAAAAACAACGCGGCCAAGGAACTTGTTCCTTGGCCGCTTTTTATTTGTTGTTAGACGTACGCCTCAAGTTTTACTTTAGCGACGATATCGTCGAGACTGCTGTGTGCTTTGATCAAGTAGTCGGTGATCGAACCTTCGTGTGCATCGGCGATATTTTGCACATCATCCATTGAGGTGAGCATGATGACTTTGACGGTTTTGCCCCAAGGGTCTTGTCGGAGTTGTTCGAGCATACTATGTCCGTCCATGATTGGCATCACAATATCGAGCAAGATCAGGTCTGGATGTTCTGCAAGCGCAGTAGAAAGTCCAGCTTGGCCGTTTTCGGCAGTAACAACCGCAAAGCCAGCGTCTGCAATCGCTTCAGCCATTGCTTCTCGGATGTCGGGTTCGTCTTCTACGAGCAGTATTTTCTTTTCCATAGTAGCCTGATAATAGCATGATTATGCTCAATTGCGACAAATTGCATAGCGATTACTGATCTGAAGCTGGTACTATATAGCTATCATGCCGTCGGATAGTCAAATACATCAGTTTCGTTGGATCGAGCGTATACTCTTGTTTCTAGCCCTTGGATTCACTGGCGTTTTTGTATGGTTGTTCGTGACGAACAGTCTTGCGTGGTATGCCGTCTTCGGCGGGATCGGCATACTTGTTTTACTCCTCATGATGCTCCTCTTTGTGCAGCATAAGATCGACGTTATGGTCGAGATCTCGATTTCGCAAGCGGGATATCTTCAAGATGACGTCTTTAGTTCTCTGTATGAGAACAGTCCGGTAGCGTATCTTTCGATCCTTAATGATGGAACGATCATTGATAGTAATCCGGCGGCAGTGAAACTGCTTGGCGGACAGGTCAGTACCATGGAAGGTTCAAATATCTTCAGTCTTATGCAGGGCACTGATGAGATCGATCCGGGGATCGTTCAAGGAAAGGTGGCTGCGGGACTGACCATGAAAGGAGTCGAAGTAGTGATACAGCCATTTGTTGGTACTCCACTTTGGGTGGAACTCTCGGTGTACAACCACCGGGTTGAAGGGCAGCGACTGATGGAGCTGGTTGATGTGACCGAACAGAAGCGGATCGATACCGCCAAGTCAGAATTCGTTGCTCTTGCGACGCACCAGTTGCGTACGCCGATCGCAGCGATCCGGTGGAATGTTGAGTTGTTGAGTAAAAATCTAACAGCACGGACCGAAAAGCAGGGAAGGTATCTGGATAAGATCGAACGGAATGTCTTCCGTATGATCAGTCTGATCAATGATTTTTTGAGTGTATCAAAATTGGAAATGGGCACGTTTGCAGCGCAGTCAGAAGATACAAATCTCACAGAATTCTTCACGAGCATCGAAGATGAATTTGCGGAAAAGATCACCAGCAAACAACTGACTGTTAATCGACAGGATGATCCGCCGAACTTGGTCATTAAGACTGACAGTCGATTGTTCCATATCATTGTGAGTAACTTGGTTTCGAATGCAGTGAAGTACCTGGTGCCAAACGGTACGTTAGTATTCTCATACCAACTCATTGGGGAGCAGCTCCAGATCGTTGTAGCGGACAATGGTATCGGTATTCCAGAATCTGAACTTGATAATCTGTTTACAAAATTCTTTCGAGCCAGCAACGCCCGGTCACATCAGACTGAGGGTACGGGACTTGGTCTGTATGTGGTGAAGCAGTCAGTTGAGCTGCTTGGAGGTACGATCACTGTTGATTCAAAAGAGAACGAAGGGGCTCGGTTTGTGATCATCTTGCCGGTGCAGGTGGTGTCATACGGCGAAATCCGCTAAGATGGTGAGGTGAAAAAACGAACATTTCTAATTGCAGTCGCATTGCTCGGTTGTGTATTCGTGCCAACTGCTACCCATGCACAGACCACAGATGCTGCGTACCGAGCCTTACTCTTGCAGCTTATTGAGCAGCTGCAGCAGCAGATCGCTGTTTTGCAGGCGGAGTTAGCTTCGCGTCAACAAGTTGAAGTTGAAGCGCCCCAGCAGTTGTCGGGCCTTTCTGCCACTGTCGACGTGGTGGCGGCTTACGAATTGCCTGATCAAAGTGTTGTGACATCTATTCCAAATGCGGCTCATCGTGCGTACTTCACACAGATGTTTGCGTTGTTTCCGAGTGCGTACGACTCATTCATTAAACGAGCGATTGTGTTTGGGGGTGACGAAGCAACTTTTGATGCGTTTGTAGAGACGATCCCGCCACGTCATGAGTACTGGTCATATGCGGTGCATGAGGATATGCTCGATGATCCAACTTCGGAGGCCAATGCAGAACTTATTATTCATGAGCTGGCACATCTCGTGGCATACGAAGAGATTCCTGGTGTCGCTAAGCCCGCCTCGGCTCACTGTGTCGATTACTTTGAGATTCATGGCTGTCCAAAGGCTAATGCATACTTAGCAGTCTTCGCTAAAACATTTTGGTCAAGTGCAGATCTAGACAGGGCAGAGCGCTATGCTCACTCCGATGATCCGTTCGGATCGGGGTATGATTACTACCAGATTCACAAGAGTACATTTGTGTCTGACTATGCCGCGCAAAATCCAGAAGAGGATTTTGCTGAATCGTTCTTGTTTTACATCTTGAATAAACCTGTCTCAGGTGCCATCGCTTCAAAGAAGGTTGATTTCTTTGATCAGTATGCATACTTGCGATCGATCAAAAATGAGATCGAGGTCAGTCTATAGTTTGTTTGAGCTTTAGGACTCGGTCATAGCTTTCGTCGATGCGAGTTTGGGGAAGGGTGCCGGCGCCGACAGCATCGAGAAGGACTTGAGTTACCGATGACACTGACTGAGGCTCTGCAGCTAAGAGCACTATGTCGGCGCCGGCCTTGATCGCCTGCACGGCTGCTGCTTCGACGGTCCAAGTGTTGTCGATCGCATCCATACTTAGATCATCAGTGATCACGACCCCCTGGTAGCCAAGTTCGTCGCGCAGGTAGGTGCTAAGGAAAAATGGTGAGAGTGTCGCAGGGTATCCGTCTATTTTTGGGAAGAGGACGTGCGCGGTCATGAGCGCTTGCGGTGTGTGTGCGGCAAAGAGTTCAGTAAAGATAACAGTGTGTTCGGGTAGTTCTTCCAGGGTAATGTCTGCGGTGGGTAACGTAGTATGTGAGTCATCGCTTGTATCTGGGTGGCCAGGAAAGTGTTTTGGAGCTGCAGCAACACCATTTTCTTTCATGCCTTCGATCATTGCCGCTGCTAATTCTGCGCTAAGGGAACTGTTCGGGAAGACCCGAGAGTACATAAATGACTCAGGGTGAGTTGCGCTATCGAGTACGGGTGCAAAGTTTAGATTGATACCAAGATCAGATAATTCTGCTCCACGCAGTGTTCCAACCTCGTATGCAGTGGCGGTATCCTTGATCTCCCTCTGGCTTGTTTGTATGAAGCCATCTTTGTACCTAGTGACTGGGCCGCCTTCTTGATCGACTCCAATCAACAGTGTGCTCGAAGATACTGCTTGCCAGGTTGCGACCCACTCCCGAGTAGTACTTGCTACTTCCGGTGCGCTCATGATGATCACACTGCCAAGGTGGTAGTTGGCGATCAGGTCCGTTGTGCTTGCGAGTGGTTGATCAGCCCAATGACCGATCATTATGAGTTGGCCAATTTTTTCTTCCAGGCTCACCGCAGGCAGAATCAGCCCAGTTGTACTTGCTGCTACTGCGGGAGTGCTGCTCGGTGCAAGAGCTGGTTCAGGTATTGGTGTGTTTTGTGGATGCAAGTGAAAAAAGAGCATCAGCGATGCGCCAATAACGATCAGGGTTAAAAAGGCAATGACAATTTCAGTTCGTATCATGCAGTAAGGATAACAGACTATTTTGAAATAGACGCTGTCAAATGTTTTATTTGATATTGACATAGTGCGTTTTATGAAGTATTTTCACACTCGAATTTGAACCTTTGAACTTTGATAGTGAGGAATCAAAATATGAAGAAGATCTTTATCCCAGAACAGTTCTGGGTGGGGTCGGCATTTGAAGGATTGCCGGTACCACTTACGATCGTGTACATCAATGGATTCTCGATCAAGGGATATCCGCTTGACCTCGATAGTGAAACTCTGAATGGACTGCTCGAATGTAGTCCAGAAGTGGTGGCTCGGTTATTGGTGCGTGAACGTGTCGATAATAGATTGATCTCGACAGATCGCGAGGCGTATTTCTTTGACCAGGGCGATGCACCACATGTCGAGACAGCTATCGATCACGGATCAGAATTCAAGCGAATGACGTACGAACCGATCTTGGAAGCGATGCAAGATACGCTACTGAAATTGGCATTTGTTTCGGGTAAGCACGTGCACCTACATCTGTGTTCGCATGGTTCAGTGCAGTATCCGTACAATGATTCTGACACCGTGCATATCGTTTTGGGCGCAGTGCCACCTGGTGAAAATCAGGAATTCGTTGCAACCCACGTTGATGATGTGCGCCTACAACCGTCAGGACACGAAGTGGCTGTACCGGGAGTTGCTCACGGATATGGATTGGTTGTGCACGACCGCTTTAATCAGCGGATCGGTCAGGTGGTCGGTACAACGTTGTATCTATTCGTGCCGGTCGATGATGACTCTCTGCATCTGCTTGCAGCTAATGGCACCGATTTGTTTGCCGTAGCGCTTGGATATGCCTGGCGAGTTTTTACCGCACGAGACAAGGTCGAGTTGCTGACTAAACGCCTTGAGACCGCAGAAGAGTACGGACAGTACCTCGTGAGCATGATCCAAAGGTTGCACGATAATGTGGACGCCAAGGTCAAGCGGGTCGATGAGCGGATCGCCAATTATCGACGCATTATTGCTGAACTGTTGCTCGAACGTCGGTTGATGCTGGCGCAGAAAAGCAAAGGCATTTTTGAGGTTGTTGATCAGTCAGCATTGGAGGGTTGGGAAGTGCTCCGCACACACCCTTTGATCGACTACCTTGAGCACCCCGATAGTACGTATTTGCATGTGCATACCAAAGACGTGGTCGTGCAGGATGCTGCAGGGGTAGAGCGATATCTCGGTCGGTTCATCATTCGGATCAGTCGGTATCAGAAGGTGCACGTTTGGTCCAAGTGTTTGCCGCATCCGACGCTCGTTCCGCATCCGCACATCGGTGCCTCCGGTTCGGTCTGCTTCGGCAACGTCACAAATGAAGTTGATGAGTTGCTGACCTCTGGGCAAGACGAAGATCTCATTTGCCTTATCCTTGATTGGCTGCAGAATGGCTATGATGAATCATTGGCTGACGCGAAGATCGAAGAATGGCCTGTGTTCGGAGATGATTCGAAGCAGGTTCATGATCTTGAGGGGGTCTTTGTAGGATACGAAGGCGATGTGCAACTTGGATTGCTGGAAATAAAGGAGTGACAATGGCAGAAAACTTCGCTCATCAAATGAACCTGTTCGATCCACGCCTGGCACGGCCGGTGGTTGTGATCGGGGCTGGTGCGATAGGTAGTTGGGTCACTTTGGCCCTCGCGAAAATGGGTGTCAGCGACATCACGGTCATCGACGGTGACACGGTCGCGTCACACAATGGATCGATGTCACTCTACACCGGTGCCGACACTGCCCGCCTAAAGGTGGAAGTGTTGCGAGAGCGAGTCAGGGAGTTGGCAGGCGTCGAGATCAAAGTGGTGCCTGAGATGTACTCAGGTGGTCCACTGCCGAAAGGGGTCACCGTCATTGCTTCGGTGGATACGATCCCTGCACGCAAGTTGATCTGGAAGCAACTGCTGCAGCAGAGGTTCTCACACGATCTGCTCGTTGACACGCGTACCTCGGCTGCGTATGCTGAGGTCTACGCGGTGAATCCTAAAAATGGAAGAGACCGTGAGGAGTACGAGCGTTCATTACCGCCCGAAGATAAGGCGGCACCGCAGACTTGCGGATTCCATGGTGTGATCTTTGCGTCACTGCACGTTGCAGCGTGTGTTGCATCGACGGTAGCGCGGTATTGGCAAACTGGCCAAAAAGTCACGTGTCGGCCGCTGAAGTCTGACACGTTCGAGGTGGTTAAACTGTAACCAGAGAGGTGAAGTGTAGTGAAAGTGATCGTGAAAGTTCATCCCCGTGCCGGGGAGAGTAGTGAGAAAGTCGTGTCGGTCGAAGACTCCGGCGCATCGGTAGCAGCGGTGCTGCAAGCGGCTGGTCGTGACCCGAACAACATGAAGGTCACCATGAACGGTAAGGAGGTGTCGCTGGATGCACACGTTCCGCCCGACGCGGTTCTTACCCTGACGGAACGTCCGCAGGGTTCCTGATTCCTCAAGTTCCTAAACAGAAGTAAACCGGAGCAAACGCTCCGGTTTTTTTGTGTCTGTATGTTATCTGATCTCACTCAGATCAACGATCGATAGTTCACCACTGGCGGCATCGAGCCAGCGTACGAAATGAGGCGTGAGTTTGAACATGACAAAATCTTCGGCTCCTTCGACGTAGTACTTCGCTGGATTCTTCTCTTTGAAAAACGAGTGTACCTTTTCTTGGTCTTCTGGCGAAAGTTGTGTAACGTCACCGCGAATGTCGACGACCTTCAGTGGGTCAACCACTTCTTCGATCACCGAAAGTGATACGACTGGATTATCGATAATGTGCTGATATTTTGAAAATGCTTTGCGAGTACCGAAGAAGACATTGAGCTCATCGTCGATCACATAGAGCATGAGGGACGTGGTCGGAAGACCCTTTTCATCAAGAATTGAGAAGACTGCCTTACGGTGTTGGTTGAGGAAGTCGATGATCGTTTGGCGAAGTTGTGCTTGATTCATGGATAATGAATGATTAGATGAATAAATATGTAAAGTATAACAGCAAACATCTGACGGTTTGTGTAGTTGCGGAACGCCCATTGGTCAGTATGCTGTGGGCAGTACGAATGTTCTATTACAGGAGGTCCTATGGGACACAAACAACAGAAGCAGTATATCCTCGACACCAACGTGCTCATGCATGACCCAGATGCACTACTCAAGTTTGGTCGCCACATTGTGGCGATTCCGCTCAAGGTGTCGGAAGAGCTTGATAATCACAAGAGTGGCGTGCTCGAAAAGAATCGTAATACGCGGCAAGCCATTCGAAATCTTGATGGACTGATGCAAAACTACAACGGTGCTGCCAATCATGAAGGTCTAGTGGCTCAGATCCAACTTGATGGTCTGTGTGAGTTGACCGAGAAGTATGGCGCAACTGGACAATTGTACCTACAGACGGAAGAGGCAAGAAAGATCGAGTTACCGTTTGTCTTTGATGATGACAAATATGACAACTCGATCTTGCGCTACGCATTGGCTGAGAAAGATCGGCGAGGAAATGGGCGTGGTGGCGGTCCTCGACCTGTCATCTTGGTCACCAAGGATATAAGTTTGCGTAACAAAGCGCGTATGTTAGGTATCGAGGTACAGGACTATCGAAATGAAGCAGTATCGCTTGAGGATATCGACGTCCTTGCGACCACTGGTATGCAACACTTGCCAGAAGGTTTTTGGTCAGAAGTACAGTTTGCGGAGTCGCAACAGGATAGCCGTTATGGATCTGTCACTACGTTTGAGCATGAACTGGTAGGAAGCTGGTATCCCAATCAGGGACTGGTCATTGGAGAGGAGTTCGAATCAGGGAAACTCTATCGTGTGCTGGAAACGAGTGGTACGAGAGCGACAGTGTTGCAGATCCCGGATTGGCAACGTCAGCGTCGCGAAGCCTTCGGTATTCACCCAAGAAACATGCATCAGGCATACGCCATGCACTTGTGTCTTGATCCGCATTTGCCAGTGGTGTTTCTCAACGGGATTGCCGGTTCGGGCAAGACCCTCATTGCTCTAGTCTGCGGTCTTGAACAGATCTTTAATGAGCGGATCTACACTCGGATGATCGCGACCCGTGCCACTGTGCCGTCTGGAGAGGATATTGGCTTCTTGCCTGGTACTGAAGCAGAGAAGATGCAACCATGGATGGGTGCGGTAACCGATAACTTAGAAGTTATCACGCATGAATGGGAGGATGATAAGTGTGCGGATGGACTCCATGCAACCGGTATGAAAGGTGCTAGTATGGAGATGTTGCGTAGCCGCATTGATCTGAAGTCGACCTCGTTCATGCGTGGTCGGACCCTGTTCAAGCGGTATATCATTCTTGATGAGGGCCAGAATCTAACCCCAAAAGACATGCGGACTCTGATCTCGCGGGTCGGCTTTGGGTCTAAGATAGTCGTCCTCGGGAATGTGAAGCAGATCGATGCGAAGTACCTGACCGAAACAGACAATGGGCTGTCCGTGTGGGCGAATCGTTTCATGCCGAGTCCGCTTGGTGCGCACGTTATCTTGCAGGGTAGTGAGCGGTCAGCAGTGGCAGACTTCGTGGAACGTTTCTGAGTGTTCCTTACGAAAGGCCGTGGTATACCACGGCTTTTTTTAGTTTGTTTGTTTTGCTGCTTTGTACGCCGCCAGGGCGCGGTGATAGCTTTCTTTTTGATCTACTAGGGGAGCAGGGTAGTCGGGCGCGAGCGTGCTGAAGTCTTGGGTTTTACCATCGGTGAGTTTGGTGGTGGGGACGTCCTGTAGTTCGGGAATCCATTTGTATATGTACGCAGCATTAGCATCGTACTTGGTTGCTTGGGTGTATGGATTGAAGATACGCAGCGGTCTCGGATCGGCACCCGTTGAGGCACTCCACTGCCAACCGCCGTTATTTTGTGCCGGGTCGTAGTCGACGAGCGTTTGCGCAAAGTACTTCTCACCCCAGTGCCAATCGATAAGGAGATTTTTCGTGAGGTACGATGCGACGATCATACGGGAGCGGTTGTGCATCCAACCGGTGGTATTGAGTTCGCGCATGGCGGCATCGACCATGGGCACGCCGGTTTGGCCGGCACACCATTTTTCAAACTGTGCTTTGTCATTGATCCACTTGAGGTTGTTGGCCCAGGGCAGAAATGATCTTTTGAAGACGATCGGGAAATGGTAGGCGATGTAGTAGTAGAAGTCGCGCCAGTAGAGCTCGGAGATAAACTGGCTGTGGGCCCCTGCGTGTTCGATTGCGTGGTGGAACGTTTCGCGGATCGAAAGAGTGCCAAACTTATGATGTACCGATAGCTTGGAGGTTCCGTCTTCAGCGAGGAGGTTGCGCCGGTCTTTGTACTGCGGGAGATAGCCGCCGCGTAGCAGCTCAAGTGCTTCAGCGCGCCCGCCCTTGATGAGGAGTTGATCGTTTGGTTCTTTGGGTGCGAAGTCATTGAGGTTACGCGTGTGTGTCTCTAAAGCCGCGGAAAAATAATTATCAAAATTATTTTTCCGCGGCTTGGCTACCTCATACGTCATGGCTTTTTTCATAAACGGTGTGAATACCGAATACAATTTTCCTTCATTGGTGCGGATCTCCTCAAGTGGTGAAAGGGCGATGTCGTCATGTCGCTCAAACACCACGTCGTGTGTTTCGCAGATATCGGCGATTTGCTTGTCGCGGGTGCGCGCAAACGGTGTGTAGTCTTTATTCACAAAGACCGCCCGTACGCCGTCGCTCGTGATCAGGCTTTCGACCACTTCAGCCGGATCACCATGAAAGACATACAGCTTCAATCCGCGCGCTTGGAGGGCTGCTTCAAGCTCGAGCAGAGAGCGGTGCAGAAACTGAAACGCATTGGCACTGAAGTATTCGTTTTGCGTGGTGTCGATCTGGCGTGGGTCGAAGATGAACGCCGGAATAACCTCCTTACTTTGTTCGAGCAGGGCCAGCAGTCCGAGATTGTCCTCAAGGCGCAGGTCGCGACGGAAGATGAAGAGTGATCGGGCGTATGGTTTGGTCATGAATTGCAGTATAGCAGCTGCAAGGTTTTGCTCAATTCTGCGTACTAGAAAGCATGAAAAAAGACACAATTTTGATCGGCATCATCGCACTGTTGGTGGGTGGTATTTTTGGCTACTGTGTGGGTCAAGCTGCCGATTGGCATGATGGTGACCGGTATGGGCATGAGAAGTATGGTCGATCCGACGATCGCCGTGACCTTGAAGCAGATGATTGGGAGTACGGTGGCATGGGTATGATGGGTGCTTGGAATGATGAGGTTGATCATTCTATGCATATGGGCATGATGGACATGACGGTGAGTTCAGAAAAAGAGTTTCTCGCTGGTATGATCCCACATCATCAGGAAGCGGTGGATACGGCGAAGGAAGTGCTCGCACGGGGCGCCACCACACCAGAGATCAAAGCGTTGGTAGAAAATATTATCGTGGCGCAGGAGCGAGAGATCGCTGAGATGAAGGAGTGGTACCAAAACTGGTACGGTGAAGCGTATCAGGATAATGGTTCGTATCACGAGATGATGCGTGAGCTCGAAGGCTTGAGTGGGGAAGCGATCGATCGTGCGTTCCTCAGCGATATGATCATGCACCATATGGGAGCGATCATGATGGCACGCAGTGTCGAGCCGCACATCGAACATGACGAGATCAAGAACCTGGCTGCGAATATCATTAAGACTCAGTCAGAGGAGATCAATGAGATGCGTATTATGTTGCGGAATCTATAAAGAGAAAGCCGCTTATCAAGCGGCTTTTTCTTTTTCTTGCACTATTCTGCATCAAGGAGAATATTAAGATCCTTAATGGTCACGTCACCGTCTAGATTGAAATCATACTGCGGATCATCACTAGTGATGTGGAGCATGAAAATGCTGATGTCAGCTAAGGATTGTTTGCCGTCACCGTTGAGGTCGGTAGAAGGAGCTGATTCTGCTACTCGGTATGTTGATTCCTCACTTTTTTCTGTGATGAGGTTAGGCATCGTTTCTGCAACGGTGAAGAGGGCGTCTCGTGACTGGGCTAGCTCTATATCGGTGCCGAGTCCGTCATGACGCAAGACGCGTGGTGTGTGGATGGATATGATCCCATCTCCTTCGCGCAACGTTTCAAACTCGATGGTGATGAGTGTGTCTGAGCCAGAGAAACCGCCGGCTCTTGTGGTGCCGCCAGCAAACTTCAGCGTACCGTCACCGTTGCTGTACCAAGGTAGCTCTGCCCAAAGATCTGCGATGGAGGTGTTATAGTCAATGCCTTTGATGTACAGAATTTCAGGATCAAAATGAACTTCTCCAGCAAAGACGTTGGTTGGTTCTGAAGATTCCACAACAATATTGACAGTAAAAGTGTCCCCCTTAAGTAGGATTTTTTCTCTTGGCTCGATGCGCATTTCAGCTGTTGGGGTTGTTTCGATGGGGAGGATATTTATACTCAATATAGTGAGTAACCCCACTAGTGCTGAGGCGGTAAGGAGGGCTGGTGGAATAGAGCCTTGCTTAAAGTAGAGTGACGAGAATCGTTGTCTCATGATGCTTATTATGTCATGTTTCCTGACTCGGTTTAGTAACTAGAATTCTAGTTGACCACTACTGATCGAATAAATTCAGGTTCATCTTCTTCAGTGACTGGGTTGTAGTGGTCTTCGTACGCACTGTATTCACCGTAGCGATTGATCCGCCAAGTATAACGAGCTTCACCATTCTCATCGAAAGTGGCCATCTGATCGTTGTCGCTAACCATTCCTGGACCTTCGAGGGTCACAAGTTTGGTCTCTCCCGGGGTGCCGCCGCGAATGAGTAAGTACACCTCACTGTATTCGCCAGGCACTACGTGTACGAAGCTGATATCAGTACCAATGTTGGTGAGTGATTCGATGAATGATAGTTCACCTTGGTCGCTTTGTTCTGCAGGTGCCGGAGATGTGTTATCGGTCACGGCTGGCGCCTCGGAGGTCTGCTTGTTGGTGGTCATGAAAATAATGATAATGAGTACCACTAACACAAACAGAATGATGCCAATTTTCTTGCTGTTCATATGATTGCACTATACCGTACTGAATGACGCTGGCAATGTGTGTGATTTAAAACGGGGCGCTCCCAAAGGGAGCGCCCCGTTTTAAATCATAATCTTACTTAAGTTTCACTGCGGTGCCATACGCAAGCATTTCAGCTGCGCCGGCCATGACCATGGAAGTTGAGAATTGCATGGCGATGATCGCATCGGCACCCATCTCGATTGCGTGATTGACCATGCGATTGTATGCCTCGTCACGTGCAGCGGTGGTCATTTCGGTATAAGTCTTCACTTCGCCGCCGACGATACTCTTAAGGCCGGCGCCAATATCACGGCCGATGTTTCGTGCGCGAACAGTGTTACCCTTTGCGACCCCTAATACTTCGCTGATCTCGCGCCCGGGTACGTCGATGGAAGTGGTGACAATGATATTGCTCATGGTTGCTGATTGTTATGTGTATCTTTGGTAATTTTCTCGATCTCGTCTTCTTTTTTGTTCAGCAGGATCGCTACGCCAACGCCAGTTATGACCAACCCATAGAGGGTGGCAAAGATCCCCGCGGAATACATATATATGAGCCATAGTCCGAATGCCATGACCGCGACTCCTGTAATGATCCGAAACATGAGTTCATTATATACCTGGTTAAGGAAGAAGGAAGGTTTAGTCTGACAAATTTATGTATTCAACTTTGGTAACACTGCGTATACTACTATCATGACCGGCATATTTTCCTTCATCATCTTTATCAGTATCGTGTGGGCGGTGATGTTCCTGATGCACGTGATCGCGTGGGTGCCGCTGTCGAGGGTGTTTGGACTGACGCTACCATACTGGCCGGTGTGGTTGGGGCTGTTGGCGTCGTCGTACCTGCTTGCGAGTGCAGCGGTGCGGACCATCGGCGGGCTCTGGGCCGACTACTTATACTTCGCCGCGGCGACGTGGCTCGGGGTGGTGTTCTTGCTGTTTTCGACGATGCTGGTGTATCAGCTCCAGTACATGGTGACCGGCTTTGAGTCGCGGGGAGTGGTGATCGGTTTGGTGGTGTTGGTCGCAGGTGCGTCGGTCCATGCGCTTTTTGCCGGACACGCGCTCACGACCAAGGAATACACCGTGGCAGTGGAGCATCTCGAGCAGCCGGTACGCATCGTGCATCTCGCCGATATCCATGTGGGGACGGTGCACCAGAGTGAGTACTTGCGCCGCGTGGTTGAAGCGACCAATGCCGCGAAGTCAGACTTGGTGCTGATCACGGGAGATCTCTTTGACGGCTCGGCGCCGATCGATACGAGTATCCTCGAGCCACTAAACGACCTTGAGGCGCCAAGCTATTTTTCTAATGGTAATCACGAAGAGTACGAAGGGCTGAAGCTAGTGGCCGACACAGTCGCACCGCTTGACCTCACTTTGCTCGCAAATGAGAAGATCGACTGGCAAGGCATCCAGCTCATCGGAGTGAATGACCGTCAGAGCCTCCGCGGTACATCGCTCGCCGAGGTACTCGACTCGCTCGAGCTTGCGCTAGGCATGCCGACTATTCTCATGTATCACTCACCAGCAGACTGGGCAGTAGCGAGGCAGAAGGGTGTCGGGCTGATGCTCTCTGGGCACACGCACAATGGCCAGATCTGGCCGTTTACCTTGCTTGTGAAGCTCGCATTTCCATATATCAATGGCCTCAACACCGAGGAAGGAAAGTCGCTCCATGTCACACCCGGCACCGGGACCTGGGGTCCGCCAATGCGGCTTGGCTCAAGGAATCAGGTAACGGTGCTGAACTTGGTGCCGGCGGAATAGTGATGAAATATTTTTGCGAGTGAAGAGTAGTAACAAGTGAGCAGGGGTGAGGCAGACCTGCCCGCAGCACCAAGCAAGCATTATATGCAATCGTTGCTACTTTAGGTACACGATACCAATCACAATATCTAGCTTGCATCATACGTATTGCTGCGGTACGCCTCTTTCATCAGTGGTCCTGAGTATGCTCAGCTGTCAGCTGATCGAAATTACTTGAACGTTAGAAAATCACCGCGTAAGCGGTGGTTTTTGGTTATGTCTCCTCGATCCCTTCAGTAAAGGCTTGGTTGGAAGAGTATTGACGTATAACATTTTCGTGTTATTCTTGCATCAGTTTTTTGTGACTCACCATAAAGCCAAAAGGAGGCTGTATGAGTTTGTTTGAAGGTCTGCTGAGTATTGAATTTGTGCGGGAGCTGCTGTTGAGTGTCGCCAAGTCCGTACCTTCGGCGCTGATGGTCTTGGTACCAATTCTCTTGTTGTATTTCCGAGACAGGAAAAAATTCAAGAATGGTGACATGACGGACGTCGTCTTGATGGTCTCGAACTACTTCGAACCAACCGACGACGGGCGAGTGCTCATGAAACCTCGGACTGTCGTGGCATCACGACCGATCGCTCAGGTGTTTCCGAACCCGATCCTTGCGAAAGCTGTTGCAGCTGCCGCGAAGTGCTCAAGCACCGACAACGCAGATGATACGTTCATCGATCTTGCGCTTGATGTACAGCAACGAACACTCGGCAAAAAAGTGGTCGACAACTGTTCGACCCTGACGGCTGAAGGTCACTTGCGCCGAATGCATCAGTTGCCGGTTATTCACAAGGAATCATACGCGTGTATCACGCTGGCACGAGAAGGAGACTTCAAGACAATCCGGATCGATCTGATCGCAAAAGACGATCTGCGGAAGTTCCTCGATCCGGCATATCGCCGCCGGCTGCGTGCACGGGAGAATGAGCAGTCACATGACGATATGGCAGCGGTCTTCGAGATCTGTGCTCGCGAGGTATTTGATCCGGATGATCCGAGCGTCACGCGACAGAGCAATCGTGCCTTCCGGGTTTCGATGCAGTTCGTACCCTAGATGTTCAACAAGTAAAATGCCCCACAGCTTTTCAGCTGTGGGCTTTTTTAGAAGACGATCATTTTAAGTAAAAAACAGAAGCGACCATACCAAGCATCGACCAGTCAACATTGGTACTATCAAGTAGTTCGCCGTAGGTCATGACGATCGCACGGGTGTATTCAGTGTCTGCTGCAACTCCGCGTACCACATGGGCGTTCTTGGCAACTTCCTCCATCTCAGCTGGTGACAACTCAGCACTGAATAGATGTGCTCGGTGGGCCAGGGCGGTTGCGGCTATCTGCCGTGTTTGGTGGGTGACGAAACGGTCGGGAGGTAGGTGTAGTCCTACTTCCTCATGACATTCTTCGATAGCGATCTCAAGTGGATCTTGTTCTGCTTTCCACGAAGAGCCACCTGGCAGTTCGAGCACATAACCTGCACCATTAGAAACCGGGCTGCGAAATTCTTTCACGACCACTATGCGACTGTCGCGAATCGGAGTGCGTCGTTCGTATAATAGTATGGTCGATATATCGGGGCGGGCGATCACCACTTCGCAGGTCTTGTGACGGTCTTCAGTACTGATGTAGATATCGACGGTGAGGATCCAGAAAAAGAGCACTGGTATTTCGTTGTTCGTGCGGAAGACCCACTCAACCTTTGCGTCATCGAGCCGATTCCCGACGTCGATCAGATTCATGTACCAACTCTCGAATGATGGCGTGCGCCAAATGTGTAGTGGTACAGATCGTTCACCAGTTTGGCGAGTGGTGTTACTCGTGTCGCCGAGCTTTTTGATCGCCGCAGCACAAGTGGCTTGCAGGGTGTCGTGGGTCGGGATGTGTAGTTTATCGGCGTAGTAGCGTTGATACCGAACCTTCGGTGCGTTGGGAGGGGTGCCAAGTACCAGCTTCATTGGGTCCTTCGCTTTCCAGAACCCCCACTCATCGTTGGTGGTGAAGGCAGGCATCTCAGCTAGATCACGCGGTATCCAGAAGAGGATGACATCAGAAAAGTGTAGGCACATTTCTTCCCATTCGATCTGGTCGATGTAATCATGCTGCCAGGTTCCGTTCTCATCTTCGGGGACAAACACCACGCCATCGTAGCCAAGGTGCTCAAGATACTGCAATGCATCTGGGCGCCATGAAGGCACGGTAGTCTCTGCTCGTGGTGTTGGTCCAGCCAAGAAGATGGCTGATGACCACGACTCCGGTGGGGTTTGATTTGCGTAAACGACTTTCATTGCTGTGTTTCAAAACAATAGTACATTAGTGTCTTTTTGTAAAAACAAGAGCGCCAAATGGCGCTCTGAAGATCGAGTCAGGCAACTTCGATCTGATATCCTCCCGTTTTCTTTGAGAGGTCGAAGTTTGAGGAGATGACAGTGGGGTAGTTGGAGGAGGCTCGGATTATTATGAAATAAAAAAAGCCACCCTTTCACAGAAACGAAAAGGGTGGCTATTAGTCACGCAGGGCTGATCTACTGTCTCGAAGACCAAAATCCCTGTGCTGGATTGAATGGGGACACGAAGCATTCCACCAGTTCCGTATCGGGGTACTGAGAGTGTACCGCTTCGCCGATACGGGCTGCGAGCTGATTGCGGACTTCTTCGGTACGCTCGGGTTTGTCGTAGAGGCCAGTGACCTCCACAATGATCTCGGTGCCAAGCCCGTATTTCATCATGTCAGTGGGGAAGAGGCAGGTGATGTCTTTCTCATCACTCACGCCAATCTCGGGTACACTCGCGACTGCACGCACGATACCCTGATGGAGCTCGTTGAGCTTTGCTTCTTCCGATTCAGGAAGACACCATACTTTGATCACGGGCATCTTATTGCCTCCTTCAGGGTTTAGGTGGTTGCGTATCCCATATCGACCAGATCGACCTCTACAGCGATCTTGAGTGTGTGTTCGATTCTACGCCTGCGCAGGAACTTAACAACACCTTCTTTGATCGCCTCAGCCATCTCGTCGATACGAGCCAAGCGCTCTTCAAAACGATGGGCACGCACAGTGATTTGCAACCCGTTTGTGTTACGGGCGTACTTTGAGTACGGTTGAGCGTCAAAGAGTATCTCTTGCTCACTCACGCCGCCGTCGTGCAGCTCACGGCCGGGAATGTTCATTTGTTCTGCTACAATCCTCGGCAGGTTCTCTGCAAGTGTATCGAGTAATATTTTCATACCGACCTCTTTACGGTCATGGTATTGCAGGAGTACGGTTGGCATTTTGCTCACCCCCAGATTTCGTTGAACTTGTTTGGTCAAATGCGACCGAAAGCTGGTTGAACAATATAAGAAAATTTCTATTTGTAAATACTTGGTTCCACTACTGACAGTAGGCACAAATAAAAAGCATTGAAAATAAAAGAGATTTTATGATGGGCGACGTCGTAGAGGACGTTCGAACTGTGTTTGAGACCAAGAACGATACGACTATCTTTATTCCTGAATTCACAAGGTTTGATTTATCTCACCCATAAGATTATTATCTGGTGGTGAGAACATTCTATGTAGATGAATCTGGTGATCTGGGTCCCCAAAGTAAAAACAGATACTTTGTTATTTCAGCCGTTGAGGTGACTGGAAAAAATAGGATAAAAAATTTCCTAAAGGAATATCTGAAAAATAATTCTTTAGAAGAAATAAAGGCATCAAAGTTGTCTTTCCCAGAGAGGCAAGTGTTCCTAAACACGCTCACTAAAACAAACGACCATAAAGTTCACTATCTGGTGTTAGACAAGGAACAGATATGGAAAAGAGGTCTTTTTGAAGACAAAAACACATTATTTAACTACATGTGTGGTTTTTTGTTTGAGGAGATTTTCAATGGTAATACCGAAGATATTTGCATATTTTTTGATGACAGAACAGTTAAGGTTACAACACAGCATAATTTACAAAACTACCTTAGACTTAGAATAGAGAAAGAGCAGTATCCGTTCAAATTGCAACATCTTAGCTATAATGATTCGAAACAAATTAGGCTTATACAGTTGGCAGATTTTTATGCAAATACAATTTTCCAAAGATACAAATACGGGAAAACAAATTTGTATAAAAGTATAAACATTGCTACGTCAGTGAAGTTCCCTAGAAAGAATTTTGGACAGTAGAACGAAGAAAAGCCCCGTAGGGCTTTCTTCATGACACCTCATGTTTCGATGCCGGAACAACGACACTTACTCGCATTGAGCTCCACACAAGATTTACGTCATTAATTACACTATACCAGCTTTTCTTAAAATAGGAATACCTAAGCAGGGAGTAGACTATGTTTAACCTAGTTCGATCCTCTCAGTAGGGTATCCAGAAAAGCTCTGTAAAATAATCTTCAAAATGCTGGGCGGCTACCGGGAATCGAACCCGAACTTTCGGTACCACAAACCGATGCACTAACCGTTATACTATAGCCGCCAGGTGCCGAGGCCGGCGGCGGAGAGCGGAGGCTCCCACTCGCCGCCGGCCGTGGTGGCAGTATTTATACCTATTTTTTCGGCAAAAGTCGAGGGCTCGTTATAGTACCTCGGGTATACTACTCAGTATGGATCAGCCATCATTGCTAGTAACCCTCTTTTTCACCTTCGTGCTTGGCGCCGGAGTTGGTTTTTATGTGGCAAAACTCATTTTCTAAATGGTGCATACTACTTTTCCTGTGGCTGCCGTTTGGTGCTGATGCACAGGAAGTGCATCAAGATTTCAAAGAACAGGTGCGAGCAGATGTGCTTGAGATCGTCAGTGAGCATGAACGTGAGATCACGGGTACGGATGCATTTGCAACCGTCCAGGAAGTACGTGCAGTACTGCGTGAAGGTGAACGAGCTGGGGAAGTGGTGCGTTTTGAGCATGAGTTTGTGCCGCTTGAAGCCGGGGATCATATCTTTGTGAATCGTACCGTGACCATTTCCGGTGATGAGTATATTACCTACGCAGACTTTGAACGGCGGCCAGTCTTGGCAATTTTGGCTGGTTTGTTTGTGATTTTGCTGCTTGTCTTGGCGCGGTGGCAGGGAGTGCGAGCGCTGCTATCGCTCGCAGCGAGCATCTTTGCGATCTTCTTCCTGCTTATGCCAGCGCTTTTGGCAGGGTACGATCCTGTGCTCGCGAGCGTGGTCATTGCCGGCGGCATTCTCGCGCTGGTGCTTTTCGGGACACATGGCTTTACACCACGCTCGATCATTGCGTTTGTGGGTACATTTAGTGCGGTGGTGGTCACGTGTCTCATTGCGTGGCTCTCTACCACGACCATGCGCTTGTCTGGTTTTGGTTCAGATGCATCGGTGTACTTAAACTTCGCCACTAATGGTTCACTTGATCTCGCCGGATTGCTTCTTGGGAGCATCATCATCGGTATCTTGGGTGTCCTTGATGATGTGTCGATCACGCAGGCGTCAGTGGTTGAACAGTTGAAACACGCTAATCCAGCATTTCAGTTCAGTGATCTATATCAGCGGGCGATCACCGTTGGTCGTGATCATATTGGATCGCTCGTAAATACGCTCGCGCTGGCGTATGTTGGGGTGTCACTGCCACTCATACTATTGTATGTGCGCGCTGAGAGTTCACTTCTGCTTTCGGTCAATCAAGAAGTGGTGGCGGCTGAGATCGTGCGCATTTTGGTAGGTAGTATTGGTTTGATGCTTGCAGTGCCTGCTACTACCGCAGTAGCTGCCTGGTACTTCAGCAAGCATAAAGTTGACGAAGAGCCCGAAACATCGCCCTGCGCACACGGACATGGTCACAGTCACTAAAAACTGAGCTATACTTTTATATATTTAGTAACGTAAGGTAAATACGTATGAAGGGATTTATTAATGAATTCAAGGCTTTTGCCATGAAGGGCAATGTGGTCGATCTAGCTGTTGCAGTCGTTATTGGTGCTGCATTTGGCAAGATCGTGTCTGCACTTGTCGACAGTATCATTATGCCGCTTGTTGGAGTGCTCCTTGGAGGCAAGGACTTCTCTGGCATGTCAGTTATGGTGGGGGATGCGACCGTTGCGTACGGAGCATTCATTCAGTCTGTAGTTGATTTTATCATCATCGCACTTGCGATCTTTGTTGTGGTGAAGGCTATTAATAAGGCACAGGGTGCTATGGAAGAAGAAAAGGCACCAGAACCAGAGAAGCCAGCGGAACCGTCTGAAGAGGTGAAGCTACTTCGTGAGATCCGCGATAGTTTGAAGCGATAAATGCTCTTCGTTGAGAAACTGGTGGCCCTTCGGGCCCGCCGGTTTTACATTTCCCTTGTAAAAAATGGTATCTACAAACGTATTGTCAAGAAAACTCATGAATGTGAAACAAAATAAATCGCCTGTATATATTGGCAAAAGTGTATTCATAATTTCTATTTTTGCTGTGCACTAGTTATCCACAGATTCTAGCGCGCAACCGCGAAAATACCCTTATTTATCGGTGTGTCAGTCTCTGATGAAAAACGTATAGGGTGGTAAGATGGGGTAACCACACGAAGTATCGTGTGTCGGAGGTAAGACACACCGACTCCTCTTAAGCCAAGAAGAGTTCATGAGCCATAAAAATACATGGCGGTGTGTTTGTCGCGACCTTGATTGCGCGTGGACCTAATTGATCAGTTGGTACATACCGACTGGTGTTGTCTTCCACCAATTATGCCTGTCCGCAATCATCCGAAAAAGTGATTACTCGTAACCAACACGAAATTAGTTAAGATTTGCTATGGAGATCCAAAATATCCGAAAGCGTGACGGCTCGATCCAACCTTTTGATATCGTAAAAATTGAAAATGCGATAGCTAAGGCCCTGGCAGAGACCGGGGAAGGGAATCGAGACGCTGCTAAAGATGTCGCGGAGTTGGCCCATCAAAAAGTAGTCGCGATGTGTGTGCAGGCTGGTACTGCCGCACCCGATGACCCACTCGCCAAGAAGTGTATCGATGGTAATCCTGCTGTGGAAGAGATCCAGGATCTGGTTGAACAGGCCCTGATGGAAAAGGATTACTATGATACTGCTAAGGCATACATCATTTACCGTAACGAGCGCAAAAAAATGCGCGAACGGGATATTTTTGCCAAGCGGCAAAACCTCAAGCCGTATGAATATCCTGAGCTGTACGAATACGTAGATGCCATTCGGCACTCTTACTGGCTTCACACTGAATTCAATTTCACCTCCGATATCCAAGATTTTCATGT
Source organism: Candidatus Nomurabacteria bacterium (assembly GCA_020632075.1). NCBI lineage: Bacteria > Candidatus Nomuraibacteriota > Candidatus Nomurabacteria bacterium. The sequence continues at coordinate 698,804 of JACKGH010000001.1, read as the reverse complement.
GAATGTCACTCCGGCAGAACAAAATGCCATCCGCAATTCTATGCTTGCGATTGCGCAGATCGAGGTTGCTGTGAAGACCTTCTGGGGCGATATCTACAAGAAGCTGCCAAAGCCAGAGATCGGTGCAGTTGGTGCTACCTTCGCAGAGTCTGAGGTTCGTCACACCGATGCCTACTCACACCTCTTGGAGATCCTTGGTCTCAACGATGAGTTCAAGAAGATCAAAGACATTCCAGTCATTCAGAATCGAATGGATTACTTGGAAAAGGTGATCGAGCTCTCAAAGAATAGTGAAAACCGGGAATATGCTCATGCGATCCTGCTCTTTGCACTGTTTGTTGAGCATGTATCGCTTTTCTCACAGTTCCTCATCATGATGAGCTTCAACAAGCACAAGAACTTGTTCAAGGGTATCAGTAACGCAGTGGAAGCAACCTCAAAGGAAGAGCAAATTCATGGTCTCTTTGGAATTGATGTGATCAATATCATCAAGAAGGAGCATCCAGAATGGTTTGATGAAAAGTGCACCAAGACCCTGATCAAGGCATGTGAAGACGCATATGAAGCAGAGGAAGCGATTATTGACTGGATCTTCGAACAAGGCGAACTCGACTTTATGCCTGCTGCAAATGTAAAGGAGTTTGTGAAGAATCGTCTCAATAATTCATTGGTTGCGATTGGTTTGCCACGCATCTTCGAGGTAAGCGAGGCGCTGCTCGATGAGACTGACTGGTTCGACAACGAAGTGATCGCAACCAAGCATGTCGACTTCTTCCACAAGCGTTCGATCAATTACAACAAACGATCAGCGAGTGTCACTAGTGATGACCTCTTCTAGGTCTTGTATACTGTCGCAACTTTAGTAACGAATAAATTTTCTGTACATCTATGGAACCCTGGTACTGGCTGAACGAAAATAGTCGCGCGTTTTTAGCCCGAGGATATTTAGCCGAAGGCCAAACGGCAGAGGATCGCATCAAGGTGATCGCTGACAAAGCTGAAGAGATTCTTGGACGCAAAGGTTTTGCGGACAAATTCTACGAATATATGTCGAAGGGATGGATCTCACTCGCATCGCCAGTGTGGTCTAACTTCGGTATTGATAAAGGTCTGCCGATCAGTTGTTTCGGTTCATACGTCGACGACAATATGGGTAGCATCCTCTTTACCAATGCTGAGGTGGGCATGATGAGTAAGTTTGGTGGCGGTTGTTCTGGGTACTTCGGTGCAGTGCGCGAGCGTGGTGCTGGTATCTCTGGTGGCAATGGCCACTCGTCTGGTTCAGTACACTTCATGCAGCTCTTCGAGACACTCGTGGACGTGGTGAGTCAAGGTTCAGTACGCCGTGGGCACTTCTCGCCGTACTTGCCAGCTGAACATCCAGATATTATGGAGTTCCTTGATATTGGTACCGAAGGTAATCCGATCCAGAAACTCACCCACGGGGTCACGGTAGGGGACAAGTGGATGGAAGAAATGATCGACGGCGATGAGGACAAGCGCAAGATCTGGGCTCGTATCATTCAGCGTCGTGGTGAAATGGGGTATCCATACATCATGTATACCGACAACGCCAACAAGGTGCGGCCGGAAGTATATAAAGATAAAGACCTCAAGATCTACGCCTCAAACATGTGTAGCGAGATCATGCTCCCAAGCAAGGAAGATTGGTCATTCGTGTGCTGTCTCTCGTCAGTCAACTTGCTGCACTACCACGATTGGAAAGATACTGATCTGATTGAGACCATGATCGCGTTCCTTGATGCAGTAATGGAAGACTTTATTTTGAAGCTTGAGGCGATGCGTGATAGTGAGGATCCGGAGAAGCGACGAGCGTTTGAATTCATGTCACGCGCGCACGCCTTTGCAAAAGCAAACCGCGCGCTTGGACTCGGGGTACTTGGGTACCACTCACTCCTCCAGGCAAAGAACTTGCCGTTTGAGAGTGATGAGGCAGCTGAACTCAACAAAGAAGTCTTCAAGCTTATGTTTGAAAAAGCAGAAGCAGCTACTAAGGAACTTGCAAAAGAGCTTGGTGAGCCAGAGATCCTCAAGGGATACGGACGTCGCAATACGACTCTCTTGGCGATCGCACCGACGACTTCTTCTGCATTTATTCTCGGACAGGTATCACAGGGAATCGAACCGATCTGGTCTAACTGCTACGTGAAGGACGTAGCGAAGATGAAGGTAACGATCAAAAATCCAAACCTCCAGAAGTTGCTCGCAGAAAAGGAGCAGGACGTGAAGCACGTCTGGGATAGTATCCGCGACAATGACGGATCAGTGCAGCATCTTGATTTCTTGAGCGAGGAAGAGAAGGCGGTGTACCGTACGTTCCCTGAAATCCACCAGGGTAAGATCATTGATCAGGCAGGGGATCGACAGCAGTACATCGACCAAGGGCAGTCACTCAACGTGATGGTGCCACCAGACATTCCAGCCAAGGATATCAATCAACTCTACATCAAGGCGTGGAAGCAAGGTGTAAAGAGTTTGTACTACCAACACTCAATGAACGCGGCACAGCAGATGGCGCGCAAGAAGTTGGCAGAGAAAGATCGAGAGAATTTGGAGAAGTAAGTATGATGTAAACACGGCGGCCCGAAGGGCCGCCGTGTTTTGCGTTGGATTCGTATGTTCTAGCAATTCGCCCTAGGGAAGGGGCGAATTGAGAACTAAATTCGTAATAGTCGCTTGCGCTCATTTACTCATTTAATACAATGTATCTAATGAAGAAAAAACTCCAAGAAGTGATCATGGGGGCGCAGTCGATGGTGTTGGCGACTACTGGTCCGCACGGGATCAATGTGGTGCCCGTCTCGGTGTGGCAGCTGATCGGAAATGAATTGTTTCTGTATGATTTTTTTATGCACAAGACCAAAGAAAATGTGCAGACCGACGAAGCGGTAGCAGTCGCCTGTTGGCGAGATTTTGTTGGCGTGCAACTGAAGGGGATTGCAACGTATGAAACACATGGGCCAGCCTATGAAGCAGCGATCATTCAAATGAAAGAGCGCTTTCCTGATCGAACCTTGCACGGGTTGATCCGAGTGACTTTGACTGAGGTGTACGATGTGGCGCCAGGAGCCAATACTGAAAATATCTTGGGGTAGCATGCAGTTGTGCACAGCTTTTTCCTTGTTGGATGCAAAATAAGGTACAATGTGAGCACGTAAGAGCTACGCTCTTGCGAACATGTTTCTATAACGAGCTTCACGCTCGCATAGCGGCGCCCACCAGGGACTACGTATCGCGACTACGCAGTCCCCGCTGGGCGCCGTTTGTATTTCTGCTTTTGATATGATTATGTAGGTAACCTATGCGTGTCCAATTTTTCATCGCACTCCTGATCGTCTTCTTTGGTGTGGGGGTGTACTGGTATCAGTCAGCAGCGGCAGTGTGCCCGGTGCCGCTTTCCTATCGACTGGGGACACTCGATCCATCGTTTGAGTTGTCTGAAGAAGCTGCTTTGACGCAGATAGCTGCTGCCGAAGCTGTGTGGGAAGAAGCGGTAGGGCGAGACTTGTTCCAGTATGATCCTAGTGCGGCCTTTCCGGTAAACTTTGTATTTGATGAGCGACAGGCGGCAGCTGATTCAGAAGCGGCACAACGAGCAGCGCTCGATGCACAACGGGAGAAGAATGATGAGGTCTTGGCGACCGTCGCACAGCTACAGTCTGAATATGAGTCGCTAAAGAAAAATTACGAGAATCGAGCGGCTGAGTATGAGTCGCGCCTGGCTCGTTACAATGCTGAAGTAACGAAGTATAACGATCGTGGGGGAGCGCCGCCAGAGGTATTCGAGACGCTTGAGGAGGAACGTGTTGCATTAAGTAAATCTGCTGATCAGTTGTCTACCACTGCAACCGAACTAAACTCACTTGCAAATCGTATCAATGAGCTTAGTGAACGAGGGAATCAGCTTGTCTCTTCGTACAATCAGGGCGTTGCTCGGTACAATCAGCAATTCGGATTTGAGCGAGAATTCACGCAAGGAGACTATCAGCTTGATGAAATAAACATCTACAAGTTCTCATCAGAAGCTGAGCTGGTGACGGTGTTGGCACATGAATTTGGCCATGCACTTGGTATCGATCATGTTGAAGGAGAGTCATCCCTCATGTACTATTTACTTGAAGAAAATAGCTCGACACCGACCTTGTCGGCAGATGATCTGGCAGCATACTATACAGTATGTGGGTATGAAGAATCGTTTGGCCAATCAGTGCGGCGAGTGATCAGGGAGAAGTTAGCAGCATTTTAAATTTTATCTGTATGAACGATGGTTTTTTTAACGCAATGCATACTCGTGTATTAGGTATGCTTGTGTTGCTTATGGCAGTGCTTGCATTGTTTTCGTATGCAATACTGAACTTTGCAAAAGTTGATTTCTTGAATCCAGCCCCGGCTACTATTCAGGTGATGGGTGAGGGTGAGGTTGAAGCGAAGCCAGATCTTGGCCAGTTTACTTTTTCAGTCACTGCTCAAGGAGAGACAGCTGCTGAAGCACAAGAAATTTCTGGTACAAAAATCAATGATATTTTGGCTTACCTGCGGGAGCAAGAAATTGAGGATAAGGATGTTAAGGTACAAAACTACAATTTGTACCCTCGCTGGCGCTATGAAGAACGTTTGTGTCCAGTTGGATCATATTGTCCTCCAGGTGAGCGCGTAGAAGATGGGTATGAGGCGACTCAGTCAGTAACAGTTAGAGTTCGTCAGACCGATAAGGCTGGTGCGCTCATCGCTGGTGTTGGTGAACGTGGAGCTACTAACATTAGTGATTTACGATTCACAATCGATGAGCCAGAAGCGATCCAAGCAGAAGCACGAGCACTTGCTATTGCTGATGCGCAAGCAAAGGCAGAAGTATTAGCGGCTCAGCTTGGGGTAGAGATCGTACGATTGTCTGGCTACTCTGAGAATGGTGGATATGCGCCGATGTTCTACCAGTCACGCGCAATGGCTATGGATGATATGGCGGAAGAGGCTGGTTTTGGTGGGGCTGAGATGCCGGTTGGGGAAGAGACTACGACTGCTCAGGTGACCTTGGTGTACCAGGTTCGGTAAATTGGGGTGAAAAGTAAAGGGCCGGCAGCTTCGCTGCCGGCCCTTTACTTTTTCTCCATTCGGAGTATGATAATGCGTAATAGAGCCCCGGGAGGGGTTTTAAATTTGGCAAAATTAATCATCTTTACATGTCTTCACTTATTCAATATTTTCGCAATACCGCAGCTGAACTCAAGCAGGTATCGTGGCCAACTCAGCACCAGGCAATGATGTACACCATTTTGGTGATCATCATCTCTGTTGCAGTGTCACTCTTTACTGGCGCATTCGATTTCATCTTCTCAGAATTGGTGAAGATGGTTGTTAACTAGTTTTCATATGGCTAAACAACAGAACACTGGTGAGCGTCACTGGTACGCCATTCACACATACTCTGGGTACGAGAATGCGGTAGCGCGTAACCTCAAGCAGCGTATTGATTCGCTCAACATGAACGACAAGATCTTCGCCGTGGTGGTGCCAACCGAAAAGAAGATCCGTGTGAAGGGAGGGAAGCGAGTGACCGAAGAAGAGCGCATCTACCCTGGATACGTACTCGTAGACATGATCGTAGACGATGAATCGTGGTTCGTGGTTCGAAACACTCCTCGCGTAACCGGATTCGTTGGTAGTGGTACCCAGCCAGTGCCACTCTCAGAAGCTGAGTACAACTCACTCATGCGCCAGATGGAAAGTGATACGGTGAAACATAAGGTAGATCTTTCAATTGGTGACCTCGTACTGATCGCTGATGGTCCATTTAAAGATCTGGAAGGGAAGGTCGGTGAGGTTGATGAAGCAAGTGGAAAGGTGAAGGTGCTCGTGAGCATGTTTGGTCGCGAGACGCCAGTTGAATTAGACTTTTTGCAGGTTAAGCGAGTGTAACTAACACTTCAGAGAAAAGCCCGTTTTGCTTGCAAAACGGGCTTTTCTCTTGTATTCTACGCGGGCTTCTAAATGAGTGTGGTTATGGAACATGCTCGTTACCAAAAGTTTTAACGTAAAAACAAAATGGCAAAACAGCTAATCAAGCAGGTAAAAGTGCAGGCGATTGGTGGAAAGGCTACGCCAGCTCCACCACTTGGTCCGGTACTTGGTCAGGCGGGTATCAACATCGGTGAATTCGTAAACCAGTTCAATGAGCAAACTCGTGAGCGTATGGGCGAAGTGGTCCCTTGTGTGATCAATGTCTATGACGATCGAAGTTTTGATTTCGTGGTAAAGGTATCACCAATGTCACGCCTTATCCTTAAGAAGATCGGCAAGCAGAGCGGTTCTGGAAAGAACACTGTCTCTCAGGCTGGTACGATCACCAAAGCGCAAGTGCGTGAGGTGGCAGAGGAAAAGATGCCAGACCTCAACGCTGCTTCTATCGAAGCTGCAATGAAGACGGTAGAGGGTACTTGTTACTCAATGGGAGTAAAGGTGGTTGATTAATCATCTCTTCTCAAAAGCAAAAGGCCGGCGCTTCGCGCCGGCCTTTTGCTTTTCCCAAAACCCGCTATACTTGCCGGATGCAAATTATTGGTATCAAGACGCGAGTGCTCCAGCCACCCAAGGACGATCTGTTTTCGGTGCTTGATGAGAGCCTGACTGATGTCCAAGAAGGGGATGTTGTCTGTGTCTCTTCAAAAGTGGTTGCGATCAATGAAGGGCGTTGTGTGGCAAAGGAAGTGTTTGATAAGGAGGCACACATTGCCGCCGAAGCGCAGGTGATGATCCCTCGTCCGTACTGGCACGCGCCGCTCACGATCACCAATAATGTCTTTGTCTCAAGTGCAGGAGTGGATCAGAGCAATAGTGATGGCTACTATACGCTGCTACCTCAGGATCCCTTTGTGAGCGCAGAGGCGGTATATACGTATCTCAAGAAACGTTTCAATCTTAAGAACATTGGTGTGATCATTACCGACTCACGTTCTGAACCATGCCGCTTTGGCGCCGTTGGTGCTGCGATCGGCTTCTGGGGGGTCAGTCCGCTCCATGATCATATTGGTCGTGAAGACCTCTTCGGACGTAAGATACGAGTGGAGCGTTCGAATATCGTCGATGGTATTGCGGCTGCAGCAGTCGTGGTGATGGGAGAAGTCGATGAGTGCACGCCAGTGGCAATTGTGCGAGCAGTGCCGGATCTTAGATTCGCAGAAGGGAATCAGCGCGACCAGTTATTTTGCCCATTTGCGGAAGACACCTTTCGCGTGCTCTACGAAGACTTTCTGACGTAGTCTACCCACTGGTACGCAACTCCTTCAAACTCTTGTGCCGGGTGTTCGGTATCGATCTCAAATTCGTCCTCAAAAGCAGGGAAGAAGGCATCGCCTTCTTTTTCGTCTAAGTACCAAGTGATATGCAGTCGCGATGTTAGTGGCAGGGCTTGTTCATATAGCTGGGCGCCGCCACCGATATGGATCTCGGTTGGGTTCTCGGACTGAGCGACCTCAATTGCTTCCTCGAGCGAGTGGGCTACTTTGGCTCCTTCGTAATGATAGTCAGTGTCACGAGTGATCACAATGTTTGTTCTTCCAGGTAGTGGTTTCCCGAGAATTTCAAGAATAGACTCAAAGGTCTTGCGACCCATGATGATGGGGTGGCCCATGGTAAGTGTCTTGAAGCGTTTGAGGTCAGCGGGCACATGCCAGAGGAGCTGATTTTGATAGCCAATAGCACGATCTTTTTTGCTCATGCCGGAGACGATCACGATGGGTGCGGTTTGCATAGGGTGATTATGACACAGCTGCGGACGCTTGTCTTTTAGCGCGCTCTTTTTCGCCTGGTATAATGAACCCGCTAATTTCTATCTTTGCCCTATGTCACACTTTGAAATCGAGGTTAAGTCACTTCTTGGCGAAAAAGAGCGCGCCGACGCACTGAAGCAAAAGATGCAGGAGCTTGACCCGGCTTGTGCATGTGTATCGACCAACAAGCAGCTCAATCATTATTTTGAGGGCGGTGATATCAAGCAGTTGTTTGAAAAAGTACAGCATCTATTCACTGGTGAACAGCTTGAGAAGTTTGAGACGATCGCAGAGAGAGGTAGTGACTGTTCGGTACGTACCCGTCAGCGTGATAATGAGGTGTTGCTTGTGGTGAAGGCTTCGATCGATGGTGGGACAAGCTCAAACAGCATACAGCGCATGGAGTTTGAAGAACCAGTTTCGATCACCCTCGATGAGCTCGATGCTTTGGTGCAAGAGGCTGGCTATGTCTACCAAGCCAAGTGGTCGCGCGAACGAGAAGAGTACGCATACAAAGGAGCGAATGTGTGCATCGACCGTAATGCTGGCTACGGGTACCTGGCAGAGTTTGAAAAGATCGTGCCGGACGCGGGCGAGGCGGATGCGGTACGAAGTGAACTTGATAGTTTGATGGCAGAGCTCGAAGTTGAAGAGCTAAGTCAAAACCGCCTCGCCCGCATGTTCGACTTCTACAACCAAAACTGGCCCGACTACTACGGCACTGATAAGACCTTCATTGTTGAATGAGCAAACGAGCCGTAAGGCGACTATTGCGAATTTATGCAGGCGCTTAGCCAGATTTAGGACTTTTGTCCCAGTCCTAAATCTGGCTGTAGCGAGCTGCAAAGCAACTGAAAATTATTACTAAATCACTTTTATATGTTTCTTTCTGACGTCGATATCGTAAAAGCCGTTGAAGCAGAAGAGATCACACTCGAGCCGTTTGATAAGGCACGCTTGCAGCCAGCGAGTTATGACATTTTGCTCGGGAATAAGTTTGTGGTGAACGATGAACATGCCACGCACATGGTCGACCCAGCACGAAAGATCTACGCCAAGACACGTGAGATCGAAGTGGAAGATGGTGGTGAGTTTGTACTGCATCCTGGTGTGTCAGTGCTTGGTATCTCTAAAGAATACTTTGGTTCCAATCATTACCTCGTACAGGTGGGAGGGAAGTCTTCGCTCGCGCGCGTAGGACTTATGATCCACAACACGGCTGGTCTCATCAATCCCGGACATTTCCTTCACATCACCTTTGAACTCTGCAACCTCAACAACGTACCGATCATTTTGCGTCCGGGAATGGAGATCGCGCAGCTGACGTTTTCAAAACTTTCTAGCAAGCCAAATGGAAACTACGCCAACGAAGCACGAGGCAAGGATAATTGGGGGAGCAACTTTAGTGGCCGAGATTTAATGGATGATAAAAAATAGCACTATGGAGAAAAAACACCCAGAGTACCAATACTTAGATCTGATGCAGGAACTCATCGACACTGGTAGTCGACAGGAAGATGCAGATACTGGTGATGTAACCTACAGCCTGTTTGGCAAGCAGATGCGGTATGATCTCAGTCAAGGACTACCGCTCCTCACTACCAAGAAGGTGTACTGGCGTGGAGTACTGCATGAGTTGTATTGGTTCCTGTCTGGACAGACCAACATTAAGTACTTGGTAGATAACAAAGTGCATATTTGGGACGATTATCCGCTTCGTATCTATAATGACAAGCGCGAAAAGAAGGGTTGGCCTGAACTTACCAAAGAAGAGTTCATCGAGAAGATCGAAACCGATGACGACTTTGCGGAGCAACACGGAAACTTGCCGCGTATCTACGGTGAGATGTGGCGTAACTGGCCACGCAAGGATGGTGGTGGGGTTGATCAGCTACAGTGGGTGGTAGACGAGATCAAAGCTGATCCGAGTTGCCACAACGCGATTGTGAATAGTTGGAACCCTGAATACTTGTATGGTATGGCGAAGCCTGGTGAGGCGTGTCGTTTTCCGATCTGTCACAACATGTACCAAGTGAATATCAATCACGGGAAACTCTGCTTGCAGCTGTACCAGCGTTCAGCAGATATCTTCCTTGGGGTACCGTTCAATATCGCAAGCTACGCGCTACTCACCGAGATCTTGGCGAAGATCACGGGCTACGAAGCCGGGGAGTTTGTGCATACCTTTGGTGATGTGCATATCTATGAAAATCACATTGAGCAAGCAAAGGAACAGATCTCTCGTGAGCCACTGCCATTCCCAACGGTCACGATTGATGATTCAGTTACGTCGCTGGATACGTTTGCTCCAGAGCATGTAACGCTCAATAACTACGAATCACATCCGCCGATCAAGGCAGAGATGGCAGTTGTCGGTGGTTTCAATAAAAAAATTCACGAAAAGACTGAAGAGGCAGCAGAGTAGTTCTGGCAGTGTGGTACTATTGAGCAAAAGTTCAATAGTTTTATGTCAGGTAAATTGATCGTGATCGAAGGGGCTGACGGTGCTGGAAAGGCAACGCAGACCAAAATGCTCGTGGAGCGACTCCGGAACGAGGGGATGCAGATCGAGACGTTGGAGTTTCCTCGCTATGATGACTCCTTCTTCGGTGGGTACATTCGTGAGTGGCTCGACGAGACACACGGTAATTTTGTCGATCTCGATCCGCGTTTGTCCGCGATCCTCTTTGCTGGCGATCGTTTTGAAGCACGTGAGCTATTGATGTCTTGGTTAGAAGAAGGGAAGCATGTCATTCTTGATCGCTACGTGACCGCTAACATGCTGCATCAAGGGGCGAAAATATCTGATGTTGATAAGCGTGGCGCATTTCTGCTGTGGCTGCAGCGACTTGAGTACGATGTGTTCAAGATCCCGCGTCCCGATATGGTCGCATATCTCAACATGCCAGCAGAAATGCGCCACGCGCTGCTCACGACCGACGAACGGAAGCCACAGCTTGGGCACACGGAGACCGATGCGGTGTATCAGGCAGCCATCCAGAACTGTGCAGAAAATATTGCTGACTTAGAGAAGTGGCGCATCGTCAATTGTATGATGGATGATAAATTGCGGAGCAAAGATAATATCAATACCGAATTGTACGGACTGGTTCGACCGTTACTCGATTAATCATTAGCCTATGGAAATTCTCATCAAGCGTCTCACTGAACAAGCAAAGTTGCCAGCGTATGCGCGCAGTGCTAGTCCAGGAATTGATCTGTTTTCACAGTTTGAAGTGCCGGTAGAACCGGGAGCAAAGGTAGCGGTCTCGACTGGGGTAGCGGTGGCAATTCCGGTGGGGTACATTGGTTGGATCAAGGATCCAAAGAGTATGGCGATCGGTCACACGGTCACGGTCACGGCTGCGTTGGTAGATTCGAGTTATCGAGATGAGATCGTGCTTGAGGTGACCAATCATAGTCCCGAGACTAAGGTGTTTGCGCCTGGTGATGTGGTCGCACGATTGCTGATACAGAAAGTAGAACGAGCCAACATCATTGAAGCTGAAGACCTGAGTCATGCATAAGGAGGGGTAGAAAAATGGGCGGGCCCCTTCGGGGCCCGCCCATTTTTCTATGCTATACTGCTCACACTAACAAACTCGACCATGATCTAATCCTATTCGTTCACTTTCTGTAGAGCAGTTACTCAGCTAATTTTTAAATAGTTATGAACGAATATCAACACATAAAAGCGCAGGATACAGAAGTCTACGAAGCACTCATCGGAGAAGAAGAGCGGGAGCGAACGGGGATCGAATTGATCCCGAGTGAGAACTACGTCAGTCTTGCGGTACGTGAGGCAGAGGGTTCAGTGCTTACCAATAAGTACGCCGAAGGTTATCCCGGCAAACGCTACTATGGCGGCCAGCAGTACACTGATGTGGTAGAAACCTTGGCGATCGAGCGCGCCAAGCAGCTTTTTAATTGTGAATATGTAAACGTGCAGCCGCTTGGCGGTGCAGCTGCGAATGTCGCGATGTATTTCGCCTTGATGGAGCCGGGTGATACGGTACTTGGCATGGACCTCTCACACGGTGGGCACCTCACCCACGGTCACCCGACCACGAGCATCAATAAAGTCTTCAACTTTGTCCGTTACAAAATGAAAGATGTTGATACGGGAGAGATCGACTATGACCACTTGCGAGCGATGGCACTTGAGCATAAGCCAAAGATCATCCTCGCTGGCTTCTCAGCGTACAGTCGTGAACTCGACTATGCAAAGTTTGTGGAAATCGCGAAGGAAGTCGGTGCCTATACCGTAGCTGATGTGGCCCACATTGCGGGTCTTATTGCAGCTGGGGTACTGAAGAATCCGTTTGACTACGGTTTTGATGTAATGACTACCACGACCCACAAGACGCTCCGTGGTCCACGTGGCGGTATGATCATGGTGCGTGAGAGTGCTGAGCTTGCAAAGCGTATCAATAAGACGGTTTTCCCAGGAATTCAAGGGGGGCCACACATGCACATCATTGCTGCCAAGGCGGTGGCGTTTGGCGAAGCACTCAAGCCAAGCTTCAAGGAGTACGCGGTGCAGGTCTTAAAGAATGCCAAGGCGATGGAGGAAGTATTCAAAGCACACGATATCAGACTGCTTGCCGGCGGAACAGATAATCATCTCTTGTTGGCAGATGTCTATGGATCGCTTAGTATCACTGGACAGGAAGCAGAATCAGTACTCGATGAAGTAGGTATTACACTGAATAAAAATATGATCGCGGACGAAACACGCTCTGCGCTCGATCCATCAGGTATTCGTTTTGGTACCCCAGCAATGACCACTCGTGGTATGCAAGAAGGGGAGGCGAGGCAATTGGCAGAGCTCATGATCCGCACGCTTAAGGCAAAGGACGATACGGCAGAAAAAGAGCAGATCAAAGCCGAGGTGCAAAAGCTCTGTGAAGCATTTCCAGTACCGGCGGCATTCTAGCTTGCTAATTTTCCAAGACCGTTTATACTAGCTGCCACTGGAACCACAAGTCGTCCAGTATGAACGAGGTCCACAACACCTCGATCCCCAAGCCCCGTTGCCGCTACCGCGGTGACGGGGCAATTTAATTACCCTTGCAGTCCGAGGGGAATGTAGTATGGTTCTACTCAGATTGATTTCTTGACGTGGAGATAAGAGCGTGACACAACAAAACTTCAGTGACATTGCAACAGAACTTTGGGAAAACGGTTGGGCGATGTTCCCGATCGAACAGGCTCGGGTCGAGCAGGTCAAGGCCTCGTTTCCAGATTTCGTCGCTCGTCGAGTGAGGCTGGATGATGTCGATCAGTGGCACGTGCAGCTATCGGGTGAGAGCGAGGCCGATGTCGGACTCGTGGTCCGTAATGGAGGCAACCACGACCGGAAGTGGTTTTTCCATAGTAACCCAGCCTTGAATGCTGCTATCAAGTTGGACAAGATCAAACCTCAGCCAGACGACTACAGGTTCCTGGTATTGCATGACAGCTTGCGTTCCTATGCTGCTGGTCTTGGTGCACAGATCATGGACGCGCTCGATGAACTGTATGGTCTTGGCGCAGCTGCGTCATATCGGGCTTGTCTGCAACAGACGATGCCGTACAGCACCGCGACCCTGCGGAGTCTGTACTACCCAAGCGGGGTAGAGCAAACAGGGGCAAAAGTGCATGTCGATCGCAGTCTGCTCACTATCCATTTTGGTGATGAAGGGGGACAGCTTCTGGCGTGTAAAGGTCCAGGTGATACCGTGCACCAGGCGGTTTCACCGCCACCTGGCTTTGCGCTTGTGTTCTTTGGCGTGAAGATCCTGTGGGTCAGTCGCGGTGAGAAGCAGCCGCTGTGGCATCTCTCTACCACTCAGTCTGGCCAAGACCGTTTGGCGCACGTACATTTCGGCCACGTCGATATCTTGGATTATCTGGTGCCTGATGCGAAGAATGCGTACTGCGATTTCTTCGCACGGTTCCAAGAAATTGTACAAGAGCCAGAGTACGAATGGCGACCGTCGTTGGTCGCATGAAGTATTCGTTACACAAACGCAGCGCTCGGACTCTGTCCGAGTGCTTTTTGTTTGGTATGATGCTGCTATGACCGTTGGTTCTACATTTAAATTACTGCACCGACACTGGCTTACGGTGGCGTTCGTGCTCGGGTTTATTACCGATACGATCTTGCTCAATCAGATCGACAATCTTGTTGATAATCTCATCCTGTTGTTTTACGCGTTATTGTCCACCACTGCTTTGCTACTGCTGTATGTGGGGGTGGCAGAGCGTGGTCCAGGGTTCCTCACGCGCTTCTTCAAACGTTTTGCGCCAGTCGGGATGCAGTACGCATTTGGTGGGTTGCTCTCTGGAATGCTCATTTTCTACGGCCGGAGTGGAGATTGGGTGGCGAGTGCGCCGTTTTTGCTCATCATCCTCGCGGTGATCTTTGGTAACGAATTCGTGAGTAAACGGTCTGATCGACTCGTGTATCATATTGCGCTTTACTTCATCGGAGTCTTTTCATACATCGTATTGGTTGTGCCCGTCATTACTGGGAAGATGGGTGACGGCATTTTCATTCTGAGTGGACTCATTGCACTCATGATCGTGACCTTTGTGGTGCAAGTGCTATTTCGGATCGTGCCAAACTTCATGGCGGTCAATACGCAGCGGGTGATCTTCACTGTGGCCTCGATCTACATCGGATTCAATGCGCTGTATTTCACAAGTTTGATCCCACCGATCCCGCTTTCACTCACCCAACTTGAGATGGTGCAATCAGTCGAGACCTACACTGCGCCAACTGGAAATAAGATCTATCGGATCGAGACTGAAGAACAGCCGTGGTATCGCAGGTTGCCGCTGACGAGACCGATCCTGCATCCGACTGGTAGTTCGATCGCGTGTTATGCGCGTGTGTATGCGCCGACAAAACTTGAGACTGATATCTATCACCGTTGGGAATATAAAGATGTTAATGGTGATTGGCAGGAACATTTTCGATATGGGTATACGATCGCAGGTACTAATGAAGGTGGCTATAGAGGCTACACTCGTAACACCAGTTTTTTCTCTGGTCTGTGGCGCTGTAGCGTGGAGACCAAGCGCGGCCAGGTGCTCGGCCGAGAGGTGGTACGGATCGATACAACGGGAGAACCAAAGGATATCAAGGTGACGGTTGAGTAGTTTTTGGTATCATAGGAGAACTGTTTAAAACTTTTGTAATATATATTGTATGTTTGGATTTGGAAAAAAGGGACCTGAATTGCCATCAAAGGATGAGTTGGCTCGACGTGCAGCTGAAACAGGCGCGAACCCTGACGCGTTTCAAATAGACGATCCTGCTGCTGGTGTAGAGCAAGGGCGGGTGTTCACAAATAAAGATATTGTTTTACAAGCAGAACGAAAGTCAGGGCCGGCAGACGGCGATTTGGACATGGAATCGGTTGATGAGTGGGCGGGCGATCCTGGTATCGAACCGACTGACTATAGTAACGAGGATATTGTGCAGGGCCGGCATACTCTAGAGCCAGATAGCGCTCCAGCTGCTGGCATGGAAGGAATCGACGCGCCAGATTTGGTACGGTCAATGGAAGCTAAGGCTGCACAAGATGAGGAAAGTGCTCCACAGCAAGAAGCTGCGTAATGATACTCATTAAGTGCACAAACAAAGGCCGGGCGCGAAGCGCCCGGCCTTTGTTTTGTACACTGCGCACACTTGCGAACCCTCCAGTGTCGTTCGATACTTCAGGTAGGGTAGTACAACGTAGACCCACTCAAACAAACGAGGACAGAGAGATGACTAACGAGAGTGTCACTGACGAAGAGACTGATCCTAATCAGATTCTTATCAAGGAGACCTTTTTGGACACTTTACCCACGACCGGTAAAGGTCCCCAACAGATGCAACAACAAGTCCCCTGGTTGCGTCAAACACAACAGCCGCAACCCCAGCAACAACCTCAGGCTGGTTCGGTGCCATGCGACCGTAACTATGCTGGTGACTTGGACTTCGAGTGATTGTTTGTGCCAACAGAAAATAGAGCGCTTCGGCGCTCTTTTTGGTCTTTGCAAAATACGAATAGGTGATAGGATAAAAAAGCAGCCTGATACGTTGCGTGTCTCGGTGGCGCGGCTGCCAAAGGCAGCCGCACCACCGAGACTATGTCTGATACACATAACTTACAATTCTATGAATACTAAAATGCACGGTCGTGAAAACGACTCAGTTGAAGTCGTCGACGTTCCCAAATCTGAAGTAGCCGAGCGCGAAGAAGCGATCTTGGCGTTTTGGCAGGAACACGACATTTTTAATAAATCACTAGAGAAGCCAGCGGGCGACGCGCCAAAAGGCGACTACGTTTTTTATGATGGGCCGCCGTTTGCGACCGGCTTGCCACACTACGGCCACATTCTCGCTGGCACCATGAAAGACGCGATCCCGCGTTTTTGGACGATGCAGGGCTACCATGTACGGCGGCAGTGGGGCTGGGACTGCCACGGCTTGCCGGTCGAGAACTTGATCGAGAAGAAGCTTGGTCTGGCGACCAAGCGTGATATCGAGGAGTACGGCATAAAGAATTTCAACGAAGCAGCGCGCGAGTCGGTGATGGAATATGCCGATGATTGGCATAAGGTCATTCCACGCATGGGTCGCTTTGTCGATATGGAAAACGACTACAAGACCATGGATAGCACCTACACTGAGAGCGTGTGGTGGGTGTTCAAGTCGCTTCATGAGAAGGGTCTGGTCTTCGAAGGCTTCAAGAGTATGCACCTGTGTCCGCGTTGCGGGACGACGTTGTCGAACTTTGAGGTAAATCAGGGCTACAAAGACATCAAGGATATTTCAGTGTTTGTGGAGTTCCCGCTGGTGGATGAGCCAGATACATCACTCCTCGCGTGGACGACCACTCCGTGGACATTGCCGGGGAATATGGCGTTGGCGGTGAATGAGGAGTTTGAGTACGTGAAGGTTGTGGAAATGGGGAAGGGGTTAAAACAGTATGAGCAAGGTGTAGACCCTTTCCCTGTTAGTAAAGGAGAGGAGAAGTTTTTGATTCTTGCAAAAGACATATTAGAGAAAGGAGAACTACACACTTTTGAAAATGGTGATGTTTGGTATGGTTTCGGTGGTAAAAAATGGAAAGTCGAAGAAGTAATCAAAGGTTCGAAACTTCTCGACAAAAAAGTCGAACCACCATTCTCGTGGCTGGCTGAACAACTCACCGAAGACGCGCCAAACGCGTGGACCGTGCTCCACGCAGACTTCGTTGAAGTCGGTGAAGAGGGAACTGGTATCGTACACATCGCGCCAGCCTACGGTGAAGACGATATGAAGCTCGGGCAGGAGCACGGCTTGCCGCTTATTCATCATGTCGACGAAGGCGGACACTTTAAAGATTTCGTCACTGACTTCGCCGGGCAGCTCGTAAAGCCAAAGGATTCGCCGGAGCAGGAGATCAACCATATGGATGCCGACATCGAAGTGATACGGGCGCTGGCCGCCAAGGGACGACTCTTCGCCAAAGAAAAGATCACCCACAGCTACCCGCACTGTTGGCGCTGTGATACGCCGCTTCTCAACTATGCGACCACGTCGTGGTTTGTTGATGTGCCGAGCATCAAAGACAAGCTCGTGGCAGCCAATGAAAAAGTTGGCTGGGTACCGGCGCATGTGGGCACCAACCGCTTCGGCAAGTGGCTTGAAGGTGCGCGCGACTGGGCAGTGAGTCGCCAGCGCTATTGGGGTGCACCATTGCCGATCTGGAAGAATCCGGAGACCAGTGAGGTGAAGGTGTTTGGTTCGCTCAAGGAGATGCAGGAGTTCGCACCAACGAGCGGCAATGCCTACTTCACGATGCGCCATGGCTTGGCTGAAAGCAACGTGAAGCACATCATCAGCTGCAACAAAGAAAATGTCGATGGTCTGACCGAAGAAGGGAAGGAGCAGGTTGCTGCCGCTATGGCAAATTTGCCGAAAGAGATCGATATCATCATTCACTCTGGTTTTCAGCGTACGAAAGAGACAGCAGAGATCGTTGCTGCTGCATTCCCAGAAGCTGAAGTGCTTGAGGATGATCGAATTCGTGAACTTGATCTTAGTGATGATTACGAAGGTGGCAAGTGGAAAGATTACAACGCGCAGTTCACCTCATGGGAAAATCGCTTCACCAAGAAGCTTGAAGGCTCAGAAAATCGCCGAGATGTGCAGGTACGCATGGGTGCATTCATCGAATCACTCGAAGAGACGTATGCTGGCAAGAAGATCTTGATCGTGAGTCATGCTGGTCCGCTGTTTGGTTTGGAGTGTTTTGTGAAGGGGCTTAGTCTCAAGGAGTCTGAAGCCTACTTTGCGGATGAGGCGGCGTATCATGCTAATGCCGAAGTGCGTGAGCTAGTATACGCGCCGCTACCGCACAATGATCACTACGAGCTCGATTTCCATCGACCGTACATCGATGATTACGTACTCGCGGAGAATGGTGTGAAGCTGGAGCGAATTCCTGACGTCTTTGACTGTTGGTTTGAGAGTGGCTCAATGCCGTACGCGCAGTTTCATTATCCGTTCTCGTGTGCAGATTCTTTTGAGAAAGAGAATTTTCCAGCGCAGTTTATCGCTGAAGGACTCGACCAAACGCGGGGCTGGTTCTACTCGATGCTTGTTTTGGGTGTGGCGTTGTTTGATAAGTCACCGTACGAGCAGGTGATCGTAAATGGTCTTGTGCTCGCAGAAGACGGCAAGAAGATGTCAAAGTCGCTTCAGAACTATCCAGATCCGATGGATTTGGCGAACCGAGTGGGGATCGATGCGATGCGCTTCTACTTGCTCTCGTCACCAGTGATCCGCGCGGAAGACCTCAACTTCTCTGAGAAGGAGGTGCTTGAGCTACAACGAAAGAATATTGGTCGTTTGCATAACGTGCTCGCAATGTATGAGATGTTCGCGGATGGGACGAAGGCGGGCGACGATTCAAGTCATGTACTTGATCGCTGGATCGTCGCCCGCCTTAATCAGCTGATCGCTGAATCAACCGCTGGCTACAAGAGCTACGAGCTTGATAAGGCGACTCGGCCGATCACGGATTTTATTGATGATCTTTCAGTGTGGTACTTGCGACGCAGTCGTGACAGGCTAAAGGGCGAAGATACTGAAGACAAAACCCGAGCGCTCGCGACACTCCGCTACACGCTCCGTACGCTCGCGCTCGTGATGGCACCAGCCATGCCATTCTACGCCGAGTATCTCTGGCAGGCAGTGAAAGAAGATAACGATGCGGAAAGTGTGCATCTTGGTAAGTGGCCAGAAGGGAGAGAGGTGGATGAAGAATTATTAAGTCAGATGGTTACCGTACGAACGATCGTGAGTTCGGCGCTTGAGGCGCGAACAAAGTCTGGAGTTAAAGTTCGTCAACCAATGCAAGCGCTTTATCTGCCGGAAACCGAAATCCCGAAGCAACCAGAAATGATTAGTATTATTGCTGATGAGGTAAACGTAAAACAGGTGCTGCCGATGCGAATTTAGACAAAAAGAGTCTGGCTGGGTTCGACTTGATACAGCCCTTACCCCGAACTCCTCGCCGAAGGTGCGGTGCGCGAACTGATGCGAGCGGTGCAGGGACGGCGCAAGACCGAAGGTCTTGCGCCAGAAGGATGTGATCGAGCTTACCATCCAGACAGACGAAGCTGGCCAAGCCGCAATCGACGCAAACAAAGAGCTACTCACCAAAACCGTCGGCTCGT
The DNA here is from genome assembly GCA_020632075.1 of Candidatus Nomurabacteria bacterium. Taxonomy (NCBI): domain Bacteria; phylum Candidatus Nomuraibacteriota; species Candidatus Nomurabacteria bacterium. Next base: position 679,314 of record JACKGH010000001.1, on the reverse strand, counting down.
CTGCAGTTGTGTATGCAGAGGCGGAAGGAGAAGAGGTGAAGGCTGGAGACTATGTGTTTAGTTTCCAGATTCAAAAAGAATAGAGTCGTAATTGGTCGGCACTCGACTCACACGCTCCTTGCGCGCCCCAGCCAAACCCTCCCGCGCATAGTCCCTACTCGCTGAGTGCCGACACAATCCCAACTCTATCCTTGTGGGTCTAGACTGAGCACTGCCAGTAGCGAAACATCCGCAGCGACGATACTTGGAGCGAGGACGTTGAGCCTCTGGCAGTGTTTCGGTCTAGGAGACTCAGATTGTGTTATATTTTATGGCCTACGAAACCTACACCACTGAAGCACTCGTGTGCGGGACGAAAGACCGCAATACGGCTGATCGTAGTTATTTGCTATTCACTCGTGACGCGGGGATGCTGTACGCTGACGCGCGTAGTGTTCGGGAAGAACGCTCGCGGCAGCGGTACGCGCTCCAGGACTTTTCGCTCTTGCGCGTGTCACTCGTGAAGGGGAAGGCGGGCTGGAAGATCGGCAGTATCGAACCGGGGCGGAATTTCTACCACTCTGCGACTGATAAGTCCGCGCGCGGGAGCGTGGTTAGTGTGGTGCGGCTACTGCGTCGCTTTTTGCACGGAGAAGGAACCGATCCAGAGCTCTATGCACTAGTGATCAGTGCCCTTGAAGTCCTTGCTGGACCGCTTGAACAGCGAGCATTCGTGCAAATGGTTGTCCAGGTGCGCATCTTGGCAGCGCTTGGGTATGTTGATGAAAAAAGCATCCCAGAATCTATTCGTACCACATCGATCAGTGAACTATCTGCTCAGCACGACGATGTAACGCACCGTGCAATTGAGCGGTTATATACCCAGGCCGTTTCAGTGAGTCATCTCTAGGGCGGTGGTATACTAGACACTATGAAGAAACCTTTGCACACTGAGGAACAGATCGAGAACATGCGACAGCGTCTGTATCAGCGTGATGTAGCTGCGGAGCAAGTTTCGCGACATCAATTGACTGATGAAAAAGTCGAAGTCTCGCAGAGCTGGGACGTTACTCGCCCAGAGCGACCGCACACAACCGATCTTCGTGAGGGGGTTGATAAGACCACTGCTCCAGCTGCTCCGGTAGATATGGAAGAGCCAGTGCTGCCTAAGCCACGACGTCGCTATCGTGCATTTGTGCTGGGGATGAGCTTTTTGATCTTCATCATTGTGGCTGGCCTTTCCAGTCTTTGGGTGCTGCTTGGCGGGAATCAGATCTCAAACGACAATATCCAATTGACAATAGATGGACAGCCACTTTTGGGTGGTGGAGAGGTGCTACCGCTTGAGATCGCAGTTACCAACCTAAACTCTGTAGCAATTGAGTCTGCAACCCTTATTTTGAAATATCCAGTTGGTACTCGCTCCGTTGGAGACTCCCCACGTAATCTCTTTGAAGAACGTATCGCGATCAATGATGTTTACCCAGGGGAAGTACAGAATATTCCGGTGAAAGTAGCGATCTTTGGTGAGGAGAATGATGAGAAAGTGATCGAGGCAACAGTTGAATATCGCATCAACGGTTCAAACGGTATGTTTTACAAGGATGCTGATCCATTTACGCTCCGCATCAGCTCTTCGCCTTTGGTATTGCGAGTTGACAGTGTTGAGAAGGTTGCCTCTGGCCAGTTGGTCGATGTGACGCTGACTGCCGTTTCGAACGCGTCGACGCCACTTGAGAATATTTTGGTCACTGCACAGTATCCAAATGGGTTTGTCTACGAATCTGCTGATCCAGCTCCGATCTACGGCGAGAATGTCTGGCGGATCGATCGACTCGATTCTGAAGAAGAATTCACCATCAAACTTGAGGGAGTGGTGACTGGTTTGACCGAAGAGACCTTGCTGATCAATTTTGATGCTGGTCCAGCCAACCCTGATAATCAGTACTTAGTTGGTGCGAATCTGGCTGAAGTTTCGACCGAATTCCAGATCGAGCGCCCGTTTATCGATGTTGGGGTGGCAATCAACGGACGTAAGGATCGGGAAGTGATCATTGCTGAAGGATATGTATCGACGGTAGATGTTAGTATTAAAAACACTCTAGACGAAACGGTGTACGACCTGACGGTTGAGGTGGTGCCAAGTGGAAATGCACTTGATCAGAATTCGATCGAGAGTACGTTAGGTTTCTATGATTCCAATACCGGGACGGTCCGCTGGGAAGTGTCAAACAACGACTCGTTTGAGGAGGTTTTGCCAGGTGATACACGCCAACTGCATTTCACTGTTGCACCTGGAGAACAACGTTCAACCGCGTCGTTTGATCTTAGGGTCAATGTCTATGCACGACGAGTGGCTGAGACAAGCGCTCAGGAAACACTGATCGGTACTTCGCGGGCTGAAGCAAAATACTCCTCGAGCGTTACGCTTGGCTCGCAAGTTGGTCGAAATGTTGGTCGGTTTGGTGACAGCGGTCCGATCCCTCCAACGGTTGGGGAGACCACGACATACACTGTTGCGTTAGTTGCTGAAGGCGGTGCAAATGACCTAGCAAACGCGATCGTGAAGACAAGTCTGCCAGTGTACGTGAACTGGTTGGATCAATATGATGCGCCGGGTATCGTGACGTACAACAACGTGTCGAAGGAATTGCAATGGAACATTGGAGATATCAAAGCAGGTGAGCGGAAAGAACTACTGTTCCAGGTGAGTATTCGACCAAGTATCTCACAAGTTGGTCAGAAGCCAATTTTGATAAACGAGCAGAGTATCAAAGCCAATGATCGCTTTACGGGCGCCCTCTTGCAAGATAGTGTGAGAGCTGTTACAACAGAACTCTCATCAGAGATGGGTTACCAAGATGACAACGGTGAGGTTGTTCAGTAAGCAAAGTGTCTTGTATGGAAAAATCTGCAGAAACAATGGAGAAAGTCGTTTCGCTGTGTAAGCGGCGTGGTTTTGTGTTTCAGGGAAGTGAGATCTATGGAGGCCTTAAAGGCACTTGGGATCTTGGTCCACTTGGTGTTGCACTCAACAATAATCTCAAGCGTGAGTGGTGGAAAATGTTTGTGCATGATCGCGAAGATATGTACGGACTCGATGCGGCAATTTTAATGAATGCCAAAGTCTGGGAGGCATCAGGTCATACCGGAGCTGGTTTTTGCGATCCGCTCGTAGAAGATATTGAAACAGGTGAGCGTTTCCGAGCTGATCACTTGCTTGAAGACAGTGGGCTTGATGCGGAAGGGAAGACTCTCGAAGAGATCGATGCACTTATTACTGAAAATGGAGTAAAGAGTCCGAAGGGAAACGCGCTCTCAAAAGCACGTAATTTCAATATGATGTTTGAGTCTCGCGTTGGTGCAACTGCGGGTGATGAGGGTAAAGTATATCTCCGTCCCGAGACTGCGCAGGGTATCTTCGTGAATTTCAAAAATGTCGTCGACTCAATGGCGCCAAAGATGCCGTTTGGCATCGCGCAGATCGGTAAGGCATTTCGCAATGAGATTGCGCCGCGTGAATTCCTTTTCCGAGTGCGGGAGTTTGAGCAGATGGAGATTGAGTATTTTGTAAAAGAAGAGGAGTGGCAAGAGTTGTTTGAGAAGCTCCGTCTCGATATTCAAGCCTGGCATCGTCATATCGGTCTAGCTGACGAAAACATTCGCGAGTACGATGTGCCAGAAAATGATCTAGCGCACTATTCAAAGCGTACCATCGACTTTGAATACAATTACCCAGGCAAAGGTTTTGATGAACTCGCTGGGTTTGCATATCGCACCGATCATGACCTCAAGAACCATATGGAAGCAAGTGGGGTGTCGATGGAGTATATTGAGCCAGACGGATCTCGTTTTATTCCGCATGTACTCGAGCCGTCGTTTGGTGTAGGGCGTGCGCTGACTGCGGTGCTCTGTGAAGCATACACTGAAGACGAAATGGGAGGTGAAGTGCGCACTTTTTTGAAGTTGTCGGCACACTTGGCACCATACCGCGTCGCGGTCTCACCACTCCTTAAGAACAAGCCGCAGCTGGTAGAAAAGGCGCGTGAGGTATTTACGATGCTGAAGAAGGAATTTGGTAACGTGGCTTGGGACGACAATGGAAATGTCGGGAAGCGCTATCGTCGACAGGATGAGATCGGTACACCGCATTGTATTGTGATCGACTTTGAGTCGCTTGGTGAAGAAGATCCAGCACTTAAAGATACCGTGACGGTGCGTGATCGTGATACGGGCGAGCAGGAGCGAGTCGCGATTGCTGATCTGGTAGAAAAACTGAAGTAGAAGACAAAAGGCCGGCCCCGAAGGGGCCGGCCTTTCTGTTCCATTTCACTCCGATTGTGCTAGAGTATTTTGACTATGTCAGACAAAACACCAAAGTACATCACCACGACACTTCCATATGTGAACTCAAGTCCGCATATTGGGTTTGCGACTGAGCTGGTGCGCGCCGATGCGTACGCCCGGTACTTTAAGTTGATGGGGCATCCGGTGTTTTTAAATACAGGTACCGACGAGCACGGCCAAAAGATCTACGACAAAGCGCAGGAAGCTGGGAAGGATACGCAGTCGTTTGTCGATGAGTTGGCGGAAGAATTCAAGAAGCTTTTGCCTGAGCTTGGTATTTTGCCTGAAGCAAACTTCGTGCGCACGACTGACGAGCATCATAAGCATGCAGCACAAGAGATGTGGCGTCGTTGCAAGGAGAAGGGTGATATCTACAAGGCGACCCATGCAGTGAAGTACTGCAAGGGGTGTGAGCTTGAGAAGACTGATTCCGAGCTTGACCATGGCAAGTGTCCGCTCCATCCAAATGATGAGATCGAAGTGCGTGAGGAAGAGAACTATTTCTTCCGCTTCTCGAAGTATCAGCAGGCACTCCTTGACCTCTATGAACAGGCAGACTTTGTGGTGCCAGATTTTCGCTTGGCGGAGATTAAGAAGTTTGTGGAAGGCGGCCTGCAAGACTTCAGTGTGTCGCGCCTCAAGACCAAGATGGCCTGGGGTGTACCAGTGCCAGACGATGAAGAGCATGTAATGTACGTGTGGTTCGATGCCCTCACCAACTATATCTCAGTGACTGGCTGGCCAGAAAAAGCCGACTTCGGTGGTTGGTGGCCAGGGGTGCAATTTGCGGGGAAGGACAATCTTCGTCAGCAGAGCGCTATCTGGCAGGCGATGCTCCTCTCAGCAGAACTCCCAACCTCAACTCAGATCTTCATTGGTGGCTTCATCAATAGTGGTGGTCAGAAGATGAGTAAATCGCTTGGCAATGTGATCAGTCCGTACGAGCTGACGGCTCGGTATGGTACTGAGGCGACCCGCTACTTGCTCCTCCGCCACGTTCATCCATTTGAAGACACCGACATCACCTGGGACCGACTCGATGAGTGGTACACCGCGAACCTCGTGAACGGCCTGGGTAATCTCACAGCGCGGATTATGAAAATGGCAGAGACGCACCTCGATGCACCGGTTGAGGTGCCAAACGTGAGTTTCTTGGACGATCAAGGAGTGGGGTTGTCAGAATTGAAAAATTTTGATTTTCAAAAAACCTTGGATTACATCTGGTCAGGAAATGATCAGATTGAGTGGTACATGAGTCTGAGTATTAAAACGGTTGACGAAAAGATCCAAGTCACTGAGCCGTATAAGAGAATTAAATCAGAACTTGGTGAGGAAATTGAGAGCGCAAAAGAAATCATTAAATTCTTGGTAATTCAACTTTGGTATAAAGCAGTAGAACTGGAGCCGTACATGCCGGAAACCTCAAGAGTTATTAGAGAAGCAGTGCTTACAAACAAGAAACCGGAGAATCTCTTTGCACGACTTGAATCATAACTATGTCTTTCAAATACATTGATACACATGCACACCTTAATCTCTCTGCTTTTGCTGAGGATGCTTTGGAAATGGCGAAGAAATGTGCTGAGGAGGATGTGGCAGTGATCAATGTCGGAACAAAGGCGAGTACGAGCAAGCGAGCGGTGGAGTTGGCAAGCGAGGCCAATAATTGCTACGCAATTATTGGCCTCCATCCGATCCAGACCGTGCCGGGTATGCACGATGAAGATGAGATCGGTGAGGGTGGTGAACCGTTCAAGAGTAAGGGGGAGGAATTCGATAGTGATCTGTATCGTGAGCTTGCCAAGAGTACCAAAGTGGTCGGCGTTGGTGAGTGTGGTTTTGACTATTGGCATACGCCAGAGGGGAGTTACGAAACGCAAGAGCGAGCGTTTATCGCGCAGATCGAGCTTGCCAATGAGCTTGGCTTACCGCTGATGATCCATACTCGTGGGCCGCAGCCAGGGAAGGAAAGTCCGACCGGACGTAGTGTGTACGCAGATGTGCACGATGTTTTGAAACAATACGCGAAGGTGCCGTTTAACGTGCATTTTTATGCGGGGACGTATGAGGAGGCGGCGCGTTTTTTCGACCTCGGCGGGACGATTTCGTTTACTGGGGTGATCACGTTTCCGAAGACCGACAGCTACGCCGAGGTCATCAAAAACGCGCCGCTAGAACTCATCCACGGTGAAACCGACTGTCCGTATGTCGCCCTGTGCCACACCGCGGCAAGCGCGCCGAGCCGTGGATGGTGAAAGAGGTGTATAAAAAATCGCTGAGATACGAGGAGAAGATGCAGAAAAGTCCGGGCGCAGCTAATGGAGAACGCACGAAGACAATACAAGTTAGAAAACAAAAGGCCGGCCCCGAAGGCCGGCCTTGTGTTTCTACAGCTCAGCCAAAGTCGCATCTGCAAACGTAAAATATTTCTTTGCAATGTCAGGCTGTTTCAAATAGGTGTAGTAGTAACCCTTGATGAACGCATTGTAGGCTTCCTGGAAGGCAGTTACTTCAGCTGGTGCTAGCTCATGATGGTCTTGGTAGGCTTCATACATGGCGTCAGCTAGCTCATTGTTACCGAGGACGCGCACACAAGTGGCGATGCGAGCGATGTTGTTGTTGCGGTCGATCACGCGCCAGTCGCGCTTGGCGAGGTGGATATCAATAAATTGCGGACGTTCTTCGTGGAAGACTACGTTTCCGGCGTGGTTATCAATCGCAACCGATGCCATGTCGGGGTCCATATTGGTGAAGTAGTCGTGAGTATGGAAAAAGTTGAGGAGCGTATCAACTCGATGGTCAGTTAGCTCCGGCGCGATCTGATCACTGAAGTTTTTGCCAAACATACGCAAGTCACCATCAAGCCGAGCGTGCCAGAGGTCGCGTAGGCCGCGGGCGAGCAGGTCTTCAAACGTGTGGAGGTATTCTTCGGTTAGAGCATCGAGGGCTTCAGTCTGTGCTTTAGCGAGAGCAGCGACATCTTCACGAGTAGTAGTGCCTTCATTGAGACGACGGAAGAGAGTGTCGTCGTCACGGACTCGTTTCATTTCAATAAACCATTCGTCCGCCAGTTCGGCCGCGATGATCTCGTAGGCGCCGGCTTCTGTCTGTTGGACACCGCGCAGTCCAAGGTGAATATCTTTCGAAGCACCTTGGTTCCAGGCGAAGTCTTCGGCGTAGTACTGGCGACGGACTTCAAGGTCGCGTAGGTCAGTGAAGAAGCCTTTGCGGTTATCTTTGTACACCTTGCGCACTACGGTGGGGTAGATGAATACGTCAGACATAACGGTCTCTACAAATCGTTCTGGTTTTTCTGGAATGCCGTCGACTAAGCCTTCGTGTAGCGCAATGGAAATGTTCATGTGTGCTATAGAATACCAAAAAAGAAAGAGGCCCGTCCAGCATGCTGGACGGGCCATGGTTTTTGCTGCTACGCAGCTTGTTTGGAGTGAATGAGCCTCACCAGGTCATCGGCGATCGATTGATTTGCGGCCATGATGGCGCCGTCTTCCAGAATGAAATCGACCTTGCCATAGCGTTCACCCAGTTTGAAGTGGATCAGTGGTTGACCATAGCAGTCTACTGCCACTCCTCCGGCTTGCTGTACAAGGAGGGAAGTTGCGATCGACTCGGTCGCACCACTACCGGCAAAAACAGTGGCTTGCCACAGGCAAGAGGCTACGAGTGCGCTCGGGATCAAGATGCAGCCAAATTCCTGTTGGAAGTACTGTTCACGTCGGCGCATGACTTCGCGCTGGACTTCATCGAGATGGAAGGGGACACCAGGCCAGGTTGAGATCGTTACGCGACGTGGCGAGCGATCAGTGGTTTGACATTGTTGTCTTGTCATCTGACCACGATCTAGTCGTGCCACCACGGTCTGCTCGTCTTGACTGGCTGTCCATACCATGTTGTGGAGCGGGTCTGCGACCACGGTGATTTCGGGTAGCCACAGATTGTGTGCAATGCGACATAGACGAGTCAGAGCAATACCGACATTGCCGTTGCCGCCGGCGAAGGCGTCACTGCCGTCAAGCGGATCGGCACAGAGGATATAATCCTCGCCGTGGTAGTCGTTGCCTTCTTCGCCGATAAAACCGACATCTTGGTACCGGCGACTCCATTCCAGCAGTCGGTCATTGATCTGTTTGTCGACTGTACTTACGGTCGTGCCGTCTTCTTTCGTGTCGACCAGAATGAGGGAGCGAAAATGGTCTTTCGGTACACTCATCACTCCGACGACCACGTCGATCATATCGTTCCGTGTAGGTAGTTGCATTGCTGCGCTCCTGGTTGAAATGAAAGTTACAAAGCTGATTTGGATAGTACAAGTAATTTCATTTTGCGTCAATACAGAAACAAAAACTCGTCCAGCTTTCACTGGACGAGGAATGTTGTTTTCAGAATTGGCCCGCAATCGTCTGTTGGATGGCAGTGCTCACCTGATGGTTTGCAGCGATGATCATGCCATTGCGCACGAGCAAGCTTGCAGAGTTACCATCAAGACATAGTTCGAACCCGTCTATCGGTTGACCATCCAGATCAGTGATGACTGCTGAAGTGTCTCGCAAGATGAGTCCTGAAGCGGCAGGAATACACGCATTGTCGCCTGTATACACGTTGCCGTGCACTGTTCCTAGTCGGATAAGTCCACCGACCAACCCTGGTGTGTTGTCTGACATTGTGACCAGGTCGCCGTTTGATCGCAGTGACTGTTCAAGTCCGTGTAGATCAAAGAGGGAGAAGGGGTCTTCCGACAGCTGCACGCGGTAGGGTGCTTGCACCTGATGCGGGGCAAATGAAGAAGGGTGATACCCTTTATGCCAAATGTTGGTGCGTGGTAGCGTTGCTGTACTTGTTGCCCAGGTCCATTGGTGCAGCGCATCGTGTATCACAGCTACTTGTGGTAACCACTTATCACCTGCGCGCTCCATGATACAGGCGATGGTAGTCGCTTCAGCGAAGCCGTACACATACTTATCAGCACTCTCTAGTGGTTCGGTGCAAAGGACGTAGTCTTGCCCTGAGTATGAACTACTTTGACTGCTTATGTACCCCAGGTCTTGATTGGTTGCCCAGTCTTGTAATGCAGCATCGATCATGCAGCGTAGCTGGTGGGGCGAGTGGTTATGGTTGCGGAAGTTGTCTCGGATCAGGTCTGTTGTCTGAGCGACGATGTTGACAACGTCAAAGAGCTTCGGCACGGTTGTAATCGACATC